>PMBY01000237.1 GCA_003153875.1 Myxococcales bacterium | reverse complement strand
TGGTCGAGCTGGAAGCGCGTCTCATCTTGTATGCGCTTGGCCTTCTCGTCGGCTCCTGCCAGCAGACGGACCCGCTCGCGCATCCCTTCTTCCTTCACGGCTGCGCGCAGGGCAGTCAGCTCTTGTTCCAAGTTGGCCAGGCGGGCGTCCTGCTCGCGAAAACGCTGTTCGGCCAGCGCGCGCTGGTTGGCGGCTGATTCGATGGCGGTCTTCAATTGATCGTGCCGACCGCGGAAAGCCTTGCTCAGGGCGCGGCCGCCGAACCAGACGAGAATGAAGAGCAGCACGCCGAAATTGAGAAGCTGAAGCGCCAGGGTCTTGGCGTCGACGCCGGCGTGCTCGCCATGTTCCGGGTGGCCCGTGGCGTGTTCGGAAGCGTGGCCAGACGTGGGCTCGCCTCCTGCGGGGGCCGTACCAGACTGCGATGGCTCGTGATCAAACGACCCGGACACGGGCTCGGTCAGGATCGGGTGGTCCTCGGCGCGGACAGCACCAGCGCCCAAGACGAGCAGGGCTGCCAGAGGCAGAAAANNTGCGCGCCTCAGCCAGCATCTTGTGCGCGGCCGCCTGCGCTTCAGTCAGGATCTGTTGCTCGCGCACCAGGGCCTGCGCTCGCATTTGAGCGCGCTCGGCATTGCCAGCCTTGCGTGTCTCGGCCAACTGGGCCTCGATGCGCGCCAGGCGGCCTGCGCTGTTGGCATCGAGACGCTCAGCCTCGGTGAGCGCGCCCTCGACCCGACGCACGCGCTCGTCGCGCACGCGCAGGTACGGCTTCCACAGCCACCGGGTCAGGATAAAAGCCAAGAGCAAGAACAGCCCCAGCATGACGAACACCGTGCTGTCGATGTCGAGGAGTTGTTGCTCCCCGGCTTGCGGCACGCTGCCGTTGTCGGGAGTGACTTCGAGGAGACAGCGAAGTGTCGTCACGGCTGGGTCGACCCCGGCGGCTAGCTGTTGGGAGGGGCGGGTGGGGCGCTGCCGCCCGCTTTGCTGGCTTTGCCTGCGGGCCGATGCGGCGGCTCGGGCGCGGGGCCGCCCGGCTCCATCTGGCACTGGCCGTCGAACAAGACTCCCTTTTCGACGAAGAGCGACGGGGTGTTGATGTTGCCGCGCACCCGGCCCGGGGTGTGAATCTCAACGCCCCGCTTGGCCACGATGTTGCCGCGCACGGTGCCCTGAATCACGATAGAGCCGACCGATACTTCGGCGTTGACTTCCGCGCCCTCACCGACGATGAGCACGTCCTCGGTGAAGATCTCGCCGGACAGCTTGCCGTCCACGCGGACGGTCCCTTCGAAGGATAGCTTTCCCTCGAATTCGCTGCCTCGGCCAAGAAGGGTGGTGACCTGCGCGGTGGCGCTGGCCTCGCCAGTCGTGGGCGTTTGGGGGATCGAAGCCATGACTCCGGGGCGGAACCCTACAATCTAGGCCGTCGGCAGTCAACGCGATCCGATCGCCCTCCGAGAATCTATTTCACGTCGTTCTCGCCCGCCACATAGCCGAAGTTGGCGAGGATTCCGCCGTCCACGTACACGACCTGGCCGTTGATATAGTCTCCGGCCTTGGAGGCGAGAAGCAGCGCCGCTCCTACCAGATCCTCGGGCGCGCCCCAGCGGCCGGCCGGAGTGCGCGTCATCACGAGATTGTTGAAGGGATGGCCGTTCACGCGAATGGCTTCGGTCTGCGTGGTCGCGATGTACCCCGGTCCAATGCCGTTGACCTGAACGTTGTACTTGGCCCATTCGCAGCACATGTTCTGGGTGAGCAGTTTCAAGCCGCCCTTGGCCGAAGCGTAGGCGCTCACCGAGTTGCGGCCGTACACGCTCATCATCGAGCACATGTTGATGATCTTGCCGGCCCGGCGTTTGATCATGGACGGGGCCACCCGGCGCGAGATGATGAAGGGCGCGACCAGGTCGATCTCGATCACGTCCTTGTATTCCTGGACCTTCATGTCGAGGATGGGGATGCGCTTGATGATCCCCGCGTTGTTCACCAGGATGTCGATCGGTCCCACGTCCTTTTCGATCTGGCTGATGCCGCGATCCACGTCCTCTTCCTTGGTGACGTCGAAGACCAGGGTGTAGGCGTCGATGCCGTTCTTCTTGTATTCCTGCTTGGCGGCTTCCAGCTTGTCGGCAAAGATGTCGTTCACGCAGATCTTGGCGCCTGCCTGGGCCAGGCCCTTGGCGATGGCCATGCCGATGCCGTGGGTTCCGCCGGTGACGAGCGCGATCTTGTCCTTGAGACTGAACAGTTCAATCGACATAACGGTTTCTCCTCTTCATACGAATTTCGTTCGGGCTGCACAAGAATAGCACCTTTCAATATCCCGCCGGTGCGCCTCCGGAACGAGGCTCGGCCGCGGCCTCCAGCCCGGCTTTGCCGCGAATCACGAGATTGACCTTTCCGATCTTGTCCCGGGCTTCCAGGTGGTGGCCCTTGGCGCGCAGCGAATCGACGACGGGCACCGGCAAGGCGGGCTCGTAGCAAAGCAGGTCTGGGCTCCACTGGTGATGTACGCGAGGCGCGGCCTCTGCGGCTTGTGCATCCATGCCGAAAACCAGCGCGTTGAGCAGCACCTCGACGGTGCTCGAGATTATCGTCGGGCCGCCGGCCGCGCCCAAGACCAACTCCACGCCGTGCTCGCCCAAGACAATGGTGGGCGACATGGAGGAGAGCGGCCGCTTGCCCGGCGCGAGCAGGTTGGCGTCACCTGCCACCAGCCCGAACGCGTCGGGCAGGCCGGGCGCCAGCGAGAAATCGTCCATTTCATCGTTGAGCAGCACACCGGTACGACCGGCCACCAGGTGTGCGCCGAATTCCAGGTTGATGGTGGTGGTCAGCGCGACGGCGTTGCCTTCGCGGTCCACCACCGAAATATGGGCGGTTCCCGCATCGCGGGCCGGGGCAGTGGCTGACGATGGAGTCGTGCCGTAGCGCTCGGGGGCCAGGGTACCGCTGGGCTGGATGCGGGTTTGCAGCTCGCGATGGTAGGAGGCATCGAGCAGGTGTGACAGCGGTAAATCGACGAACGCGGGATCGCCGAGAAAGCGGCTGCGGTCGGCGAAGCCGTGTTTCAGGGCCTCAACCAGCAGGTGCAGGTAGGCCGGATCCTGCGGGCCGCCCGGGATGGGATCCCAGGACTTCATGCGCTCGCTGAGAATGCCGAGGACTTCGAACATGATCACCCCGCCCGCCGACGGTGGCGGTAGGGCGAAGATGCGCCGGCCGCGGAATGTGGTCAGCAGAGGAGCTCGCTCGATTGGCGCATAGCCAGCCAGATCGTTGCGGTCGAGCACGCCACCCGCGTTCCGCACGGCGGTGACGATGGCGTCGGCTATCTCGCCTCGATAGAAGGCGACGGCGCCCTCGCGGCGCAGCCGCGCGAGGGTGTTGGCCAGCTCGGACCGCCGCACGAGATCGCCAGCGCGAAGCTGGGCCAGGGTGCCGTGCTTGCGCGCGAGCACGCGAGAAAGAAAACTGGCGGCGTCCGGCGACTGCTTGAGCTCGTCGGCCACATGCTCGACCAGCCACGCTGATGCCGGAAAACCGCGCGCGAGCGTCTCGGCCGGCTCCACGCAGCGAGCGAAGGGCCGCTTGCCCCACCGGCGCACCAGCTCGGCCAGGCCGGACGGCTCGCCGGGCACGCCGACCGCCAAGCCGCCGCGAACCGAAAGGGATCGATCGATTGTCCCAGACCGCAAGAACAGATCGGGGCGCAGGGCCGCGGGTGCAGTCTCGCGAAAATCNNGCTGCATCGGCGGCATTCCCGCCCGCGGCCAGAACTCGGGCGCCGGCCTGCGAAGCCAACCGTGAATCGGAGGCCACCATGCCAGACGCGGCGTGCAGACCATTCATGCCAGCTTTTCCTTCTGCCGCCGCGCTTGTGGCAAACAGACCCAGACCGATCGCGGGCAGGACGCCGCGCCGGAAGAATGGGCTACCAATCAATAATTGAAGGAAACTCAAGGTCGGCGTAACCTCAGACCGATTCCCGACTAGGGAAAACCGCCATGGCCGAGCCGTCAAGCCCAGAAGGCATCCCGATCACACTTCGGATCAAGTTCAAGAGCGCGAGCCTCGATGATTTCGTCGCGCGCTACGGCGCAGACGTAAGCGCGGGAGGCATCTTCATCCGAACCAAGCAGCCGTTGGCCGTCGGGTCATCGCTGCATTTCGATTTCAGCCTGGCCGACGGCAGTCCGCTGATGGCGGGCTTGGGCACGGTGGTGTGGGTTCGCGAACCGGAGCCGTCGCGTGTCGGCAGCATTCCCGGCATGGGGGTGCGTTTCGATCAGCTGGCGCCCGAGAGCCAGCAGACTCACCAGCAGATATTGGCTGTCAAGGCCCGGCGCGGGGATCGCCCGACCGCGACACCTCCCCAAAGTCCTGCTGCTGCTGCGCCGCCGCGACCGGCGGCCCGGCCCGCAACGCCTCCGCCGTTGGTGGCCCGCCCCACGCCAGCCAAGCCCGTTGCTGCGCAGCCTTCCAGCCGAGGCCCGTCCGACACGTTCGATGAGTTCGCTTCAGGCGGCAAGACCGAGATTGCCGACCGAGCGCCCAGCTTCTATTTTGATTCGCTAGACAAGGCGCACGGCGCTGCAGCGGGCGAGCCACCAGCCGAGGACGCGGCACCCAAGGCGACCTTGGACGACACGAACACGGATTCTCAGCTTGCCAGCCCGGCTGACCCGTCGTGGTCCGAACCCATCGACATTAGTGAAGACGCCAGCGCGACGGTTCCATCTGCTGCAGCTATTGCCGCGCGAGCGGCCGCAACCGAGCAGGGCCGGCCCCAGAGCGCGGGCGACGAGTTGAGGCCCGCGAGCCTGGATCTCCCACTCGGCGACAGCGCCCAGGTCGCCGATCTTCCGCCGCCGTCAGAGCCGGTTGCTTCGCCCGCGGCAGGGCAGAGTTGGCTTGATCGAGCGATGAAGATGACAGACGGTGCCAGTGCGGCCCCAGTCGAGACGTCCGCAGAACACACCGAAGAAACGGCCGCTCCGCCGGAAGCCATGCTCGCCCAAGCACCAGCACCTGCTGTGGGCGATGCTGGTCGCCCGGTGTTCGGGGACGCGCAGGGTTTCGGGGAGGACGTCCCGGATCTGTTGGCCAAGAAATCCGGCGGGCAGGGCAAGAAGTTGATCGTGGTGGGCATCGTGGCGGCAGGGCTGGCGTTTGCGGGCGTCTATCTGATGCAGACCAAGCCGTGGCAGACCCCGGTGGCGCCTGCGTCGCGTCCCGCGCCGGCCGAGCCCGTGCCCTCTCCCGTTGCCGCACCTGCAGTACCCAAGGTGGGCCAGCCCAGCCAGCCAGCCGCTGCACCGACACCGCCTCCGGCGGAAGCTGTGCCGGTCAAGCCCGCGGCGAAACTCCCGACCCCGGAGCCGACGGCAGCGCCAGCCAAGACCAAGCCAGAGGTGGTCGTGGCTGCCAAGCCGGTTGAGGCCGCGAAGCTAGTTCAAGGCGCGAAGCCGGTTGAGGCCGCGAAACCAGTGGAAACCGCCGAAGCTGCCAAGCACCCGGGTGCGGCGGCAGGATCGGCCAAGAAGACACCGAGCAAGCCCGCATCTTCCCCGGCGCTCAGCGCGCCAGCTCCCGCCGGACCGAGCGAGATCGTGTATCTGGTCAAAGTGCGGTCCTTGCCGCCTGGAGCGCAGGTTCTCATCGACGGCGAGCCCATGGGGCAGACGCCTTTCCAGCGGCGCATCTTGGACATAGACAAGCCTCACACGGTGACTATCCGCAGGCCCGGATATCTGTCGTATGAGAGCAGCGTCAGCCGATCGAGTTCCTGGGTGAAGGATGGCAACCTGCAGACGCTTGGCGTGTTCGCCAAGTTGAAGAAGGTCAAGGGCCAGGCTGCCGAGTCGTCGGCCGCGCCGCCCGAGGCGCCGCCTGCACCAGCGAACGACCAGCCCGAGAAGTTGTAGGATGCCGTGAACATGACTGGTTCCCGGCGGTCGGCGTGGGGTGTGGCGGGAGTGGTGCTGTTGTTGTTGGCGTTGGGTGCGTTGGGCGTGGCCGGAACCATGGCCCATATGTGGCGCGGGAAAAAGCAGTCCGCGACGACTGCGCCGGGAGTGGCGCGTTTCGCCCGCATCGATGTGCACACTCACATCAGTCCAGACGGCGTCGAGCGCGCCTTGCAGATCATGGAGACCTGGGGCATCGCCGGCATGGTGAACCTGTCGGGCATGAGCCCGGGCCCGCCGCACCACGCGCTGGAAACTCAGCTTGCCGCGGCCCGCGCTTCGGGGGGACGGATCGCTGTCTTCGCCAACGCCGGCTTCATGAAGGCGTTGCGCATGGCCAATCAGGGCGTGCGCGCCGACTACGGCAACGTCATGGCGGAGGAACTGGTGCTCTCCAAGCAGCTCGGTGCCATCGGCCTGAAGATCCCCAAGGGCCTGGGGCTCGGCTATCCCACGCCCGACGGCAAGCGCGCGCTTCCGGTGGACGACCCGGGGTTGGATCCCTTGTTTGAAAAGGCGGGCGAGCTGGGCATGCCGGTGGCGATACACACGGGCGATCCCAAGGCCTTCTGGCTGCCTGCCGACCCCAAGAATGAACGCTGGGACGAGCTGCAGGCGCACCCCGAATGGTCTTTCCGCGGCCAGCCGGTGCCGTCGTGGGAAGATCTCTACGCGGCCTTCGAGCGGCGCGTGGCCCGCCACCCCAAAACCACCTTCATCGGGGTGCACTTCGGCAACGATCCCGAGGATCCGGATCACGTGGCGCAGATGCTCGACAAGTACCCCAACCTGTACATCGACACCGCCGCACGCGTGCCTGAGATTGGGCGCCAGGACGCGGCTAAGATGCGGCTCTTCTATGAGAAGTACCAGGACCGCATCCTGTTCGGCACCGACCTGGGCGTCGCGGCCGAACAGGACGGCATGATGTATGGCTCGAACGGCGCCAATCCGCCCACCTTGGAAGACGAGGCCCGCTACTTCACCTCGACCTGGCGTTACTTTGAGACGCGCGACAAGCAGTTCGAAAGTCCCACGCCCATCCAGGGGCGCTGGAAGATCGACGGCGTGGGGCTGCCTGAGGCGATCTTGCGCAAGATCTATTTCGAAAATGCCGTCCGCATACTGAAGTGGCGGCCGCCCCCCGGCCCGGTCATGGTGCCTCATCCTACGGCAGGTGCAGTTCCGCCGCCCAACGGGCCGGCAGGAAAATGAACCGCGTCACGACCCTATCGTACCGTCGCCGTCTCGAACTGCTTGACCTCAAAGCGCGGCTGCCCATAATCATCGCCTTCCACATTCCGGAGTAGCTCAGTCGGCAGAGCAGGCGGCTGTTAACCGCCGGGTCGGGGGTTCGAATCCCTCCTCCGGAGCCACCCCATGTCCCCCACCAATTTTGGTGGGGTTTCGATTTAACTGCGGCTCCGCGGCGCTTCGTCGAGGCAGGCGCGCAGAAGAGGCCGGCACGACATCGACATCAGCTTCGTATGTCCTTTGCGCTTCATCCGCCCCGATTCCAACCCTGGCCACGTGATGAGCATCCTGAAGCAGGCTCGCGTTCCGCGTCGGCCCTCATTCAAACTGAATGAGTCGCGCCTCCATCTTGATTGAATGCGCCGCTCGCGGAAAGGGCAGACGGCCGCAAGCGCTCGAACTCACTGCGATCGCGTTGTTGGCCCGGAAGGTGCTGTAAGTCGATGTGGTCGCGGACGATGACTGCGCGCTCGTCGAGGGACGCGCCAACAAGTTTTGTCGCTCCTTGAGGAGCGGCAAAGAAAGGACACCATGACGAATTGGAAATTGGGACTGGCAGGGTTGGCGCTTTCGAGCCTGGGAATTTCGGCGCTGGCGGCTCCAACGGCGCAGGCAGCAGTGCTGATCATTCACGCCGGGCGCGACGAGCCGCCGGCCGCGCGCGAAGAGCGCGTGGTGGAGCGTCGGGGCCACGTCTGGGACAGCGGCCACTACGGCTGGCGGCACCACCGTTACGTCTGGACGCACGGGCGCTACCTGCATGCGCGCCGCGGCCACGAGTGGGCCCC
>PMBY01000212.1 GCA_003153875.1 Myxococcales bacterium | reverse complement strand
GTGGTCTATGCGCTGGTTGCCCGCGCCGGATCGAGGGCGACCAGCCTGCGCAAGCCGTAGAACTTTGGTGGGCGCGGCGGGACTCGAACCCACTACCCCCGGCTTCGGAGGCCGGTACTCTATCCAGATGAGCTACGCGCCCTTTCTCTTTTAATTTCAGTTACTTGCGCTGACTCATGCTCTGCGATGTCTCCCCGCGCCGTTCCTGTTCTCAGCCTAAGTGGAGCGGCAACGTCGTGCAGAGATAGCACAGCCGCTGCCGGTTTGGAAAGATCCACCGCCACCATGTCGAAAGCCTTGGCTCCGAAAAAGTCCGGGGCAAGGTGCGCGTAATGCTCGGTCGTGGACGTTGAAGAATGGCCCAGAATCTTGGCGAGCACTTCCACGCTTCCGCCGTTCATCACCCATTGCGATGCGAACGTGTGCCTTGTCGCTTGGTATAGCGTGAGCTTGGGAAGATCGCAGGCCTTCAACGCCGCGGCCAGCGCCCTATGAACTGTCTCTGGGCGGATGAATTGGGCAGGGCTCCCAAGGTCGGGCCGTCCGGCGCGTGTGGGGTGCTTCGGCGTGAAGAGTGGTCCCACGCCGCCGGTCTTCAACTTCCAGGTTTCGAGGATGGGTGCCAGCGACGTAGCTAGCGACGTAGCTAGCGGAACGATCCGCGACTCGCGGTCTTTGAGCACGCAGAGCTTGCCGTCCTGCATCTGTTGGCGGACGTGGATCTTCCTGCCCGGTAGGTCGATGTCCCTCCAGTCCATGCCGAGGATTTCCCCCACCCTGCAGCCCGTCTGTTCGCCCAAGATGAAGATGATGTTGTATGGCTCCGCCATGGCCAGGTAGAGGCGCCGGATGTCTGCCGGTCGTTCAAGGAAGGGCGTTGACCGCGTGTCGTAGATGGACTTGTAGAGTCTCCGGGTGGAACGGGGCAGGCTGGCCACCGGGTTGGATGGGGCGTGGCCAGCTTCGATGATGTCCGCGTAGAAGGTGCTCAACTGGCGTATGCAATGGCCCACCGTCGTGGGGCTCAACCCCTCGGCCAGCTTGCCTTCGATGAACCTGCGCAGCTTGGCCGCGTCAACTTCTTGGGGCTTCATTCGCCTGAAGGCTGGTGCAAGGTGCAACTTCCACCTGTAGGACACAGGGAAGGCCAATCGTCGTGGAGATTCATCAGGTGCCGAGTGGAACAATGGTGGAGTTCCTCCGAGCGCTGGGCCACTACCTCAAGCAGCTCGGGGCCGAGGAAGCGGCTGCGCTGTTTGCAACCGCCTCCGCCGAGGCAACCTGAAGGGCCTGTGAATCGGGGCGTGAATGCCGTCGCTGGCACTTGAGAAACAAACAACCCCTGGATGGCAGGACCGCAAACCAGATTGTTCGGCACGGTTGCTGCGAGGTGTGGTGATACACTGAAGTCGACCCCTTGACGACCGGCATTCTCCAGTGGGCAAAGCCGGCTCAATTGACCAAGCCAGCACCTCCACGGAAGAAAGGCTAGCCGACCTCACCGGAGTCCCCTGAGGGCAGATCCGCGACGGTGATGGCTACGCGTTGAGAATGGGCGAGCAAAGTGAAGACGCTCTCTCACTAGCCCGCCTTGGGCTCGACATAAGGCGCGGTTTTTGAAGCTCCGCTCCACACTGGCACTACCCTGCGGGCCTATGGCCACTTGTTCCTGACCCGCTGGATTTCCCGACGGTCGCGCTTCGTGGGACGTCCTCCGGTGTCGAAGGTCAGAGTGGACGCGTTCTTCAGTTGGAACGCCAGCAGCTCGCGCGCTTGGCGGCTCTCTGTGGTCTCTTCCCAGAGAGTGGCCGCGGCCGTGCCTGATCCCCTGGTACCGGAAACCCCGCGCACCACCACGGTTTGGGAAAAGGGCGGCCGGCGAATCGTGATGACATCGCCAACGGCCACCACGCGTGATCGCTTGGCGCGCTCGCCCCCCAGATCCGCCTTTCCCCCGTCCACCGCTTCCGCCGCCAGCGATCGCGTCTTGAAGAAACGCGCCGCCCACAGCCACTTGTCCAACCTGACGTGGACGTTGGAGGAATCATCGGTATTGGACATGGCGTCGTGCATCTCGGGAAGTCCTATGAGCGCAAGCGCCCCAAGCAAGGAGGGCCACTATGGACAGATACATCGGAATCGACGTTCGCGCAGCAAGTTGCATGATCGCCGTGGTCCATGCGCGCGGAAAGCAGGTGGGTTCGGGTCGGTGATGGGCATTTGTTCTCCTGGATATTCTTTCCCGCTGCAGTCGTATTGGGCAAATGGCAGCTGGGCAACAAGATCGATGATGACATTCAGGCTACAAACCATGCTTGGCGTCCGAGAACGACGTTCCTGAGCTGCCCCGCGCCCATCTCTCCCTCCACGAAGCGTACGGTTCCATGTCCAGGTAGCGCTGTTGGGTTGCGTCGGCGACAGCTTCAAGATCATCCAAGGTCTGGTCGGTCTGCGCAACCTGTCCCGCATCGGCGTTGCCTTCGCGCCAGCAATACGGGGGCGGCGAAAATGAAAACAGCTCGCGCGCGGTGAGGACTATCACGGGAGACTTCCACTCGCTGTCCCGGGGGCGACCTCGCCCCCACTTGGCCAGCGCCGCGAGGCGTTTCTTCTCTGTCGAGGAAAGGCCGTCGCGGAAGGTGGCGAAGACGAGGACCGTTCCAGGAGCCAACTTCGCGAGTTTTCGCATCCGCTGGACATCCTTCGCCTCGAACAACCCACGCATCTTCCCCCGAAAGTTGCCCCCAAATGACTTGCACTCTACGACTGCAAGCTGCACCCTCTCGGAGCCATCACGGCGCCATTGGTGCAGCCACAGGGCGAGATCCATCTCCAAAGACTTCCCTCCCCGAAAGGACAGGTCCATGCTCGGGACGATTGTCGCCTTTCTTTCCCCGATTTGAGCAAGACACCACACTGCCGCCAGTGCGCTGTAGCCCCCCTGAGCACAGTTGGGAACGCTGAACGGCCCCCGCTTGGTCCAACTTGCCACCCATCCGGTAGCTCTGCGCGATGTTGAACAGGAACGCCGAACCGAGGTCTTTCTTGGACCTGTTTATCGACTCCGCGAAGTCGCGTCCGCGGGCATTGATCCAGTGGTGGGCGCCCCCGGTCGAGGGGACAAGATGCTGCGTGTGGACCACAGCCGCTCCGCTGGCGTTGTAGACGGTCCGGATTCCTTGGACCGCACGCTTGTGACTCGCATGGCCCGAGACGAGCACCAAGTGCGGCGAAATTTCCTTGACCCTTGTCCTGATCGGCCTGCTGTGCATCTCGCCACAAACCAGAGGCAGCACGGCGAGGCCATCTACGTCCAGGTTCCGACGGGCAATGGCTTCGACCACGTTCGTCGGTGCGTAGGTGGCATTTTCTGAGGCCGTGCTGATCTGACGCCAGGGTCCGTGGATTCGGCCTCGGGGGGAGATGGCAAAGCCCCAGAATGGAAGCGCATTCCGCCGGACAAGCTGGTCGATGTGGCGACTGTCCTTCGTGGGATGACCGCCACCCTTGCGGAGACCAGCCTTTGATCGCCGGTGGCCTTCCCTCGAATCAAAGCCTCCGACGATCCAGCAGCCGCATTTGCCCAACGACTTGGCCACCCGATGGGCTTGGGTCCTTGGTACCTTGGTATCAGCCGGGGTCGGCGTGCTCGCTACGTTGGGGGCCTTCGGTGGCTGGATCGACCGTAGACCGCCAGTGTCTGCTGGGCATTGTATTCACAGCAAACGATTCGATAGAGTTCATCGCCGAGGACACCGACGTTGCGGGCGTTGTTCTTGATCTCGTCCACGCGCAGTTCGTTCGCGCCGCGTGACAGCTTCACGAAAAAGGCAGTCTTCTTGTCGTCGACGTGGAGGAAGAACATCTCGTGGTCACGTCCTGACCCGTGCACAGGATCGCGAAATCCCTTGTCGCGCAGGGCTCGACGAACCGTAGCGCCCGAGACGGAACGGATCATGTTCAGGCGAGAACGCTTCGCAGACGCTGGTACAAGACCAGGGCGTCAGGTGCCAGCTTTTCGGCAGGCGTGGCGGAAAACTCAGCCCACAAGGATGCGACCGTTCCTGATAGATCGCTTGCTGCCGCAGCCACGCTATCGCCTACGCCACTGAGGTCCAGGACCGCCGAATAGACCTGACACGCCCCACTTTCCGTCGGCGATACCTCGATTTTCAAGGGCTGGCGGAACTTCGGCCCCGACTCGATCTCTGCTAGGTACATCACCGTGCGCACGGGACAGAGATCGCCGCGCAACGTGAGGGGCGGCACCCAGGTGTTGTCCCTCAACGCACACAGAGACTCAACCGCGGGGTCTCTGAAGCCGTCCGCGTCGGTGAGTTCGCCGGCCCAGCGTTCTACGGTGGCGTTCATCATCCGTCAGCGCTCCCTTTTAGGTAACTATGATACTCGCCTGTAATCATACCAAAAAAAGCCGCATCTATGGCGGCGTGCGCCTCGTCCAGGAGTGCGGCGACACCCTGCACTGGTCCGGGGTTGTTCAGATAGCAGTCGAGGTCGAGCTGCACGCCTGGTAGTAGCCCAAGGGGAACGCTCATCCCGGCGCCCCCTGGAAGGCCGACGGGCACTGCAGAGAGAAGAGCGGCCCGAAGAGTGAATCTCCCGGCAGTCCTCTCGACCACGATCTGCGGCTGGTTTGTCCAAGGTCCCGCTGGTGCCGCTAGGCCAGTGAGTTCCAGCGTCAGGCATGGATGAATGCGATTCCCCAGCATCCCGTCGTCACCGGACGGCGGGAGGATGTTGATGTATCGAAGCCCGAACCTCGTCAGATCAGTGAGTGTCGCATGCCGGCAGAAGATGTCCCGCATTCTCAAGAACTTCTCACGGAAGGTAGGGAAGTCCTGGTACCGCTCCGTCGAATAAGCGAAGGAGTTGATGGCAAGCAGAAGAGAGTCAGCCCCATCCGTACTCACAAGTCTCGCCGGCTGCGTAAGCGGAGGTACCCCGTTTGCCGCCACCGGCACGAACAGCTTGGGGAATTCCGCCCGAACCTCGCGCTGAAAGCGCCCCCAGGCTTCGTAGAGAGCGAGTTCACCGTGAAACCGAATCTCGCACGACACTTGCGCGAGCGGCGAGTTGGGAAGACGGTTCCTGGTCATCGATAGCCCTGCACACGAGATAGCACAAGACGGGCCGCCGCGAAACGGGCTCGCTGTCGGACCAGGGGCCGGGCCACACAACCCCGGTCAAGCGGTGCGAGTCATCCGGCGAGGGAAGGGAGGTCGACACCAGGAAACCGCCGAACGGCATCTCTGCCACGCGGGCAGCGTATTCCACCGTCGGCGCTTTCCGCAGAGGGGCCACCCCGGGGCCACCCCCGGCGACGGTTCACTATTCGTGCCGTTGTCTCGAAGGCTCATGGCGTTTTGAGCCGCGTCGACGGCCTCGGCGACAAGCTGCGTGTCGCAATGGACGCCGGGGCGCGACGGGTCGCTGAAGCTGCTGAGACGCGACTACGGACGGCCGAAGTGGCGTTTCAGCACGTCACGCACCGTCGTCCAGCGGATAGCGGGATAGCGATCGTTGTCGAGTGGCTCCAGCTTCGCCCGGCCGTCGAGCATGTTGCGCATGTACTGCATTCCCTGCCATGCGGGGTAGAGATCCTTCTCGCCGGCGGGCGCGATCGTGCGTGCGACCTTGATCATCATGCCCAGCATGCCGAGGCTGCCGGCCCACAGCGGCCGGAACCGGTTTCCGGTCACCTCACTGGCCACCGCGGCGAGCTCACGGGCGCTGGGCTGATCGCCAGCGATTCGCAGAAAGCGCGGCGTGCTGGCATCCATTGCCGCCCTCGCCGTGAAAGCGGCCGTATCGTCCATGGTGGTGAAGTCCATGCGTTGATCGGCGTTTCCCCAATAAACGACCCGCCGCAGCTTGAAGAGGATCACGGGCATCTGGCCAGTTGCAAGCATGTCGGCGAAGGCCCCGTTGAAGATCGTGGTTGCGGAGATCCCGGCCCTGTCGAGGCGCTGATGGAACTCCCGGCGGAGGTCGAGGTTTCGATTCTGCCCGGCCGGAAACTTCGTGAAGTCGATCGAGTAGTCGGAGGGGATGAAGCGTGGCACGCCTGCCTTGATCGCTCCCTCGAGGAGGGCCGTCTGCGCGTCCACGACCACGTCCCGGAGTCCTGCCAAAGCGGAGACGACGCAGGAAGCGCCTGCGCAAGCCCCTACCACTTCGGACTGGCTGCTCAGATCAACACTCGCGATCGTCGCGCCGAGCGCCTGTAGCCGCTCGGTCTTGGCGGGTGCGGCACCACGGCGAACCAGAGCTGTCACACGGGCGCCCTGCTCGCGCAGAGCCTTGGTGATGCGTCCGCCGAGGTCACCGGTCGCTCCGGCCACTACGATTTCTGCGTCGCTCATGATTCCACTCCTCTGCCGAGGCTGGCTGCGTCTGTCAACGATCTGCCGTCAGCGGCCTGGGCGCGCCGCCGAACCCGCGCCGCAATTCTATACGATGTTTTTCAGCGACCACGTCAGTCAGCAACGGGCGTTGCAGGGCATCCTGCTTGGTGCTCGGGGGGCACACTGTGCTCCCTCGTCAAAGCATCCGTCGGGTCGCCGCCCAGCTCCGTTTGAGCAGTTCAACCGGGCGCGGCTCTGCCTGTTTTCTGCCCAACTGTCCCCCAAAGGCGATAATTCCAGGGTATCATGCGGCGTCTCTCACCGCCGTAAGCCGGCGTTTTGTTTCAGGTGAGCGCTCGGCCTAATCAGGACGCATCGCATCAGTTGGATTCGGAGGCCGGTACTCTATCCAGATGAGCTACGCGCCCGAACGAAGAAGAATTCATAGCCCGCAGCCAGCGCGCGCGCAAGGACCGCGACGTGACGCGGGTCGCAGGTGGTCGCACCGGCTGCATCCGCGCAAGCGCCTGGCCCCCATTCAAAGGCGACACTGTCACTGGCAGGCCTCACCCCGACAGGTCTGAAGTCCGGCGCAGGCTTCGCCGCTCAGGCAAGATTCGACCGGAGCAAACAGCCGTGTTCCGGAGAACTCGAAGACCTCTCCGGTTAGGACCCGAGCTGCTGGATCGTACGACGATGTCGAGACGGCGATCCAAAGATTGGGATTGGAATGGGTGTCGAAGTAGCCGAGCCTCACCCGCTCCGTGGGGATGGAGGAGTCAGCCAACGAAAAGGTCAGCGCCAAAGTGGCTGTATTCTGCAAGGTCGCATCAAACCCCTGGGTATCGGTCTTGCTTAGAGAAAACACCGGCCCGATCGCCCCGCTGGGGGCTGCCAGCCCGGCATCGTCGTCGGGCGGGGCCAGGGTGACCAGGCTCAAGGTGACGTTGGTTTGCTGGGCAAAGGTTCCTCTCGTTACAGTGAACGTGGCGCCGACCGTCGCGTCGCCGAGTGTGACGAAGCCCGGGGGGGAGTCGAGGGGTTTCGTGATGCTAGCCCCTGGCGCGAGGGCATCCGGGGCACTGTCTGGCACGAAGACGTCTACCTGACCATCGACCGGAACATCCATTGCAGTGTCCACCGTTGCAGTATCCACCGTGGCGTCCGGTAGCAAGTGCTGGTCGGAATGCGCATCGGCGGCAGGCAACCCCGGCCCGTCGTCACCTGGCGGAGCCGCTTCGTCGGCTGGAAAGCCGCCGTCGCCGGTGGGCACAGGGCTTGTGGTGAAAAGGCCCCTGCCACAGGAGCCGGCCGCCAGTGTCAGGCAAGCCGTCAGGACGACTTGAGCGCAGAAACACGGCCGGCTCATAGGGAGAGTGTAGCCTAGTCTGGGCGGGTTCGGCAGCGGCGAGCTAGCGGCGAGCTAGAGGCGGTCGTCGCGTCATGGTCTTGCGAGGGTCGTTGGCGACGTGAGACAGTACCGGCATGGCGGTTCTTCCTCGATCGACATGCTGGGCCACCTTGATCGGTCTTGCGTTCGCGGTGCTGGTCGGCCAGCCCGCGATTTCGCAGACCACAGTCAAGCGGCTGGCCGTGCTGGAATTCAAGGGCGCGTCCATCAGGGGCGACGTGCTGGACACCTTCGCCGACGCGGTTCGCGGCGGAGCGGTCGAAGCGCTGGCCGGGCGACGGGTTCAGGTCATGACCCGCGAAAACATGATGGTGCTGCTCAAGGATATGGGAAAGAAGGACTGCAGTGAGGGCGACTGCGAGGTGGAGACCGCGCGCAACATCGGCGCGGACTTCGTCGTGTCTGGCTCGGTGGTGCAGATCGATGCCGCCTTTGTGGTCACCCTGAAGCTGCACGAAACCAAGGGGGGCAGCTTGCTGGCCACGGACCAGATCGAGGCCAAGAGCCAAATAGAACTCCTGCGCCAGCTGCGCGAAAAAGGTCGGAATCTGGTGGCTAGCAACGTGGGACCTCGACCGGCCGCGCCGCTGGGCCCGCAAGAGACGGAGCCGGCACTCGGGACTCGCGCGCCGTCGCGCCCAGCGCCCGCATCGGTGCACGGCTGTGCGACCAACCAGGTTCCCATCCCGGGCGGCACGTTCTGGATGGGGGATCCGGACTATGCCAAGCCAGTACACAAGGTGACCCTGTCGGCCTTCTGCATTGACAAGACTGAGGTGACGGTCGCTGGCTTTCGCGCCTGCGTCCAGGACGGCGGTTGCCCGCCCCCCAGTGCGACTGTCGACTGGAAGGACATCAAGTCCGAAGAGAGAAGCAAATGGAGTCCGTACTGCACCTGGGGAAAACGAGGCTTGGACCAGCACCCCATCAATTGCGTGGA
>PMBY01000340.1 GCA_003153875.1 Myxococcales bacterium | reverse complement strand
CTCACGCTACCGCTATCGCTCACGCGGGCCGAGCGGCGCTGGACCGGAAGGCCGGTCAACCAAGCCAATCCACCGCAGTCAGGAAATCAGCTTTGCTACCGTCGAGCCCAGATCCGCGGGCGTGGGCGCGATGGCGATGCCGGCTTCGCGCAGGGCCGCGATCTTGTCGAAGGCCAGTCCCTTGCCGCCGCTGATGATAGCGCCGGCATGGCCCATACGGCGGCCGGGGGGCGCGGTCACGCCCGCGACAAAGGCAGCCACTGGCTTCTTCATGTTGGCCTTGATGAAGGCCGCGGCTTCTTCTTCGGAGGTGCCGCCAATCTCGCCGATGAGCAGCACAGCCTTGGTCTGGGGATCCTCCTCGAACAGCGACAGGCAGTCGATGAAATCCATGCCCTTGACCGGATCGCCGCCGATCCCAACGGCGGTGCTTTGTCCCAGGCCCAGCTCGGTGATCTGGAAAGCTGCTTCGTAGGTCAATGTGCCCGATCGCGAGACGATGCCGATGGAGCCTGGCTTGTGAATGTAGCCGGGCATGATGCCCAGCTTGGCAGCGCCCGGCGTGATCACGCCCGGGCAGTTTGGTCCGACCAAGTTGCAACGCGTGGGGAGACCGCCGGCTCCGCCGGCGGCGGACCATCGCGGGAGGGTTTGCGAACCCTCTGAGGGTTCCCATGACGATAGTGAGGAATCAAGCACCCGCTTCGCCCGAACCATGTCCAGTACGGGGATACCCTCGGTGATGCACACGATGAGTTCGATACCCGCTTGGGCCGCCTCCAGAATCGCGTCGGCGCCGCCGGGCGGGGGCACGAAGATCACGCTGGTGTTGGCGCCTGTCTTGGCCACCGCTTGCGCGACGGTGTCGAATACCGGGAAGCCCTCGTGCACCATGCCGCCCTTGCCTGGGGTCACGCCGCCCACGATCGGAGTGCCGTATTCGCGCATCTGCTTGGCGTGGAAAGTCCCGGCCGCGCCGGTCAGACCCTGGACCACCGCTCGCGTCTTCTTGTCAGCAAGAATCGCCATGGTCAGCTCACCTGTCCTTTGACCAAGGCGACCACCTTGCGCGCACCATCTGCCATGTCGCTGGCCGTGGTGATGGGCAGGCCGGATTCGGCCAGGATCTTGGTTCCTTGTTCCACGTTGGTGCCCGCCAGTCGCACCACCAGCGGCACGCGCAGCCCAACTTCAGCCACCGCGCCCACAATGCCGGCCGCGATGATGTCNNTGTTGACGAAGATGCCGCGCACGTCCTTGTCTGCGGTCAGGATCTTGAACGCCGCGGTCACCTTCGCTTGCGTGGCCCCGCCGCCCACGTCGAGGAAGTTGGCCGGCGACGCGCCGAAGTGCTTGATGATGTCCATGGTGGCCATGGCCAGACCAGCGCCGTTGACCATGCACCCGATGCTGCCGTCGAGCTTGATGAAGTTGAGATCGTGGCTGCGCGCCTCGGTCTCGCTCGGGTCTTCTTCGTCGAGATCGCGCAGCGCCGCGACCTCGGGGTGGCGATCCAGGGCGTTGTCGTCGAAGGTCATCTTGCAATCGAGCGCCAGCACGCGTTCGTCGCTGGTCACCACCAGCGGGTTCACCTCGACCAGCGACGCGTCGAGCGCGACGAAGGCCTGGTAGAGCTTCTGCAAGAACGACGTGGCGTTGCGGGCCGCGGTGCCGGTCAAGCCGAGCGCGTAGCTCAGCTTGCGCGCCTGGAAGGCCGCCAATCCCAAGGCGGGATCGACATATTCCTTGACGATGGCCTCGGGCGTGCGCGCGGCCACCTCTTCGATCTCCATCCCGCCGGCCGCCGAGGCCATGACCACTACGCGGCCGCACCCACGATCGACCAGGATGCCCGCGTACAACTCGCGTGCGATCGACACGCCCTCTTCGATGAGCAGTCGCTTCACCACGCGGCCCTCGGGCCCNNGCGTGGATCTGGGCCTTGACCACCACTGTCTCGCTCTTGCTCGTGCTGACGACGTCTCGCACGGCCTGATCCAGCGTGTCGCGGCTCACAACCGGGATTCCCGGGGGCACAGGCAGACCGTGCCGGCCCAGCAATTGTTTGGCTTGGTACTCGTGTATCTTCATGCTCCCACCCAGGACGGAAAGGGGTTCAGTAAGCGGCTGCGGCCGTGCGCGGCTTGTGTCGCCGGCGCAACCTCGCCGCCTGACGAGCCAAGGACGCGAAGCTAACCTTGCGCATCTCGCGCTCAGTCGCGCGATGGATCTTCACCCACACGGGATGAACCGGGCAGGTGTCGCGAAACGGGCAGGCGCGCGGATCGAGAACACAGGGACGCGGCGCCACCCTGGCCTGGGTGATGTCGATGACATCGAGGAGCGAGAGATTGGCCGGATCCCGCGCCAGAACGAAGCCGCCGTGCACGCCCCGGGTCGACGCCACCAGTCCCGCGCGCGCGAGCTGCTGCAAAATCTTCGCGACAAAAAGATCAGGCGCCGAGGTCGCCTTCGCGATCTCGCTCTTGGTCGCCAGACGGTCGCGCGTGCGAGTCAAATAGACGAGGCAGCGGATGGCGTAGTCGACTTGTCGAAAGAGGTACACGGAAGTCCGATTATGCAACGGAGACAGCCGAGAGACGAGCAACTTCTGGGCGACACAGGTAGGTGTCACTCTCCGGTCGGTACCGGGGTTGGTTCACGAGGCACCGGCGGCCAGCCCCTACCACCACAACGCGCCAAGAACACGCGACTTGGCCGTCCCTGTGCAGAGATTCGGGAACCATCCGATGGATCAGAAACCGGACTTCATTTGGCTAGTTTCTCTGCCTCGCGATGCTATATTTCAGACCGTTAGGTTGCATGTGTCTTCTTGCTCTCTCCCTTCCCTACCTGACTGTCCCCAGAGATCTTGCGTCACGCGGGGACGTTCGCGGAGCGTGGACGATGCGGCGAAGATCGTCGCGCGAAGGTCGGGCGGCGGCGAGGCTCTGCCCGTTTCGCCTTGAACCGCTTTTGAAAGTGTTGCCGGCATGAAATCAACCGCACCCTTCATGGATGTCGTGGACATGATCGTCGAGAACGGCGGTCAGGCGCTCGACGACTGCTACCAGTGCGGCACCTGCTCGTCGGTGTGCCCCTGGGGCGA
>PMBY01000303.1 GCA_003153875.1 Myxococcales bacterium | reverse complement strand
CATCTCGGCAACATTTGCGTGGCGCTCCTGTGACACAGCACTGGGAACAGGTGCGGCGCCATGACGGCGCCCTGCGCTGAGTTCAGCGCGCCTTTTGCGCAAGAGTTTTCCAATACGTCACCTGTTCGTCGTCGGCGCTCGTCAGACTGTGGACCATGAACTATCGGGTGCATGTTGACCGGGCGCACGAAGACGACCTTGGGCGCCTGCGCGTACAACTCCTCATGATGGGCGGCCGGGTCGAGGCCCTCATCGGTGCCAGCATCAGGGCACTCACGGAGCGTGACGCCGCACTGGCCCGCCGAACCATCGATTCCGATTGCGTGGTGGATCAGCACGAGATCACCATCGACGAGATCTGCCGCGACATTCTCACGCTTCGCCAGCAGCCACCCTCGGATCTGCGTTTCGTCACTGGCGCTCTCAGACTCGCAACCGATCTCGAACGTATCGCCGATCTGGGCGTGAGCATCAGCCGGTGCACGCTCAATCTGTGCGCCGGGTCGCCTTTCCCAATCAATGCGGACCTTCCTCGCATGGCCGCTGAGGTCGAGTCCATGTTGCATGAAGCGCTCAGCGCCTTCGTGGCCGGCGACGCCAGCAGGGCCGAAGAGGTCATTGCGCGCGGCCAACAGGTTCACGACGTCTCTGCGCAAATTCTCCGCGTGCTGTTTGCCCACGTGGCTGAGAACGCCCGAGGCATCACGCAGGCTGTGCAGCTTCAGTCGGTGGTCAAGTATGTCGAGCGCGTCGGAGACCATGTCGGCAACCTGGGCGAGACCGTTGTGCTGATGGTGCGCGGGGAGGATCTTCGCCACGAGGTTTCAGCAGGAGGTTCTTTCCGTGCTCACAAGGGAAACTGACGCGAAGCTGGCAAGCGATGCGCATGGCCACGGCGTAGGGACCGCGCGTCCGCGCAGAGCTCGGGTGTTGCTGGTCGAGGACGAGGAGGATCTGGTCAGCAGCCTCTCCTACAGTTTGCAAGCCGCTGGCTACCAAGTGTCCAGCGCGGTTGATGGCACAACTGCACTGCGCCTGGCTACCGAGCAGTCGCCGGACATTGTCCTGCTGGACCTCATGCTGCCTGACATATCGGGACTGGACGTGTGCCGGCGGATTCGTGCCAACAGCCAGTCCCACCAACCCATCGTCATCATGGTCACGGCGCGCGGCGAGGAAGTTGACCGGGTGGTCGGGTTCGAGGTGGGCGCCGACGACTACCTGGTCAAGCCCTTCAGCGTGCGCGAGCTGCTCCTCCGCATGGAGGCGCGGCAGCGGGCGCTGCCCGACGAGAACGATTTCGGGTCAGCGGCGCCCAGCAAGGGTCGCATCACCATCGGCAACCTCGACGTCGACGCCGACTCTCACCAAGTCTTCGTCGGTGGCAACGAGATTCATGTGAGCGCGCTTGAGATGCGTCTGCTGATGCACCTTCTCGAAGTTCCTGGGAAGGTCCACTACCGCCGCGAACTACTCACCGAAGTGTGGGGCTACCACCCGGAAGTCTCTAGCCGCACTTTGGACACCCATGTGAAACGACTACGGAAAAAGCTGGCCGAGGCTGGCAGCTACATTCACACGGTTCGTGGGGTCGGCTATCGCATCGTCGCACAGTCCGCCCCAAAGGGTAGTCGTCCTAGCGCTGGCACAGATCACGACCAGCCGGCGCGATAGAGTCGCGTGGCAGGCCCAGCAAAGAGGCCAGCGTGCGGGTGAAGGCATCGAAGCGCAGCGGCTCCGTCAGCAAGGTTCCTGTGGGTGCACAGCCTGGCGCTCGCAGGTAGAGCGGCACGCTGCGGTCGAAGCGGCGGGGTGAGCCGTGGTTCGCGCCCAGCCCTGGATCGAGGTCGGCATCGAAGAAGTCATCTGCATCCAGCTCCACGAAAAGGTCAGCCGCAATGTCGACGGGAAGTGACCGACACAGCAGAGCGTCCGCGCCATCTGGAGAACATGTGCGCGCGAGCTCACGCGCGTCGAGCACGTGGCGCACGCCAAACGCTTGGGCCAAAGCGGTCTGGGCGACCCGCAGTAACCGCGCATGATCCACTGGTGCGAGCGACGGCTTGGCTAGGTAAACAAAGGGGCCGGCCACGCCAGCAACCCAGGGACCGGGACGGCCGAACTCACGGCTCAAGGCATTTTCGAGAACGTCGCGAACCGTTCTCCCGGCCGCCGCCGAACCGGCCTTGGCAGCCCCGCGTATGCGTCGAGTGTGGGCGCAGGGGCGCTGCCACGGATCCGGGCTGGCGCACCAGGAACGCTCGTCCGCCGTTAGCTCAGGCAGCGGGTTGATGCCATGATCGCCTGTGAGCATGACGGCATAAGCGTTCGCGCCCACCGTCCGATCTAGGAACGAAAAGAAGCGAGCCAGGGCTCGATCCAGCCGCAGAAGCTCGTCCCATGCTTCCCAGGACTGTGGCCCAAAGAGATGTCCGACGTAGTCGTTGGCCGAGAGTGACAGCGCGAGGAAAACTGGCCGGGAAGAATTGGCGCCATCCTGGATCGCCGCCTGGGCCAGTGCGAGCACAAGGTCGTCACCTAGGGGCGTGGCCCGCAAGGCCGCGGCCGATGAGATCGCGTGGGGGAAGTGGTTCCCGAGAATGTGCGTCGACTCGCCTGGGTGATCATCATGAGGGTAGGCATGTCGCGCAACCCAGGCGCGCTCCTCGCCGTCCAGTGCCCAGGACGTCTGCAGGAGATTGGCCACAGCCCGGCTGCCTCCTGCGCTTGCCGCCCATGCGGGCAATGCTCCGGCTTGGGCAAACGCGGTCGAACTGACCATGCGGGCCGACTTTGTCTCGAGCCACAGCACGAGATTGGGATGCCGACCGCCGCCAAACAGCGCGCCGCGATCTTTCAGCGAGAAACTGAACACGCGTCCATCGGGATGGGCTGCGCGCCACACATCAGCGACTGTGGCCACGTCCGGATGCAGGGCCGTCAGAGAACTGCCTTCGCCCTCCACTGGCCCACCGTCGACAGCAACCAGACCCGTGGCTCGATCGCGCAGGATCGACACCGTCTCGGCGCCGCCCGGCCGGAGAATCTCATTTGAGTAGATTCCAGTCTCGCGCGGCACACGTCCAGTGAAGAGCGCCGCGTGCCCGGGCGCGGTCTCGGTAACCGCATGCTGGAATTCCAATTGGCGCGCGTAGAGCCCCTCGCGCGCCAGCCGCGCGAAGCCGCCATCAGCCGGCAATTCCCGCGCCCGCTCTGCCATCACCCAGGCGGCCAGTTGATCCACCACAATCGCCACCACCACGCGATAGCCGGTTGCGGTTGACGGATCGGCGGGGACCGCGTGGCGCGTGGTTTGGCAGGCGCACGGCGCCGACAGGGCGAGAGCGAATGTGAAGATAAGAAACCTGTTCATTGAACCCTCCAGCGCAGTGGCGCAAATGCCCCGCAACAGTGACGCCATGTTCACAAAACTCCGGCTATTCTGCACGGTGGCAGCCAACCCGCTCTCCGCTGAGTAGCCAATTTGGAGGAACAAGATGCCCGACGACAATACCAATTCCTACCGAAATCCCCGTATTCCTGACGAGCGGCCAAAGAAGAATGCGTCCGGCGAGAATGCGAATCGGAACCCATGGGACAACGAACCAACCTGGCCGGGAACCGAGTGCGATGACGACGAGGCCGTGGCTGACGGTCTAAGCGATGACGACATTGACCCGCCTTGGCCATGGATGTCCCCGGCCTTCGCATTTCAGCAACCATCGCTGTGGGACGAGTCTCTCGACAAGGTCTTCGCCTCAAAGGCGCGCGGTGGTTCAGCATAGTCGCGTGGGGAGCCCGCCGGCTGTGCCCCTTCGGGGACTTCGGGACGACCCGCCACCCTGCCCACCCCGCGCGCTTCGCGCGCGCCCTCGCCGGCGGCGTACCATCGCGGGAGGGAATGGCGAGGCCGAGCGCGAGGGCGCGNNCGAAGGGCGGAGCGAACCCTTTGAGGGTTCCCATAGCAGTGAAAGGGAAAGAGTGGGCCACCCAGGCCCAGGAGATTGATGCGGCACCCAGGCGGCCCACAAAGACTGAATTCGTGGCGTTCCCGCCCAAACGGGAGTCGTCCCGACTAGCTCCAACACCGAACGCCAGCAAGCAGGCTAGCCAACGGTGGGGGCGCTCATCGGCACAGTTGCGTATCAAATGCGAAAACGCCGGGTGACGAATGAACTAGGATGGCAGTGAGGGCTTGCCCAGCAGGGCAGGCTGCACGCCGGAGACTCCGCTTTGCGTTTGGCTCCCGCGCGCCGCGACCGCATACTCGCCGCTATCCTCCGCTGGGGCTGGCTGCGCCACCGCAGACTTTCTCGCCAGTTCAATGAAGCGTTGCTGGCTGCGTCGTGCCGGCTCGCTATTCTCAGAACGCAAGCGCTGGTAGGTCCCGTCAGGCAACAACATGCGCGTCTTCACGTTGTCCTCGCGGCTGATGGCCAGGATCTCGTCGATCAGGCGGTCGCGCAGCGACTCGTCGTCGATCGGAAACATCACCTCAACCCGACGGATGAAGTTGCGCGGCATCCAGTCTGCCGAGGAGAGGTACACCTCGCGTCGGCCGCCAGCGTGAAAGTAGAAGATGCGGGCGTGTTCAAGATAGCGATCGACGACACTGAGCACGCGGATGTTCTCGCTCATGCCCGGAATTCCGGGGCGCAGGCAACAGATCCCGCGGATCAGCAAATCGATCGACACTCCCCTCTGCGACGCCCGATACAGTGCGCGGATTACCTCTGGGTCGACCAGCGAATTCATCTTGGCGACGATGCGACCGCCGCGCCCGTACATCCCTTCACGATCGATGAGCTCGACAATCCGCTCGGCGAGGCCCAGCGGCGCCACGGTGAAACGCTTCCAGGACGGCGGGGCCGAATACCCGGTCAGCAGATTAAACATGGCCCCAGTGTCGTCAGCGAATGCCTCGCGCGCGGTGAAAAGCGAAATGTCCCCATAGGTGCGCGCCGTCAAGGGATTGTAGTTGCCGGTGGACAAATGCACATAGCGGCGAATGGCATCGCCCTCGCGACGTACCACCAACGAGGCCTTGCAATGGGTTTTCAGCCCCACCACTCCGTACACCACATGCACACCCGCCTCTTCCAGCACGCGCGCCCAGGTGATATTGCGTTTCTCGTCGAAGCGCGCCCGCAGTTCGATCATGGCTGTCACTTGCTTGCCATTCTCCGCAGCGCGAGTCAGCGCCGTGACGATGGGCGAATCGGCGCTGGTTCGGTACAAGGTCTGCTTGATGGCCAGCACATCGGGATCGTTGGCCGCCGTGGAAACGAAATCCACCACGTGATCGAACGACTCATACGGGAGGTGCAAGAGCACGTCATGCTCGGAGATCACCCGAAACATGTCCGCGTCGACAAAGGCTGCCACCGGCTGAGGCGAAAACGCCTCGTCCCTATGTTCCCGCAATTCACCGCGCACAGCCAGGGGAGACAGATCGGCCAGGTGCAGCGGCCCCTCGGCGGGGTACACATCTTCCGGCTGCAGGTGCAGAGCCTTGCGCAGAAAGCCCTCTACTTCCGACGGTGTGTCGTGCGCGAGTTCCAGCCGCACCGCCTGGTTGCGCTCGCGGCGCCGCAGTTCCCGCTGGATGGTCTTGAGCAGATCGTCTTGCTCGTATTCGTCCACCGACAGATCAAAATCGCGTGTCACGCGGAAGCAATGACAGCCCACCACGCGAAACCCGGGAAACAGCTCGCCCGCGTGCATGGCGATGACGTCCTCGAGCAAAACGAAAGCGGCCCGATGAGGTGACGACGGNNTGGCGCTCCTTGCGCAGGACCAAGGCCAGGTTGAGGCTGCGGTTGCGCAGGACCGGAAAGGGATGCCCCTGGTCCACTGCCAGCGGCGTGAGCACCGGCCACACGTTGCGGCTGAAGTGCGCGTGCAAGAATCCCGTTTGCTCGGGGTTGAGTTGCTCAGGCCGCAGGATGGCCAGCCCGGCCTTGGCAGCCAGTTGGGGCGCGATGAACTGCTGGAAGTTGCGGTACAGGGCCGCCACCATGTCATGGGCGCGTGCCGAGATCGCGGCGAGCTGTTCACCAGGCAACATTCCGTCGGCACCACTGTCGGCCACGCCGCCTGCCAGTAACTGCTTGAGTCCGGCGACCCGCACCATGAAGAACTCGTCCAAATTGGAGGCCACGATGCCCTGGAATTTGCAGCGCTCGGCCAGCGGGACGTCCGGGTCACACGCTTCCTCCAAGACGCGCCCGTTGAATTCCAGCCAGGACAGCTCGCGATTGATGAAGTGGTGCGGTTGCACGACGCTCCCGGCGCCGCCCAGCGAGTGGTCGGTCGCAGAAAAATGGCGCTTGGAAGACAAGGGACTACGTCTTGCTCCTCCCCGGGACAACCTTCTGTGACAGTTCTGTGAAATTTTGCGATGCCGTACCAACCCCAAGTGTTACTGATCACCTGTTCAAACCACTTCGACCCGCAGACGACGGCGAAAAACCTGGCGGAAGAACGACGCTTCGCGCATCACGTCCCACAGTTCCAGGTCCACGGTTCCTCGCGTGGATAGGCTCAAGAGAATCTCGCCCGGACGGACGCGCGCGGCCAGCCGCCGCACGGGCCGGGCGTGACTGCGATCCAGCGAGTCGGCCACACGCAACAGGGTGGCTAGTTTGCGCACGATCATGGCCTCGTTGCGCGACAGTCCCGCCATGCCGCTGTGGTGCAGGTCAGGGTGGCTTCTGCGGTGATAGCGGGCGATGCGCGCCACCAGATCGCGCTCGCGGTCAGCCAGGCCCGGGATATCTGTGTTGCGCACCAAATACTCGGTATGTCGATGGTGTTTCTGGTAGTTCACCGAGTTGCCGATATCGTGCAGCCAGGCGGCGGCCTCCAAATAGGGACGGACTGAGGCTGGCAGGCGGTGGATCTGCGGGATCTGGTCGAACAGGGCCAAGGCCAGCGTGGCGACCTGGCGCGCGTGCGCTTCATCGAACTGAAACCGACGGCCGAGCCCGAGTGCCTCGTCAGCCAAGGAACGATCGCGCTGACCGGTGCTGCGACGGTTGACCAGATCGACCAGCAAGCCATCGCGCAGACCTCGATCGACCGCTGTCACTGCGTCCAGCGAAAGCCGACTTGCCAGCGCCTCCAGGATTACTGCCCCGGCCAGCACGATATCGGCGCGGGCCGGGTCGAAGCGCTGTCGCCGCTCGCGCGGGCTCATGGCCGCCAGTTCCTCGACGGTGCGAGCCAGTTGCTTGACCGTGGCCTGGTTGCTGCCTTCGGCCGCCGTGTAGTCCACCACTGCCCGAATGGACCCCGAACTTCCCAGCGCTACGCGGGGCGCGCCAGGAAGGACCTTGGGCAGCGATTCGACCATGGCTTCGCGTGCATATTCGCGCGCCAGTCGAAGTTGCTTGCTGCTTGTGGTGTGGGCCAGCTTGAACAGCTCGGTCAATCGGACCGCGCCCATCGCCAGACTCCACAGGTGCGTGGCTCGCTCGCCCAGGGCGACCGCCACCTCGGTCGAGCCGCCGCCGATGTCCACACACAGGGACCGCGTGCTGGGCCGCTTGCCGTGCAGAACGCCGAGGCAGATGAGTCGCGCTTCTTCTTTGCCCGAGATGATTTCCAGATTCAGCTTGGCTTCGCGCTGCACCCGCCGGACGACTTCATCGCGGTTGCGCGCCTCGCGTAGCGCGCTGGTTGCCACCGCGCGCACCCGCGCGTGATAGCGGCGGCACAAGGACCCGTAGCGCCGTAGGGTCGCCACCAATCGCTCGACAGCCGGCGCCGGAATCGCGCCGCGAGTGAACACGTCCTGCCCTGGTCGAACGGGATCGCGTTCCTGGTGGGTGATCTCGATGCTGCCGTCTTGCAGGACACGGCCCATCTGCAGGCGTACGGCATTGGCGCCCACGTCGACGGCCGCGATGATGGAATCGGTCCCTGGTACTCTCACGCTCGATAATTATGGCAGGGCCGTGTGACAAACGAGCAACAATTGGACGCGCTGACCCGTCGCCCGCTCGCCATCTTAGAATGACCGTCTGCGGAATGGGAGCATCACGAAAGTTGCACCAACTTCACCGTCTTGTCACGCGCACGCCGTANNGGCAATTGGCTATGAGGTGCAGGTCGCGGAGCGCGGCGAGGAGGCCCTGGAGAAAGTGGCCAGCTTCCGCCCCGACCTGGTGCTCCTGGACGTCATGCTGCCCGACATATCAGGGTTCGATGTGTGCCGTCGTATTCGCGCCAACACCGGTGGTGTCCAGCCCGCGGTGATCATGGTGACGGCCAAGAGCCAGGAACTGAGCCGCGTGGCCGGTTTCGAGGTGGGCGCCGACGACTACGTCACCAAGCCATTCAGCATTCGTGAGCTGGTCCTGCGCATCGATGCACGACTGAAAGCGCGGCGGCCAGCGGCCGAGCCGGTTCCGGCTGCACCGGCCGACCTGGAACGGGTGAAAGTGGGCCCGCTGGAGATCGATCGGGCCGAGCACCGCGTGTTCGTGTCCGGCGAGGAAATCCGCGTGAGCCCCTTGGAGATGCGCCTGCTGCTCTTCCTGGTGCGCACGCCGGGCAAGATGCGGTCGCGCAAGGAATTGCTCACCGAGGTGTGGGGCTACCATCCAGAAGTCTCAAGCCGCACTCTGGACACGCATGTGAAGCGCATCCGCGACAAGTTTGGCGCTTCCGGCGATCTCATTCAGACGGTGCGCGGGGTGGGCTATCGTTTGGCCGTGCGCGCGGAGCCACCGGCACAGAAGACAGGAACGACAACTCCCGCGCGCAAGGGCTGAAGTGTCGTCGGCCCTATCCCGGCACGGTCGCCCCGCTCATCTGCGCCGAGCGACGTTGCCCGCTGCCTCGCGACGACGGACCCGCTGCTGGGACTTGGCCAGGCGATAACCCACGCCGTGCACCGTCTGGATCATCCACGCCATGGCGCCGAATTTGTCGCGGATGCGTTTGATATGCGTGTCCAAGGTGCGGCTGGAAACATCGGGGCGATAGCCCCAAACCTCAGTCAGCAACTCCCGGCGCGTATGCATTTTGCCCGGCGAGCTGGCCATGTAGGCCAGCAGGCGCATTTCCTGCGCACTGAAACTGACCTCGTCGCCAGACAGAAAGATGCGGTGGCCCGCCTGATCGATCTCCAGCGGTCCCAGGACCAGGCGCTCGTCAGCTTGCTCAGGTCCTGGGGACTCAGCGATGGCGAGCAGCTCGGCGGTCTGGCGAGCGCGCAGCCGGACCTCGATGCGCAACATCAGCTCGCGCAGGCTGAAAGGCTTGCTCACGAAGTCGTCGGCGCCCACCTCGAAACCGGCGACGCGTTCACTCTCCCCGGTCTCGGCGGTCAGGATGACCACGGCTGGCTGTGGGGTCACCGCACTCGCCCTGATTCGGCGACAAACCTCGAAGCCAGAGAGATCTGGCAGCGCAATGTCGAGCAGGACAAGGTCGGGACACAGACCAGGGAATATGCGCAGGGCTTCTTCACCACTGCCAACGACCTGTACCTGGTATCCCGCCGCTTCGAGAATATACGACAGTGAACCGCTCAGGTTAGGCTCGTCTTGTACGACGAGAATGCGCACACGCGCCTGGGATGCAATCCCGAGCATGCAGCGACCATATTCGCGGTAACAGAGACTGCGTGTTACAGCACTGCAACGTGATTGTGACCAGCCGGAGACTGCGTCAAGGGGCCAATTGGTCCCGCGTCTTGGCAAGTCGGGTGTGGCTACTGTGCCACCTGAATCGAGTACGACCTGAAAGCCACTCCTCCGCGCGAATCGCGCAACACCAGCCACAAGTATACCATTGTCACGGCCGTGTCCGGGGCCTTCCAGGTATTGCTGGTCGAAGTGGCAGTCTCGGTGCCTGCCACGCCGGTGCGGTCGTGTGCGAAAGAGCCGGAGGTGGCGAACCAGGACATGTACAGGTCCTCTGTCTGGTCCACCAGCGCGTCGCCGCTCTGGTTGAGAACCGGAAAGGTTTCGGCCGAGCCATCGGCAAAGGTCGCCTGGAAGACGACTGACTCACCCGGGGCTATGGTTGGCGAGCCAGAATCCAGGTTGAAGCTGGAACCGTCGGCCCTGCTGACATCAGTGGCAGCGATGCCGGGATGGTTGTTGGGCACATAGCGCTTGGTGTATTGGTCAACAATATCGGTCGCTGCATTGGCCAAATTGCAGCTGATTCGCTCAAAGGCAAATCCCGTCAGACTGCCGGTCGCCAGATCGGGGAACTTCACTCGAACCGGCAGGTAGTAGCCACCCGTGCTGTCGGGATCTCGCGGCCGAATCGCCGGCTGGCCGGTTGCGACCGGGGGGGCAATGGGACCAAACAGCATGCAGGCTTTGGTCAAAACCGGGGCGGCAAATGTCTGTCCCGTGGCAGCGCCCGGCTCCGGAGGATTGCAGGCGCTGGCCACCGAACTATTCTCAGCCGGCGGCTTGGGCGTCTCACAGACGTCCCAGCCGGCGGTGGCATCGGTGACCGTTCCCGCCGGTGACGCCAGCAAGAAGGAGTACACCACATTCTCGTCGGGCTTGGCCTCGGCGGGATCGCCCTTGACCGCGAGAAGAGCGTAGTCGGTGATCAGCGACGGGGCTTGGCCCACTTCAGGCTTACACCCGAGCGCGGTGGTGCCAGCAAGAATGGCCGTGAAGAGAAGTTGCTTCGCGCGAGTCATGTTCACTAGAACTCCAGTCGGGCACCGGCCACGGCCAATGTCGGCAATCCGGTAATGGTGCTCCTGACCTTGTAATCCTCACTGTAGATGATCTCCTCGGGATTCTTGCGATTGGTGACGTTCTGCACGTCGATGAACACGCTCAACTTCGTCCGCTGCATGACGAAGGCCTTCTCAGCGCGGACATCCAGTTGATAGAAGGCCGGGATGCGAATGGAGTTGTGCGCTCCGAAGACGGGCTCATAGTAGCCGTCCCGACCGAGATACTTGTCCGCCAACACTGGCGTGCGGGGCATCCCGCTGGAGTAGCGAAAGCGGCTGCCCACCACGAAGCCCTTGCCGATGTCGTAGCTGGCCAGCAGGGCCAGAACGTGGGTCTGGTCGTAGTCGAAAAGGCGAAGGGCCTCGCCAGGATGATCGCGGCGCTCGCTGCGGGACAGGGTATAGGTCGCCCAGCCGAAGAAGCCCTTAAACAGTTCCTGCCGGAGCAGGATCTGAAGCCCGCGCACGCGACCGGTTCCATCCTGAGTCAGGGCCTGTCCCACCGGCGGGGACGGGCTGGCGCTGCGCGAGACAAGGTCGTACAGCTTCTTGTAAAAGGCCACTGACTCCAGGGTCAAGGTTGGCCGCAGCTTGAGCGAGAACCCGCCGGTCAGGTGCACGGCATATGACCCCACAATCGACGGGTTGCCGAACACCGGCGACATGTCCGCGGGATCGGGCGGCTGGCCGTACACCCCCGCGCCGCCAGTGAGGGTAAGATTGGACATCGGTCGCCAGGCGATCTGTACGCGGGGGTTGGGCAAGTTGCGCAGCACAGGAACGTGCAATGGATTGGGGGGCGCATCGAGCCGTGAATAGCCGATGGGAGGCGCGATGTTGCTGAAGGGCAGGCGATGATCGCCCTCGATCCAAGTGGGCTCAAATCGCAGCCCCGGCGTCAGGGTCCAGTTCCCGAGCTTGAGGTCCAAAGTGGCGAAGCTGGCCAAGCTGAGAACCGTTACCTTCCAGTTGTCGAATGCTGTATCGGGGGAAGGGCGCTGGCCGAAGACCACGATGTCCCCTTCGCGCGGTGGCTGGTTCACCGAACCGTAGCGGCTGAGTTGGAGCTGTTGCCCCTGCACGTCCATGCCGAGCAAGAGCACCGCCGCAGGATGAATTCGTCGACGCAGACTTCCGCGCAAAGCATAGGACAGAGTCTGGGTATCAATCCGCGTGTTCTGTTTGCCGAACGTGTCGTGTTCGGCACTGTGGTCGACGCCCAGCGAGGGCGTCACGCGCACGCTGGAGCCATCGTCGAACAGGCGGCTGTAGCTGACGAACACGCGGCGGAAAGAGGTGTCGGGGTTCTGCGCGCGCAGATCGGCTGGATCGCTGGCCGGAATGATTCGGCGCAGATGATCGTCCGCCGCAAGGAAGGTCGCGCTGACTTCCTCGTCTTTGCGCAGAGTCAGGGTGGCGCGCGCCTGGTAGTCGTCGTAGCGCGGGATGGGNNTCGATGCGCACCAGGCCCCCCAGCCCGCGTCCGTAGTCGGCACCGTACGCCCCGGGCGACAGATCAATGGACTTGACCAGGTCGGAGTTGATGGTCGAGCGCAACCCGCCCATGTGATACAGGCTGGGAATCTCCACGCCCTCGACCACCACCCGGGTCTCCTTGGGCGACGAGCCCCATACTATCAATTGGCCCGAACCAAAGCTGGCGCGTCCCACGCCTGGCAGGTTCTGCACCACTTTCAAGGTGTCGCCCTGGGTGCCAGGAACCTTGCGCGCCTCCTCGGTGCGGATGCGGGTTTCCACCGCCTCCTTCTTGATGCGGGCGGCGCGCACCACGACTTCTTCGTCGACGTCGTCCTCTTTCTGTTCCACGTAGTACTTCATGGTGCGCTTCTGGCCCGGCCGAATGGTTTCGTCGGTCAGCACAGTGACCAGGTGCGGGTGGCGAATCTCAACCTTGTACGTGGCCGGCGGCAAGTCGGTGAACGAGAAGGCGCCGGCCGCATCGGTTTTGGTGGCCAGGTCCAGATCCTTGATCCGCACGGTCACGTCGGCCAGCGGCTGTTTCTTGAAACGATCCAGGATCACACCCTCGAAGTTCACCTGCGGTCCCAAAGACACCATCTTGGTCACGATGGTGAAGTCGTAGCGGTACGTGATCTTGACGGGGATGGCTTGTCCTTCCGCCTCGGCCGGAGTGAAGATGAACTGTCGGGCCGCTGCCACGGCGGCGCTGTCGAAGTCGGAGCCACCGCTTTCCAGAACCTCGACGCCGCCCACCTTGCCATCGTCTCCCACTTCGATGGAGAGCAGCACCCGCGCGGCGATCCCGGCGTCGTGCTTGTCCTTGGGGTACTCGGCCGGAACGAAATGAATCAGGCGGGGTGGCTTGGCGATTGCGACTGGCTCATCGGCGCGCGCGTGCCCTGGGTACACCGGGAACCCGGCGCCCACGAGAGCGGCCACAAAGGCAAGGCGAAGATGCAATCAATCCCCCAGCTCAAAACGACGGGCCAAGACATAGGTCCCTCCCGCGATGGGCTTGCCACAGGCCATGGCTGGCCGAAAGCGCCACTGCTTGACCGCGGCCACTGCGGCAGCATCCAGCTCAGGTGACACGCTAGCCAGGATCTCGACCGACAGCACGGAGCCGTCTGCGCCGACCACGATCTTCAACTTGAGTTTGCCCTCGATGCCCTCGGAACGTGCCGTCGCTGTGTACTCAATCTCGGTCTTGAACACGGGCTCGGGCTTGGAAGGCTCGTCGGTGCAACGCTCCTCGATGTTGGGACCCGCGCTCAGCTCCTGGCGTTGGTGGCGGCGGGGCGCGCCAGGTTCAAACGTGGCCACCTTGGTGGGCGCCACCGCCTGAGGGGCGCGCACAATGGGAATCGCCACGGCATCGCCGATGTCCTCGTTGCTCATGGCGATCTCGGTCGGCATGACCATGGCAGGCATTTTCGCCGTCGCAACTGGCGCCGCGACCGGCGCGATCTTGGGCGCGGCTGCGGTCTTCTGTTCTTTCGGATGCGGATCTACCTTGGCCACTTTGGGCGGTGCCTTAGGCTTGGGTGGCGCCTCGCGCTTCTTCTTTTTGGCCTCCTCCTGCAACTGCACAGAATAGGTCTTGCCCGAAGCGCGGTGCTGCGATGCTGTGAGCAGCACGAATGCAAGCCCGGCGTGAATGACCATGGAAATGGCGACAGTGCCCTTCTTCACGGCAAGACCTCACGATTGGGCAGCCAGCGGCAGACCATCGCCCGCTACTGGCCTCCCACCTGCATGATGTTGATTGCAAACTTGGTGACGCCAGCGAGTTTGGCGAGATCCATGACGTGAACGACCTGGCCATGGGCCGCGTCTTTGTCGGCGCTGATGACCACGCTGATTTC
>PMBY01000199.1 GCA_003153875.1 Myxococcales bacterium | reverse complement strand
GATGCCCCACACCGTGCCGAAGAGGCCGATGAAGGGCGCGGAGCTGGCAGTTGTGGCCAGGAAGGGAACCTTGTTCTCCATCTCGGTGACCGCCATGGTGCGCGCTCGGGCCAGGGAGCGCTCGATGCTCTCGATGTCGCCAATGTGCGTCTCAGGCGCAGAGGCGTCGCCGCCTGCTTCCGTGCGCCGCTTGCGCAGCTTGGCCAGCTCCACGAAGCCCGCGCGAAACACCTCGCTGACTGGCGACGGCGGGTCATTCTCGGTCGCCTTCCACACGTCGTCCAGGCGCTGCGTGCGCCAGAACAACTCGACGAAGTTGACCGAGCGCTTGTAGGCGCGCGCCAGGTACCACCACTTGGTGCCGATGACAAACCATGACCCGATCGACATGAGCGCGAGCAGGATCAGCGTGCCCTTGGCTACGCTGGACGCGTGTACGATGAGCGATACGATGTCTAACTTGGATTCGGCCCCGCCCGCTTGCAGCAGTATGTGGATCATGGGAGGGAACTCCTTTGCAATCTTGTTCTGGGACGGAACTTGTTCTTAGCTGTTATAAACCGACCTGGGATTCGATGGCTCGAATTGTAGCTCTGCTTCTCGCACTGGCAGCCACAGGATGCGTCTCTATCGATGGGGGCGCCATCGAGGCCAGTTGGGACATCCACGCTTCGGATGGCCGTGGCATTGCGGATTGTTCCTGCACCTGCCCGGAGATTACCAAGGTTCGCTTCAGCGTCGTGCCCGCCGCAGGCGGTTCTGACCTGTGCATCGGGCGGGCGGCATGCCAGTTTCCCTGTCGGTCCAAGCACGGGGCGACGCCTTTTGACATTCCCCCCGGCGCCTACGCCGTGTCTCTGGTGCCCTTGGGTGCAGACGGTCAGGACCTGACCGGCGCGCTCATCGGGGACGCAGGCATAGGATGTTCGGCGCAAAGCGGCGTGGCGCCAACTTTGCGTAGCGTGGGAAAGGGACAGCTCACACAACTGAATGCAGTCCTGATTCAGGCAGGCTGTGCGCCAGTTTGTGGGGGTTCTGACAGCACCAGGGTTTGTACCAAGCCGTGAAAACTTGCCATATGGGAGAACCAACAATGTTGCGAATCGACACACTCTATCTTGCTGGGATCATCGGTTTGGGGCTAGCCGGGGTCGGCTGCATAGGAAGTGGCCACCCGCGGGAAGGCGGAGGCAGCGGCGCGAGCGGGAGCTTTGATGCGGCCTGGAGCCTCGCTTGGCTCAGTGGTGGCGCGGTGACCTGCGCGGACGCAGGCATCACGACCGTCGACCTCGACCTGCAGGACACCTACACCAATCTCGTCTACCACGATAGCTTCAACTGTTCGGACTCTCAGGGCACCAGTGAGCTGCTGCCTCCTGACGACTTCACGGTCGCCTTGCGGGCCTACGACAGCGCGGACAACATGCTCAGCATGGCGGCGCTGCCCGACGTGTACCTGGTCTATTCGGGCTACCCGACGCCCCTTCCGTGGGCCAAATTGGATCTGCAATCCTTTTCACTTTCCTGGTCAGTCCTAGTTGGTGGTGTGCCCGCCTCCTGCGACCAGGCGGGCGCATCAGAGGTGGAGTTGCTGGTGATGCGAGAAAACTCAACGGTGTTTGATCTGGCCTTCCCTTGCGCGGCCCACTCGGGTTTTTCGCCGGCCATTCTCCCTGGCACCTATTCGGTTCAAGTCAACCTGCTGGATTCCAGCGGCAGCCCCCTGCCGGACCTGAACCCGCAGACCGTGAGTTTCCAGACGGTGGTTGCGGGCAGCGTCACGCGTGCGGTGTTGGGCCCGTACACCTTCAGTCTGTAGTCGTGCCGCGCGGTGGCCAGCCCGTGGTAGCTTGGTCCCCTTGATGGCGTTTCCCAATTCCAGCTACCAGATGCCGCCTTGGCTGAGGCCGGTGGCACAGCGTCTGTCGCCCACCATTCGCACGCTGGTGGTGGCGCTGGCGGTGCCGTGGTTGTTCTATGTTCTGGTGGAGCCGGCGCGAGGCCTGATGGATGACTACCTGGCCCTGGGGCCGGGGGTGATGAAGGGATGGGTCTGGCAGATCGTCACGGCGCTGTTCGTGGACCGGAGTCCGCTGGGGATTCTCAACCTGCTGGGCCTGTGGTTCGTGGGTGCGGCCATTGAACGGACGCTGGGACGTCGGCGTTTTCTCGTGGTCTTCTTCGCGCCAGGCTTGGCAGCCAATCTGGCGGTCGCGTTGCTGTCAGCCTGGCTAGGGCGATGGACGCTCTATTCGGGATGCGGGGACTCGGTGCTGGGACTGTTCGTCGGACTGGCGGTTCTCTACGGCCCAGCGCAGGTGCGCGTGATCGGGACCTTGGTCATGCCCGCGCGTGTCCTGGCAGCCCTTTTCGTCGGGCTCGCGCTGGTCGGATCAGCCATGTACGGCGGACTGCCCGCGGTGTTGGGAACCGCGGTGGCCGTGTGCTTGGCCTACGTTCTCTGTGGGGGCCGCGGCCGGGATCTGCACGATTTCACTGCTTGGTTGCAGCGCAAGATGGGCGGACGCCGCTGGCGCGTGATGGAAGGCGGCAGGCGGGGCAGGGGGCCGGACCGTTTCAACTAGCATAGAAGTAGTTTTGCATCTAGCGGCCCCACCCCGTAGAACTCGCGCCAGCGGGGGAGCCATCAGGCTGAGAGGCGTCGTTTCTGACGCGACCCCTTGAACCTGATCCGGGTAATGCCGGCGTAGGAAGGAGACACCTTGAGCAGCAACGCGAGCGAGCGCGGGCTTCCACCTTTGGCAGAAGATCTGCCGTCATCGCACAAGGTGTACGTGGAGGCAGACGGCCTGGCTGTGCCCATGCGCGAGATCACGCTGTCGGGCGGGCAGTCCCCGGTGCGGGTCTACGACAGCACCGGGCCGCAAGGCCACGATCCGCGCCAGGGCCTGCCTCCGTTGCGTGCGCCGTGGACCGCCCGCCGCGCTCGTCGCGGCGATGAGAACTTCTCCCAGATGCACTGTGCCCGGCGCGGCGAGATCACCGAAGAGATGCGCTTCGTGGCCTTGCGCGAGGATCTCTCACCCGCCTTTGTGCGCGACGAGGTCGCCGCCGGACGCGCCATCATTCCGGCCAACATCCGCCATCCGGAGCTGGAGCCGATGGCGATTGGCCGCAATTTCCTGGTGAAGATCAA
>PMBY01000135.1 GCA_003153875.1 Myxococcales bacterium | reverse complement strand
CTACCTGTCTTTTGCCGACTGGAGCGAGGCGTCCAAGGCTTCCTTTTACTACATGGACAAGACGCCCGGCTTCAACACCTACGTGGCCGCTCCGCAGTTGTTCTACTTCACGCCGCAAAGGAAATGGTATCTCGTCTTCCAGTCGGGGCCGCCGATGTTTTCGACGGCGGACGACCCAGGTGATCCGACGAAGTGGACCCAACCCTCGGCTTTCTTTGCCAAGACGCCGGCGATTGTCGAGCAGAATGGCGGCTGGCTGGATTTCTGGGTGATATGCGACTCGCAGTCTTGCCATTTGTTCTTTTCCAATGACCACGGCCGCTGGTACAAGAGCAAGACGCCCGTCGCGAAGTTCCCGTATGGATTCAGCGATCCGGTCGTGGTGATGCAGGACTCGGAAGCTGGGCGAGTGTTTGAGGCCTGCAATGTCTACAAGATCAACGAGACGAACAAGTACCTGGCCCTCATCGAGGCTTTCGACGCGAGCTCCAACTGGCGACGCTACTTCCGCTCCTGGACGTCGGATAGTCTCGAAGGCCCTTGGACGCCCCTGCATGAGAGTGGAGCGTCTCCCTTTGCCGGCAAGCAGAATGTCACGTTCGCCGGCACGGCGTGGAGTGATGATATCAGTCACGGAGAGCTGATTCGCGCCGGTCACGACGAGACGATGGCCATCGACGGATCGAGGCTACAATACCTCTATCAGGGGTTCGCCCCTTCGATGAACACGAGCAGCTATAACGCAATCCCGTGGCAACTCGGGCTGCTCACGCTCCGTTAGCGGAAAGCTAGGGAAGCGAGCCGCGCGCGGCGGGTGAGGACCGCGGGCGGGACAGACTTTTCGGCACGCGAACCAGGCGGTCAACCCTTCCGCGCCGTCAAGGCGCGCGCGAGGGCGTGGCGGCGCGGGAGGGATGGGTTCTCCCATCGGAAATACCCCGTTCGATTCGTTTCTGCATCGGCGCACCGCTCAGGCTCGCATGGCATCGGCCCCGAAAATTCATGCGATTATCGTCGGTTAGGAGCCCACCCTCTCAGGGCGCCCCGCAGGGATGAGCCATTCGGACGGCCGCCCGCTACTGAAGGCTGAACACTCCGATCATCGATCCAAGTTACAGGGAGAAACGCATGCAACGAGAGCACACAAGCCAACGTGGAAGAAGTCGACTCTTGGTGTCACTCCTGTGCGCCATCAGCCTGGGAATGCTGTTGCCGGCATGCGACAATTCGAGCAGCGGACAAAACAGCTCCACGCCAAGTGGAGGCACGCCCGCCGGCGGCACCACGACCGTGTCCACGCCGACGCAAACGGGCGGCTCGACGTCGCCCGCAACGACTCAAGCTAGCTCCTCGCCCAGCACCGGCGGCGCCACCGTCAGCGGTGGGGTGACGGGACCAGCCAGCTCGAGCAGCGCGGGCGGCTCATCCACCACAGGCGGCGCAGCGACCACAAGTGTGCCCACGAGCTCGGCCGGCACCACCAGTTCGGCTGGAACGACCAGCTTAGGCGGGACGACCAGGACAGGCGGCGTGAGCGAAACCGGCGGCACGACGCCGACCGGCGGCACGACCCGGACCGGCGGCTCCACCCCGACTGGCGGCACGCCGCCGACTGGCGGCACGACCTCAACCGGCGGCACGACGACCACCGGTGGATCCACGCTTGTCGGTGGGACCACGGCCAGCGGCGGAAGAATGGGCGGCTCGACGGCCACCGGTGGATCCACGGTTGTCGGCGGGACCACGGCCAGCGGCGGAAGAATGGGCGGCACGACGGCCACNNAGCTGGGGAAACCCCGCGCCCAACCAAACCCTGATCAACGCCGTAAAAGCCGCGGGATTCAATTCCATGAGAATCCCTGTAACCTGGACGTCCCACATTGGCGCTGCGCCCAGCTACACCATCAATGCAGCGTGGATGGCCTCGGTAGTACAGACGGCTCAGTGGGCCATTGATGCGGGCTTGTATGCCTTCGTCAATACACACCACGAAGCGGATGCGGGGGGCTGGGTTTCTTTCCCCACCGACCCCACCCCCGTGGTGGCCGAGGTCACGGCCGTATGGACACAGATCGCCACTGCCTTCAAGGGTTTCGATAGCAAACTGATGCTCGAATGTTTCAACGAACCTAGCGGTGGCGGGACTGACCTCAATGACTACCTCGTGGCTTGTGTCAATGCGATCCGAGGCACCGGCGGAGCCAACGCTACGCGCGTCATCATGATCCAAGGTCAAGGCGCTAGCCCGTCTTCGTCTGGCATAAACTCGGCGTTGAAGATTTCCGTGATCAACGACCCCAATCTCATTTTCTCGGTTCACACCTATCAGCCCACTAATTTCGGCCTGAGCACAAATCCTTACCCCTGGGGAAGCGCTTCGGACTACACCGGCATGTCGAGTTCCGTCACGCAGATCCTGGGCTGGTTGCCCAACTGGGGCATCGTCATCGGCGAATGGGGCTCCGAAAGCGCTCAAGCATTGGCAAATAGGGTTGCCCATGCCTATGCCTATGCTCGAGACACCTCAGCCGCTGGCATGTGTCCTATGTGGTGGGACAACGGGGGCTCGTACGCAATATTCAACAGAACCACTGGCGCTCAGACCTACCCGACAATTGTCAATGCACTGGTCACGGGAGCGCAAAAGGGTCTTGCGAATCCAGGTGTCTACTCAACACTCGCCAGCCCCTGACGAGTTCCGAGAGCCCAGTCTAGACCGCGGTCACCGCCGCGGGAACGAAGTCGTACGCGCCCGCGGAGACACCGCCGCTTAGCACGACCGCGTCCGCGGTCGCCAGCGACTGCCGCAGGGCCAGGGTGACCGCCTCGAGATCGTCGGACGCGCGGCGGGCGCCGACGATAGAAAATCCCGCGGCAGTGAACGCGACGCCGCACAACGCGCTCGCCGACGCCGTC
>PMBY01000047.1 GCA_003153875.1 Myxococcales bacterium | reverse complement strand
CGTCGCGCGTCTCGCGGCCGAGCAGTGTCTGTTCCGGGCTTGGTGCCGGCGCAGAAGCCTGCTCGTGCGCGGCCGTATCGAGCGGCTCGTGGTGCGCGGGGGCTCCCTTGGTGCGCCGTCGCTTCTTGATGCAGAAGCTGCGTGCCACGGTGTAGAGCCANNGTCGAAAGCGAAGCCTCGCCCCGGAAATCGCGCACTGATCGCACCATGGACAGCAGGGTGTCCTGCGCCACTTCCTGGGCGTCATCCGGATCGCCGCACATCTTCATGCCGAACGCGAACACCTGCCGCTGATGGCGTTCGAGTAGATCGCCGAGCGCAGCGCGATCCCCTTTGCGCGCGGCCAAGAGAAGCGCGTCTTCGGTTGGGGCGGCGTCGCCTTCGTTTGCCATGTCACCAGTCTAGCCCAGCTTCGCACCAAGAGATGATCGGTGTGCGTACCCGAGCTGTTCGGGTAAGGTAGTTTGCGCCATGTTCGCCACCGCTCGCGCTACGGCCATTGTCCTTTGCTTTCTTGCTGTCGGCGCGTGTCGCAAGAACATCGCACACAAGACCGGCGCCACCGTGGATCGCGGCCCGGTCATCGACTCGCACACCCTCATCGCTCCCCTCGACGGGCCGATCGACACGGCACTCAAGCTATTCAAGCGCGTGGGCGTGGTGAAGTTTTGCAACAAGAACGGCGGGTACATGGGCTCGCGCGCCTTNNGCTGGGGCGCCCGCGAGGCCGAGCGACTTCAGCGGGAGGTCGGCTACGGCGCCAAGGGCATCAAGTTCTTCAAGGCCATGGGTCTGGGTGCGCGCGACGCCAAGGGGCAGCTCATCCACATCGATGACACGCGTTTCGATCCCATCATTGAACGGGCGGCCAGTCTCAACGTGGTGGTGGCCATTCACGTTGGCGATCCCAAGGCTTTCTTCGAGCCACCCACGCCCCAGAACGAACGCTACGACGAGCTGAAGTTGGCGCCCGACTGGAGCTTCTATGGCGAGGACTACCCACCGCTGATGGAGCTGTGGAACCAGACCGAGCGCCTGCTGAGCCGCCATCCCACGACGACCTTCCTCTTCATTCACCTCGGCCTGTCCGAAGACCTCGACTACATGGAGAGGCTGCTCGATTCCCACCTCAACGTCTATGTGGACACCTCGGCGCGAATTCCCGAGTTCGGCCGTCATCCCGTCGACAGGGTGAGGCGCTTCTTTCTGAAATTCCAAGATCGGATCCTGTTTGGCACTGACCTGTCCATCGGGCCGGACACCTGGCAGCTTGGCTCGGTTTCCGAGACGCCCGTCGGATTCGAGGACGCAGTCAAATTCTACCAGGCGCATTTTCGCTTCTTCGAAACCGATTTGCAGAACATCGACCACCCCACGCCCATCCAGGGTCGCTGGAAGGTGAATGCCATCCACCTTCCCATCGATGTGCTGCACAAGCTCTACTACGCGAACGCCGAGCGGCTCATCTTCGCTCGCAAGGTCTCAGTGGCGGTGGTCGATCCGCTGGACGAGCCGCCGGCAACTTCGAGCTCTACACGCAACTAGACGCGTGGGAAGCCCGACGGCTCTGCCGGCGGCGGACCATCGCGGGAGGGCATGGGAACCCTCTCAGGGTTCCCATATCAGCGAATTCCACGAACGGTCAGGCTGCGCACGAGCACGCCGCCCTTTTCGTAGGGTTCGCTGCGGGTCAGCACCTCGACGCTGGCGAAGCCAGCCGCGCGAATGGCTTCCAGGTATTGAGATTCTGGGATGGCTCCGCCATAGCAGGCGGCCCAGGCAGCTGGGTCGTTGCGCACTGACTCGGGCAGCTCGGATTCTGCAATCACGTCCGAGACCACAAAACGCCCTCCGGGCCGAAGAATGCGGTGGATCTCTCGGTAGACCGCCGGCTTGTCTGCGGCGTGGTTGATGGTGCAGTTGGAAATGACCACGTCGGCCGAAGCTTCTGGCAGGTCCAGCGCCGCCAAATCGCAGGAGACGAAGCGTACGTTGGTGAGGAAGGGCGGGACGGCAGCCCGTGCCTTGTCGATCATGGCCGGAGTTCGGTCCACACCGATGGCTGCACCCCCCGGGCCGACTCGACCGGCAGCGCGGATCACGTCTCGGCCCCGGCCGCAGCCCAGATCCACCAGGGTTTCACCTCTGCTAGGGGCGGCCAGGTCCAAGGCTTCACCGCAGGAAAGCGAGCAGCAGGACTCCGCGAGCCCTGCATAGCGCACTTCAATGGCGCGACCGATGATGGAAAGAGGTGGAGATGTCATGGGCGTAGTTCCGTTTTCATCGCGTTTCGCGCAGGTACTTCTGCGCAGCCAGGGCGGCGATGGTGCCGTCCGCGACTGCGGTGGTGATCTGGCGGAACTTCTTGGCGCGGATGTCGCCCGCCGCGAACAAGCCCGGCACTGAGGTCTGCATGGAATCATCGGTTTCCACGCAGCCCCAGCGATCCAGCGGTACCACGCCCTTGAGCAACTCGGTTCGCGGCACCATGCCGACGAATACGAAGACACCGTCGGTGGGAAGCTCGCTTGTTTGCTTGGTCTTGAGATTCTCCACTCGCAGCTTCTGCAATGCGGTTTCGCCCAGAAAGGCACGCGGCTCGTGGCTCCACAGCACCTTGATCTTGGGGTTCTCCAGCGCTTCCTTGGCGGTGGCGGGCTCGGCCTGGAATTCGTCGAACTGGTGGATGATGGTCACGCTGCGGGCGAACTGGGTGAGGAACAGCGATTCCTCGACGGCGGAATTGCCGCC
>PMBY01000013.1:12831-19745 GCA_003153875.1 Myxococcales bacterium | reverse complement strand
GAGAATTCTGTCTGAACCACGAGGCGCTGTACCCCATTGCGGCGTCGCGAAGGCCGCCGTCAGTGGAGCCAGTCGTCACTGGCCCGATCTTCGCCAGGTCGTCCAGGTCCGGCTCGTTCGGGCCGAACAGGGCGGCGCGCAGGGCTCGCCGCACGTGGTGAGGCAGGCGGTTGCTCCTGGCATCGCCCCCGGCATCCGGCTTGCATAGGGAGGTCTCTTTGCGCTCTTCTGAAAAGTCCGACGAGACTACAATAGGTTGTTGGCGTGTGGCGACAGAAGTTGCAACGCAAGCGTGCCTGCGAACGAGGGGGACTCCACTGCCACGTATCGGTACTACCTGGGCGCCCCGACGTCCGCGGCGGGGCGCAATCGCGCGAGCATCTGTCCGCCGTCCAAGTCGCGCCAGCCTCCTGCCGCGCGAAACCCAGCTGACCGCCGATGGGTGCTATTCTCGAAAGCCGTGACTTGCCCGTGGACGCCATACTTCGATGATGCCTATGCTCTGGACCAAGCGTACCCGGAATCAACCACGAGTAGGCGAAAGGAAGACGACATGAAGAAGGCACTAGGGTTTGTTGCAGGCGCAGCGTTTATGGCCGCACTAATCATCACCTGCGGGGGGAATAGCAAGGCCCCATCAAACGATGCTGGTTCGACACCGATTGCGGCGGATACGGGAACCCCTGGTTCGGGCTTCTCCGACACGAGCCTTCCCGGCATGTCTTCGGACACAGGGCTATCCCTGCCCGACTTCGGCGTTGGCGAGGCGAGAGCCCAAACTCAACCGGCGGCAACGGCCATCTGGGAGTACGCAGTACTTGATGCGAACAGCTACACGCTCTATGGGCCGCAGAATTCAAGTGTAAGTCTTAACGACGCGGGTTCGTGTCGAACTGTTACCCCTTCTGCGGCGCAGAGCGCTTGTATGCTCATCGCGGCGGGCGCTTTGGGTTGGGAACTAGTTATGGCGAATGCGAATGGCAACATGTATTTCAAACGCTCCAAGCAGTAGGCGAAGGCAGCTACTCCAGGGTGACGAAGCTCGCGACCTAGAGTCCTGTCGTTCCTAGGGAACATCGCAACCTCGGCGCTAAGCCTCTTCACATCCTGTTTCATGGAGAGGCTGGCTCCGGGTGATCGAGAAGACCGGGAGGAGCGGCAAGGGGAAGCACCGGTTCGTTGTTGTCGCACGCCACCTCTGGCGCATAAGCGAATCGATGGGGGCATTTCCGATCCGAGAACCCGTTTCTCCCCGCACCGGCGCACCCTCGCGCGTGCCTGGACAGCCCGGCAGGGCCCTTTTCGGCCCTCGATCTGCACGCTGAGAATTCTGTCTGAACCGCGAGGCGCAGTGTACCCCATTGCGGCGTCGCGAAGGCTGCTGTCAGTTGAGTCAGTCGTCACTGGCCCGATCTTCGCCAGCCGCCACGCCGGGCGAGCGAGGCGGTGGGCGGGCAGGATGCAACCGAGGGGTGTCCGCCGGCAGGTGCATCGCGGTCAGGATCTATTTGGCGATGTCCTGGGTCTTGATGAGGGCGATGAGGCGCAGCTGGCAACGACCGGGACTATAGGCCCAAGGCCAGACGAATTGACACGGACTTGACGTTGGCTCGAGTCCTCGACCGGGCTATTCACCCGAATCCGCGGGATTGCTGCCCCCCAGACGGTCCCCAGTCGCGCTATCTGGGAACCCCAGCAGACCGAGCAATCTCTTGCTCGCCACTTTCATCCGCGGGCGCGAGCAGTCTCTGCTCGGCCGATCTCTCGATCGCGAGCGCGGAGGACTTGCCGTGGTCCGTCCACGAACCGCTGGAACGCAGGAACGGCACGTGGTTCTCCAAGCGGTTGGAATGCCTCCAGGCAAAACTCGTGGCCAGGTAGAAAAGCGGATGATGCCGATTCGTCCAGAAGCGGCGAAGGATCTTCGGCGTGCTGTAGAAGTTGACGCCCATCTGGCGGGTGCCTTCCTGCAATTGCTCGGCGGTCATCATCTTGGGCGAGAACACCGCGGTCGCCCCGTCATACTTCGACCAATCGTAGGTTGTGATGCGTGACTGGGCGTGCAGCGTCTCGAACAGCTTGGTTCCTGGGAAGGGCGTGAGAGCCGAAAAGGATCCATGGCCCACGCGGTTCGCGATCAGGAACTCCCGGGTTCGATCAAATACCTCGGGATCGTCGTCATCAAACCCGAAGATCACACCCGCCATGACCACGATGTTGTGATCGTGCAGGACACGGATGCTCTTTCCGATCTCTGCGGGCGTGCTCACCCTGTTCTTGGCCAGCGAGCCGGTGGCCTTCAGGTTGGAGGCGGTCAGCGACTCAATGCCCACGAAGAGGGACATGCAACCGCTGTCAAGCGCGAGTTTGAGCAGGCTGGGGTTGCCTGCGGTGAGGTGCAGTGAAGCCTGCCCGACCCAGATGATGTCCAGTTTCTTGATCTCGGTGAAGAGCGCACGGCAGTACGGCTCGCTGGAAAAGATGTTGTCGTCAAGAAAGAGGATGACGCGCGTGTTCAGCGCCTTTATCTCGGCAATGACGTTCTCCACCGGACGGTAGCGGTACTTGCGACCGGAGAACAACGTGGCCGAACAAAAGGAGCAATCATAGGGACAGCCCCGCGCCGCCTGCACCGACGCGAGCGACAAGGTCGACCGCTTGGGGAACAGGTCGCGCCGGTAGGCGGGAAGCTGGGTAAGGTCCGCGTATTCCTTGCCGCGATACAGGCCGTGCAGCTTGCCCGTCGCCGCATCTGCGAGCACTTGCGACCAGACTGGTTCGGCCTCGCCCACCACCACCGCGTCGGCGTGCTGCAGGGCCTCGGCGGGCTGCACCGAGGGATGAATTCCGCCCAGGACCACCTTCTTGCCGGCGCTGCGATACCCGTCGGCGATCTCGTAGGCGCGGCGGGCCTGGATGGTCATGGCGGAGATGCCCACCAGATCGACGTCGGCGTCGTCGAAGCGAATCGCGTCACCCAGATGCTCTTGCATCACGGAAACGTCGTGCTCGGGCGGCGTTATCGCGGCCAAGAGCTGAAGCGCGGCGCTTTCGACCCTCCGTCCACTCAAGCCCACACGAGGGTTCGGATCCGGGTAGACGAAGCGAATTCTCACGTTGCCTTGGCCGGCGTCAGCCGTCGCTGATTGAACATCTAGGGATAGAATCTCGCAGCCCCAGTCCGCCCCGTCCATCAGTTCTTCTGCATCAGACGACGTGAAACCTCGACGGCCGCTGTGCTTGCAGAATCCTGACACGCCCAAGTGAACGAAATCGTTCAGTCTTCACGCCTGAGCACTGTGCCGTGCTGCGGGAGTCAGGCTATTGTCATCTTTTCGTCAGCGCGGCTGTTCGCCGGCTCACGCACGGAGAAGTCGATGCGGTCGCCGAGAATCTGTTTCTGGATCGCGAGGCCCTTCTCGAACCGGGTCGCAGATTGCGCCCGGCCCCATGTGCCTGGGTCATGCATGCCGGGGAGTGGGTATGTTGATGTTCATGCTGTGCATCATCCAGCACCTGCCGATAGCTACATTCCGGTCAAGAAGCGCCACTTGTTGTTGGTCGTTCGTTCCAGTACAAATATGTGGCGGTCGTTGACACGGTGGTGGTGTTCGCCGTCCTCACCTTGCAGCTCGAATGCACCGTTAAGGAATGCCTCGACTTCGGCCCGATCACCTCGCACGGTGGCCCGCTGGTATTCGATGTCGTAGCGCAAAGACTGCACACGACCGAGGCGAGCGGTCAGGATCTGCCGTAGAGCATCGTAACCGTAGTCATCATTCGCTTGGGGTGTACCCCCGTCTTCAAAGTAGTGCTTGGACGCCAGCAGCAGAAGCCCATCAATGTTCTTCTCGACGAGATAGGCTCGATACTGCTCAATGGTCTCGACGACAGCCAGGTTGTCCTCGGTGGCGGGGATGGTCGTTCCGGCCAGGTAACGCGTGTGAGCGCAGCCAGCCGTGGCCGTGATGAACACAACCACCAGCACCTTGGATCCTGACGCTTTCATGTGTTTCTAGGCAGGGCCAGCATAAATCGTTCCAGTAGGAATGGCCCGCCCTGGCGCCATCCTTCGTCGCCCTCAGACCCAAGTGCGACTCCCTGGCCAGATATGGTTGGCTGCGCTGCCAAGATGTCCTCTTCGCTGCCCGATCATATTGGGCCCATCTTCCAATGCCGATGACGCCGAACGCTGAGGACAGTCACCTTGCCGACCGGCGCGGTGAGCGAGGCCACCACCGAGCGACGACGCTACGTCGGCCCAAATTTCTCTGCAATTTCCAGCGTGTTGCAGATGCGCCCAGAAAACTCCCGAATGTCTTGAATCGCAGCTGGGCAGCGGGTCCGGCACCGATGGCTCCGCGACCGGATGGAAGAGGGATCGCGGGGGATGCGAAATCGACGTTCAGAGCCCCCTCACTGCAACTTCGTTGTCAGCCAATCCTTGATCGACTTTGCAAGGTCATCCAGCGTGTAGTCCACACTCACGCTGAAGGTTGCGGTCGGATCACAGGTCGGGGTCGAGTTCATTTCAAAATTGAATGTCGTGTCGAAAACCACGTTCCCTATAGATGCTTCTCTCACGGATATCGTGCTCTCTTTTGTGTACTCGTGGTTCACAACAATGCCCTCGGTGTAGTTGCAAGTGAGCAAAAGGACTCTGGTTTGACTCACGCAACCGACAAATTCAACTTCACCAATCTTTTGAGGAATCCATGCCGCAGGAAGGGTGGAATCCAAATAGAACGGATAATCGACGTTGTCGTCCAACAAGATGATCTTGTTGGGTCGCTGGTCCACATTGGCAGCCGGAGAGCCAACCAGGGATTGGGAGTTGCAAACGGACAGTAGGTTGTCCCTATTGTTGACGATTTCGGTTGAAACAATCGGAGTTGATTCTGCCTGTCCACAGCCCAACAGAGCGAACATCACCACCGGCATGAGAAATCCAAAACATGGATGCTTTGCGAGGTTCATTGGTACTCCATAACCGAAGAAACTCTGTTGAGAGGTCTGTTCCGAATTCCGGATTCCGTATACACCAAACGGGCCTTGCTGGCTACCTGGGCTATCCGCGCGAGATGATAGCTGGAATTTGAGGCAATGGGGAACTGGACCGGCTCCAGTGCGCATAAGCGAATCGATGAGGGCATTTCCGATCCGAGAACCGCGGCGGCCAGGCTCTTGATCTGGCCAAACCATCACGCTGGCCAGTGCGTAGGGCATCGGCACCATCACGCCGTCGCTGCGTACTTCGAGGTCGCAAAGCTGGCGCTCGCGCGCATCGCACAGGGTGGCCTTTCGGATGGGACGGCTGGGCAGGACAGGCGCACCTCGACCGCGGCGGTCGCGAAGCTCGCGAGACGAACCACCACGGCGTCGCCCTGAAAGGCCGGCTTGAGCGCAGTGACTTGCACGTCGTCGCGGTCGACCAGCATCACCGAGTTGGCCAGGTCGTCGAGATCCGGCTCGCTCGAGCCGAACTGGGCGGCGCGCAGGGCTCGCCGCACGTGGTGGGGCAGGCGGTTGCTCCTGGCATCACCCCCGGCGGTTAACCACAGGGCGTAGTCGAGCTGTCCCTCGTGGGGCTCGGTTCCTGAGGCCGGATGCGCGAGGATCGGTAGCAGGTGAAGCGCCGTCTCGCGGGGCGCATAGCGCAGGGCGATCCACTCCAATGCGCCCGCCCCGTCGCTGGCGACCGCCGCAGGTCCGCCCAGGAAAGCGGCCAGGCCGACGTCGCTGTGCCGGTCGCGCAGGTGCACGAAGGAACGCGCGGGCCAGAAAGTGGGCCGGTACAGCTTGTGCGCTGGGCGTTCGACGATTTCACCCGGCACGTCCATGGTGAGTCCCGGCGAACTTGCCACACGAACGAGCACGTCGAAGAGAGCTACTGAGACCGATGGGAATGCGTCCCTCCTCGGCAAAGCGGTGACCTCTGGCACCTGGTTTGGGGGCGATCCAAGATGAGCCAAGAAGGAGCGTGGGCTTGTTCCACCACCGCCAGGACACAACATTGGTTCGGGGCGTTCCGAGCAGAAACCTAATGATGGGATTGCGATCGTCATTTCTGCTGGTCGCTTTCGTGCTTTCCGCCTGCGGTCGAACGGAGCTGCTGACCGGAACGCGAGATTCCAGTTCGATTGATGGTCTTGGAGGCGCGGGAGGACCTGCCAGTCCGACAGACGCAGTTTTGTCTGACACGTCGGTACCCGGGGATGAATGCACTGGTGAATCAAAGCCGTATGGATGTCCCTGCACGAATAGCGCGGAATGCGACGACGGGTTCTGCGCGACCGGCTTCGCCCCACGGAGCGGCTCCAGCGAATGTGAGGACGGCAAGGTTGGAAGGTGCCGGGGATTGCCTCAACGCGAGTGCGCGTGCATGGTCACCAATCGCGGGAATGAAGGTCGCTGCTACGAGTGACAGGTCAAAATTCACAGACTTTCAAGCAGCGTCGGGGTGGGCAGGGGCGTGTCGTGCGCGATGGGGCGGAGCTTGCGTCCCACGGTCGCGGTCCTTCGCCAACTCGTCATCCGGGACCGTCGGGTGGCCGATTCTGGGTAGAGGGTGAGGGCGAAATCGTGCTCGCGGGCGAGCGCGCCCACGTCGGGCACGCGATCGGGATCGGGGCCTTCCTCCTTGTTCCAAGGCGGATCCTTGCGAATTTAGGCCACAATTTTCGCGATGAGTTTCCGGATAGCACGGGGCTCGCAGAAATCACGGCAGCGGGCCGGTCGACGTGTAGATGCAGCCGTAGCTGACCACGGCTACGAGCTTCGTGCCGTTTGATGACGACGCCACAGATGACCAGTAGCCCGCCGGGGCACCCGTCTTCGTCCAGGTCACCCCGGAGTCAGATGACGTGTAGATTGCGCCGCCGGAGATGGCGGCTACGAGCTTCGTGCCGTCCGAT
>PMBY01000013.1:5081-12796 GCA_003153875.1 Myxococcales bacterium | reverse complement strand
TGACGCGTAGATATTGCTATAGTAGACGTTGCTCCACTCATCGCTCACGGCGACGAGCTTCCCGCCGTCAGCAGACGATGCCACCGACTGCCAATGCTCCTGCGTGTCGGGGTCGTCTGCAAAATACCCGGCAGGTTCCGTCTTCGTCCAGGTCGCCCCGGAGTCAGATGACGTGTAGATGTACCCGCCAAATAGGGTGCCGTTGACGTAGTTTTGTTCGACCACGGCTACGAGCTTCGTGCCGTCCGATGACGACGCCACGGAGGTCCACTCCTGCTCGGAACCAGTTTGCGTCCAGGTCGCCCCGGAGTCAGATGACGTGTAGATATATCCGGGGTAGGCGCCTCCGACAACGGCGACGAGCTTCGTGCCATCAGATGACGACGCCACGGACTTCCAGTAATCTTTCGGAGCACTGGTCTGCGTCCACTCCACCCCAACAAAGGGGACAACGCCAGTACCAGACATACTGACGCCTGCGCTGCCCCCCGGCGCGGCAGAAGAAGTCACAGTCCCCGTACTGGCAACCGGAAGAGTGGGCGAGAACACGACACGCACCGTGCAAGCCGCGTTTGGCGCTAGTTTCGTCGTGCCGGACACGCAATCGAAGGCACCCCCCGTCTGGACCACGAAGTCACCGCTGTCCGACTTCACCGTGATCACTCCACTCGTCTGCTGGCCAGTATTTGCGACCGTGAAGCTCTGCGCGCTGCTCGACTGACCGGTGTTGACCGAGCCGAATGCCAGGCTCAAAGGCGAGGCCGAGAGGTTCGCCGGCGATGCGCAGGAGCTGGCAGCGCAAGTGCCCCCGGTCGCACCGGAGCTGCCCCCCAAGGAACTGGTGGTACCACCGAAGGGCTGAGTGGTGCCTCCGTTGGAGCTGGTCGCGCCACCGATGCCCGGCCCGACGCTGGTGCCACCGCTGGAGCTGGTCGCGCCACCGATGCCACCCGTGCCGTTCGCGCCGCCTGTGGGGACGCTGCTACGGTTGGTACACACGCCCATGGAGCACACCAACGGAGAATTGCAATCGCTGGAGAGCATGCATCCGACGCTGGTCGCGCCTCCAGTTGGGCTGGTTGAGCCTCCGCCGCCAGTGTTCCCGCCGTTGCTGGAGATCCCGCCAGTGCTGGTGATGCCGCTGTTGCTGGAAGTGCCGCCAGTTCGTGGTGAGCCACCGGAACCACCGCCAGAGCCGCCGGCGCCTCCAGTGCCGGTCGCGCTTGAACCGCCCGCCGTGAGTATGCCCCCAGCGCCGGTCGTGCCTGCGGTACCCGCCGTGCCTACGCCACCGGTGCCCGCGCTGGCAGCGTCCCCATTGGTGCCTGTGTTGTTGCCTGTTGCACCGCCCGGCTCAGCATCTTGATCCGTTCGCAGCGGCAGGGGACCGATCGTGCACCCGACGGCCGTCATTGCCAGAAGCACAATCGCGAGCAGACGAAGATTCAACATCACCATGTTCCTCCTGCATTGAGGCCAGCGAAGCCAGGGGCCACGGCCGACATCAGGAGCACGTGCGTGCCGGGTGTGGCGGTTTGCCCATCCGGCGCACCGAGGAAGTACAGGACCACGCCCAGCGCCGCCAGGGTGCCGCCAGCGATGAAGCTGATGTTGCCGGCAGTCACGAAATCCTGCGCCTGTCCTTGTTGCTGCTGCGCCTTATTGTAGTTTTGGTTCCAGTTACTCATGGCATCGTCGTGCCGGCTCTTCGCGGTCAGCCAGTACCAGGTCCCGGCCACTATGCCCGCTACTCCAACCGCCCCGCTCACGATCCCGGCGATGCGCATCTTGCTGACTGATTGCTGTTTCACGGGTGGCTCAACCGTTGTGCTGACCACGGGTGCGATCAGCGCCGGCGCAAGCACTGGCTCCGCCGGTACCACCGGTACCACCTGCGCCACTGTCGGTGTCGGCGGCTCGACCACATGCTTGGCCAGCACCAGGTCCACGACCTTCTGATCCTCGCCCGCTACAGTCACCTCTGTCTCCCCAGGATCGTAACCTTCGGCCGAGGCCGCGATGGTGTGCGTTCCCACGCCCACACGCACCGGAGCTGCGATCGGCGCCTTGCCGATTTCCTTGCCGTCCACGCGAACACCGGCACCCTCGGGCAAGCCGCGGATCTCCAGGGTTGCGATGCGGGCCTTCTGGCGGGCGATCTCTTGCTCCACCTCGGCGCGCCGGACTGCTGGGATTCTCTTGCCCCCATCGGCCAGGTAACGCTGGTATGCGTCCACTGCCTCGACCGGTTTGGCCAGGGACACGAAAACCTGGCCGATGTTGTACAGCACCGCGAAGTGATGGGTCAGATCGTACGAGCGCTGGAACTCGACGATGGCGCCTTCAGGCTGCCCATCGTCGACCAGCTCGATCACGCGGTCGTAGTGCTTGCGTGCCTCTTCCTTTGCCCCGGCGCGGGAAGTTTGGGGCACGGCCAAGGCTCCCAGGATGATGAGCAAGAACGCAGTCTGTTTCACCAGGTTTCGCATGCCAAACCTCAGCTATTGCACATCCTATGCCTATTCGGCAAAGGGCTTCGAGCGATCGAACGAACCAGCTCGCGCCATGGATTGGGCGAATTCTCGGGAGTCTTGCCAGGTTGGGCGGCCGGAGCCGCAACCTGGCGCGCTGGGCTGTCAGCGGGCGGAGCGCCTGCCGCTTCGGGGAGTGTTGTCCAGGTGGACGTCCAGGTGGACGTCCAGGTGGACGTTCTGCCTTGGCGCAGGCACGAACGGCGGCGAAGGCATGGCACCGCTGTCCGCCACGGTGTACGAGCAGGAGCGCCTGCGCTGCAACCTGTGTGGCGAGGTCTTCACGGCCCCGGCCCCCGACGGCGTTGGCAGCGAGAAGTACGACGAGACGGCGCATAAGCGAACCGATGGGGGCATTTCCGATCCGAGAACCCCTTTCTTCCCGCAGTCCGGGCACGTCATACCCGTAGTCCCCGGACCCCTACCCAGTACTCCCGGACCCCATACCCGTACCTCCGGAGGCCATCATGCGCGCAGCCGAGCCAGTCCATCACAAGGGAACGTAGACGATCGTCTTGCACCAGGCCGTGCAGATGCCATCCAGGCCGTTCTGGTCGCCGTCGTCGCATTCCTCCGCACCATTGACGATGCCGTCGCCGCAGTGGCGAGCCAGCTTGCATTGCGGGGTGCAGCCCCGTAAGAGGCGTCGTTGATACCGTCATCGCACTGCTCGGGCCCGTTCTTGATACCGTCGCCGCAATGGGGAGCGTAGATGCAGATTGGAGTGCAACCACCGTACACGCCATCGTTGAAAGACGCCTTTGCGCGGCAAGTGCCGCTCCCGTCGCCCTATCCCGGCGGGGCAAATTCCTCGAAGCGCTTCTTGTTGATCGCTTTCAGCCACGCGTCCTCGCCGCTGATGCGACCCGCTTGAGCGAAAGCGTACAGCGCGTCGTCCATGGACTGCATGCCCTCCTTCTTTCCGCCCTGGATGATCGAATTGATCATGGGGGTGTTGCCCTCCCGAATGACGTTGGCAAGGCCGGTCGTGCGTAGCAGCAGTTCTAAAGCGGCTACGCGGCCTTTGCCGTCGGCGGTGCGCAAGAGCAATTGCGAGGCCACCCCAGCGAGCGACGAGGCCAACATGCCGCGCACTTGGCCCTGCTGGTCGCTGGGGAAGACGTCGATCACGCGATCGATGGTTTTGCTGGCGCTGTTGGTGTGAAGCGTGCCAAAGACCAGAACACCCATCTCGGCGGCGGTGATGGCCAAGGCAATGGTTTCGAAATCACGCAACTCGCCCACGAGGATGACGTTGGGATCCTGACGAATGGCGGCGCGCAGGGCCGCGGCGAAGCTGTCAGTGTCGGTGCCGACTTCGCGCTGGGAAATGGTGGACCTCTTGTTGGGGTGAACGAATTCGATCGGGTCCTCGATGGTCACGATGTGGTGGTCGTGGTCTTGATTGATCTTGTCGATGATCGACGCCAAGGTGGTCGACTTGCCCGAACCCGTGGGTCCCGTCACCAGCACCAGGCCGTGCTCAAGATGGGCCAGGCCTTGCGTAGCGGGCGGCAAATTGAGCTTCTCAAGGGGAATGATCTCCTCGGGGATGATGCGAAAGACTGCGCCCACGCCGTTTTCTTGGTGCAGATAGTTGGCACGAAAGCGGGCCACGCCGTCGAGTCCATAGGCGAAGTCCAAATCCAGGTTCTTTTGGTAGTGCTCCCACTGTTTGGCCGATGGAATTTCGCGCAGCAGGTCCTGCAAGACTGCATCGCTCAGGATCGGCCATTTGGGCACCTGTTCCAGGTGGCCATGTCGCCGGATGCGTGGTTCAAGACCGGCCGCCAGGTGCAAGTCCGATCCCTTGTGCTCCTTTAGATAACGAAACAATTCATCGAGGCGTGCCATGTTTGCCTACGCAAAAAGTTTGGGATCTTCACAGTAGCGCCGTGCCGTTTCCTTACTGATGGTGCCTTTGCGCACGAGATCCAACAGCGAATCGTCGAAGACACACATGCCGAGGTTGCGGCCCATCTGCATGACTGAGCGCAATTGAAAGATGCGCTCCTCGCGAATCAGGTTCGCGACAGCGACGTTCACCAGCAGGATCTCCAGGGCCGGCACGCGCCGCGATCCATCGACGGTGGGAATCAGTCGCTGCGAGACGATGGCGCGCAGCGATTCGGAAATCATGGAGCGGATCTGCGACTGCTGGTCGGGCGGATAGGCGTCGAGCACACGGTTGATGGTGCGGGCCGCGTCGTTGGTGTGCAGGGTGCCAAGGACCAGGTGCCCGGTTTCCGCGGCCGTGATGGCCAACGAGATGGTCTCAAAATCACGCAACTCACCGATGGCTATGACGTCGGGATCCTCGCGCAAGGCCGCGCGCAGGGCGCTGGCAAATGAGCCCGTGTGTTTGCGCACCTGGCGTTGGTTGACGACGCAGTTCTTTGAACGGTGTACGAACTCGATGGGATCTTCGACGGTGATGATGTGGTCGGGCCGGTCTTCATTGATGAGATTGATGAGCGCGGCTAGGGTGGACGATTTTCCACAGCCCGCCGGTCCCGTCACCAGCACCAGTCCCTGATGATAGGACGTAAGACGCGCCAGGGAGCTGGGCAGCCCAAGTTGTTCGAGCGTGGGCGGTTCGGGCGATATCGGGCGAAAAACCGCGTCGATTCCCCGTCGCTGGCGGTAGACACTGCCGCGAAAGCGGCCAACGCCAGGGATGGAGTAGGCGAAATCGAGATCGTTGTGGGCCGCAAACACGGCGCGGTCGTCCGGTGTCAGGATTTCCAAGATCAGGGACTCTGATTGCGCCGGTTCGAGTGGCGCTGAGNNTGGCCAGGATGCGGTCGAGCATTGGCTCGGCCGCTGGGACGGCGTGTGCGGGTGGCGCCTGCGCCGGTACGGAGTCGGCGGCTGGGGACGCCGCCGGCGCCGGCGCTGGTGCCAGCCGAACCTGTCGCTCGGGCATGGCGATGGTTCCGTCCGCGGACGCGGACTGTTGCTGGTCGACACCAGCGCTGCGCTCCGCGTCGGCTTCCGCCTGGCGTTGGCGCTGTATGTACGCCTGCTGTGCATTCAATAGCCATTGCAGTTGAGCCGGCGAGACGTAGCCAAGATCGAGCAGGAGGTCGCCGAGACGCTTGGTCGGTCCGAAGTGATCTTGCGCGCGCAAGGCCTCAAGCAATTGATCTTGGGTGATGAGCTTGGCGGAAACCGCAATCCGCCCTAACAAGGAAATCTGCCGGCCTGCAGCCATGGCTCACAATTCCTCCTGGGTGACGTTCACGAATCGCTCTTCGATAGAAAGACTGGTGGCGCCACCACGGGGTTCGGGTGGTTATGGCACACAACCCGCGAGCGCGCGAACAGGAACGCCAGGACAGTGCCCGGCGTCGTCAAGACCTTCGATGGGAACTTTTTGCCTGAAACGTGGTCCAAGAGAATGTGCGTACGACGTTGGTTCTTGCGTTGCTCACGGCTGCCTGTATCTCGGCCGCACCGCCAGCAAGGGAAACCGGGGATGGGGCCGCCGCTGCACCGTCGCCCGGGCCGGAGCCTGATCTTCGCCAGGCCCAGTTCTTTGCTCGAACGCAGGGAACCGCGGAGCAGCTAGAGCTGCAGGCGGAGTCCTTCACCGCGCAGGTCGAGACCGGAGCGCAAGTCATCCACACGCACCTTTCCATCACCATGAAGAACCCTGGCAATGGGCGGGTCGAAGCCGTGATGCGCCTGCCGATTCCGCCCGGCGCCGCGGTCACGCGTGCCGTGTTGTGGGTGGGCAACAATCCGATGGAAGGGGCGTTCGTGGCCCGCGAGCGAGCGCGTGCCGTCTACCAGGCCATCACCGAGCGCCGGCGCGATCCGGCGCTCATTACCTGGAGCGGTCCCGAGTGGATCGATGCCACGGTCTTTCCCATCGAGGCGAACGACAGGCGGAAGTTGGAGCTGGAATGGATCGAGCCCGNNGACCGTGATAGGGCAGGACCGCGCCTGGCTCGCGCTGCCGGCACCGCGCAATTCCGGCAATGCGGCCGTGGCGCGAGAGCCCGGCAATCCGTTTGGCTACGCCTTCGCGCCGGCCGAGCCGCAAGAGAAGACTCAAGTGGGCGCGCCGACCCGCATCGTGCTCGTCGCGGAAACCTCGCGCGCGATGCTTCCCGAGGATCGCAAGCGCCAGAGCCAGGCACTGGACGGGCTACTGGCCTCCTTACCCGCCCACACGGAGCTGGATCTCTTGGCCGTGGATTGGCGAGCGCGAACCCTGGCCGATGCAGAGTCGCCCTCCATGATTCGCAGGGCATTGGATCCGCTGGACGCGATTCCCTCGGCGGGCGCCTTGGATTTGCAGAACGCGCTGCTGGCCGCCAGTGATCGAGCCCGCACCCGCCATGCGAGTCGCATCGTCTTTCTCGGGCATGGTCTCGATGCCTTTCGCGGAGACGCCACGGCTCTTCCGCTTCAGCGCATGCAAGAGGCCGGACAGATACTCATCGTGATGGGAGCTGACCGCGCAAGCGCACCCATTGTCGATGCCGCGGCGCTGACCGGCGGTCAGAGCCTGCCGTGGTCCCAGGCCAGCCATGTGGCGCAACTGCTCTCGGCCGTCGAGCGCACACCAACCAGCCTGGCTCTCGACAGTGCCGAACCTTTCTTCCCGCTGGAAACCGTCACCAGCCAGACGCGCTGGCTGGCGCGCTTCATCGGTCAGGCGCCGGCCGGTGTGACCCGCGGGGCCGAGCAGGATCTGGAGGCCTTGTGGACGCGCGCGCATGTGGCGGGAACCGCGGATGGCGAGCGCGACCAAGGCGAGCGCCACCGCGTGCTGACCCCGCTCACTTCGATCCTGGTTCTGGAAACCGTGGCCGACTACGCGCGCTGGGGAATTCCCGCGCCAGGAACCCCCGAGGTGCCTCACGAGCAGGGCGCGCTGGGCGCGCTTCGCGAAGTGAACAACTCGCATTTCAGGTCCATCTCTGGCCGCGACACCGCCCTTGGTGTCGATCCGGACTCTCACCTGGGCGGACTGATCGGCAACGGGATTGGCGAAGGCATTGGCGTGGGCGGCCTGGGGTTGGCTGGCACTGGAGGCCGCGGGGTAGGCACCATCGGCTTGGAAAATTTCGGTACCATCGGCATAAAGGGCTACGGGCGCGGGCCTGGCGGGCTCGGCGGCCGCCGCGCTCGCGCACCGCAGGTGCTACCCGGTCCAGCCGAGGTACGCGGTTC
>PMBY01000013.1:0-5025 GCA_003153875.1 Myxococcales bacterium | reverse complement strand
GCCGTGCGCCGCTGGGCGTTCCTCAAACCGAGCGATGGGGGCATCGCGATCGTCAGCTATCCCTTCAACTTCACCGCGGGTGCCGGCGCTGTCCCCGAGCCAGCGCAGGCCATGGTTGCCCCGAGCAGCTTCTGGGACACGTCCGCCTCCATCCTTCGCGAAAGGTCGGATTTGCCATCGCGGGTCGCCAAGGTCGCCGAAGCCGTGAGCGCGCCCAAAGAGACTCGCCCCGCACTACTGGCTTGGTGGCTGGTCGAGCACCATCTGCGCCCAACCACGGCCCCCGTCGCGGCCTATCTGGTAATCGCCAACCTGCTCAAGGAAGCGAACTCGCTCGACGACGCCGTTCGCATCCTGTCCGAGGTGGCCCTCTTCGACCCCGACCTCGCCGCCGCTGAACTACGCCGCTGGGGCCAACTGGAAGACGACGCCAAGCGCGTGGAAGCGCTGAAGTCGAGAGGAGAGAGGTAGATTCGCCATTCGCGCGCAGCGGTACTACACGCGCTTCTTCGTGATCTGCGTGACCGACTCGGCTGGCGTCAGGCAGGTGACGTGCGCGGAGAAGTCCTTGAAGTCATCTTCGTTTAGGGTGACCACGAGCGGAACGCGGTGAACCATGGCCGCCGCGACGATGTGGACATCGTGGATCCGCTTGCCCATGGCAGGGGACTGCGCAAGGAGTCCGAGTAGTGTCGGCAGCAGCGGCTTCTCTTCAGGCAAAAGCCGGATATGCTCGCGAAACCCGGCCAGGCTTTCCAGCGCCTCCAACAGTGCCAAGCCGAGGCCGTTGTTGGCCGGCGGGCGGGTGGCGGCCACGAGAAACTCGCGTGCCACCTGGGCCGGAAAGACCAGCCCATCGTGGCGCTCGATCAGTTCGCGCGCGGCGCGGTGCTGGCCGCGAGCGCGGTTCGACGCCTCCAGCAGCACACAGGTGTCGACCAGCATTGCGCTATCGGCCATTGTCGTCGTAGATCTCGCTGCGCGACCAAGTCGCGCGCGTCGGGATGTTCACGGTGTGGATCTTGAGTTCTCGGCGACCTGGCTGCCCCGGCCTCGTTTTCGCCGTGCGCGCCTCCGACTCCAGGATGCTCTTGACCTCGCCCTGCAGGCTGCGGTTGTGACGCCGTGCCCGCGCTTTCAGTCGCGCCACGGCCGCGTCGTCCAGGTTTCGGATCAGTAGTGATGCCATAGCAAAACGATAGCATAGCAAAGACCGACGGAGGCATCAAGGTGTGGCGGCAGCGTGGATGCGAGGGCGTGGTGGCGCGCCAGACAATCTCAAAACCGAAGGTTCTTCTCAAAAGCTCGGACCAACGTATGTACCTCGATGTGTTCTTGGGTGCCTCAGCTGACCAGCTTGGCGATTAGGTCGCCGACTTGGCGCGTGCCCATGCCCATCTTACCGGCGGCCAGGCTCTTGATCACAGCCACCAACACGCTGGCCAGCGCGTAGGGCATCGGCACCATCACGCCATCGTTGCGCACATCGAGGTGACCTCGGTCACTACATTCACTCGGCACCGGCCGAACCCACTGGTCATGCCTCGCCCCGAGGCATAGACTTTGATGAGTTTCGTCCGAATCGGGAGGCCATCATGAAGTGTCTTCGTTTGCTGGGCTGTGTGGCTCTGTTTGCCTGTGCCAAGAGCCCGACGACCAATAAGTCTGGTCCCCCAGGCGGGGGCGGCACGGCAGCCACGTCAGGCGCCGTGGCCGGCGCTGCCGGAACCGCAGGCTCGGCCGGAGCTGCAGGGGGCGGAGGGATCTCCACCTCCACTTACCCCGCACTCACCGGGCCTTGGAACAGCAACCCAGCGCCCGCCGACAAGGCCTCGCAAAAGGCCCAGCTTTCCACTCTGGCCACCTTGACGAGCGACGGGCTCATTGCCCGTTCCACAAACGCAATGAACCAGCCCTTGGGCTACGCCCCCGAAAGCGCCACATGGTTGAATCTCATCCAGGCCTCGGCCTTGGCGCTCAACGACCAGGAACTTGTGGCCTACAAGAAGAACGGCTTCGTCATTTCCCAACGGCAGAGCTATCCAGACTTCTTCTACGGTTACCAGACCATCTATGCGGCGGATCTACCGCTCTACGTGTCAGCCGATTCGATCCTCTATGCGCTACACCGTTCGTACGACAAGATTCTGATGAATGTCGAGAGTAGTTACCTGTCCACCACGTTGGAACAGTTGCTGGCGGGGCTGCGGGCGAACATCGCGACGGCCGCCATCAGCGACAATTCCAAACATGATCTCGGCTTGCTGCTTGGAGTCGCGGCCGGGCTTCTCGACCCGCAGGCGACCGGCATCGACACCGAGATGAAGACCCTCATCGACAAGGCAACCGTCGCCACAGGCATGGAAACCGTGACCCTCTTCGGCACGGATCGCATGATCGATTTTTCCCAGTTCGCGCCCCGGGGTCACTACAACGATGGCTGGACGCGGGCACAGTACTTCCGCGCCATGATGTGGCTCGGTCGCACGGAATTGCGCCTGGTCGACGTCGCGGTGGATGGCACGCGTGTGCTGCAACGTCGCCAGGTCGAGGACGTGCTCGCCCTGGGCCAGCTCATCACGCCCGATCTTCGCGCCCAGTGGGACTCCATCGAGCAAATCGTCGCACTCTTCGTCGGCGAGGCCGACTACATGACGCTGCCCCAGGTGCAGCAGCTTCAAGACGCCCTGGGCATCGCTGCTTCCACCGATTTGGCCACCATCACTGACCAGAAGCTGCTCGACACCATCGATGCCGGCAACTATGGCGTTCAACGTATTTGTAGCCAATTGATGGAGATCGACGATGGCGTCACGGCACTGCCGAATAGTTTCGCATTCCTGGGGCAGCGCTACACCGTCGATAGTCACGTGTTCGCAAAGGTGGTGTTTCCCAATACCCCGATGCGGATGATGCCCAATCCGCTGGATGTGGCCTTTGCGGCATTGGGCAACGACCAGGCCGCGCTGCTGCTGCGCAGCGAGCTCGACACCTACGCGTACGCTCCCAGCCTTGCCAAGGCTCGCCAACTGGTCGAGTGGCACGATGCCAGCTACTGGGATTCGAGCATCTACACCTTCTGGGTGAGTGCCTTGCGCCAGCTATCAGCCGGCACGTACGATGCCACGACTCTGCCGGCGATAGCGCGTACCGAGGCATGGGGCCGGCGCCTCTTGAACACGCAGCTCGGTTCTTGGGCTGAACTGCGCCACGACACCCTGCTTTACGCCAAACAATCCTATACCGCGATGCCGGTGTGCGAATACCCCGACGGCTACGTCGATCCCTATCCGGGCCTGTTTGGCCGGCTCCGGCAACTGGGCACCATGGCGGCCGACAAGCTTGCAACCGTGCTGCCCTCGACCTCGGGCACTGACGCCTCGGCCGTCAGCTATTTCCGAACCTTCGCGGACGTGGCCTCTCGCCTCGAAATCTTGGCCAACGAAGAACTCACCGGCGCCACACGCACGCAGGCCGATCTCGACTTCTTCAACGACGCGGTCGTGGTCAAAACGCAATCTGGTGGTTGCACAACCATCAGCGTGCCCAACGGTTGGTACGCCAAGTTGTTCTTCCAGAGTAGCGATGCTCTCGACACCGATCCCACCATCGCCGATGTCCACACCCAACCCGCCGATGCTCTGGGCAACATCGTCGGCAAGGTTCTGCACGTCGCCACCGGCAACCCAAGGCTGATGGTCCTCAGTGTGGATAGCTGCCAGGGGCCGCGCGCCTACGCCGGCGTGGTCTCGGCCTATTTCGAGCAGATCACGAACGACTTCAAGCGCATGACCGATCAGGAATGGTCCAGCCAACTGCAAGCTGCCACGCCCGCCGACGTGCCCTGGATGCAGGATCTCGTCGTACGCTGAATCATCTCTCGACGTTTGGCGACCAAAACCTTGGTGGGAGAGGTCGCGCAGACCGGAGAAGTGACTACCGGTTCCGCCGTGCCCGCGATGAGGCGCAGTCCCATCAGGGCTTGGCCGGCGGAGTTGTGCCGGCGCTGTTCGCGGGTACAAACACGGGCCGCCTTCCTATAAAACGCTGGCACCGCCCCCGCGGCCCCCGCGCCGGCTTGCCGCCTTCCTAGAAAATGCTGGCACCGCCCCCGCGCCCCCGCGCATCCCAGTGCATTTGTGCGAGAATTCCGGCGCTACGTTTCTGGACACCACAGGGTTGCAGCGGCCAGAACATGGTGTTAGCCTTAGCTAAGGCTGGCTAAGTAGGAAAATACCATGCAATCCGTCAACATGCTCGAAGCAAAATCGTCGCTGTCGCGTTTGGTCGATGCCTTGGAGCGCGGCGTGGAGAGAGAAATCGTGATTGCCCGTAACGGCAAACCGGCCGCGCGCTTGGTGCCCATCGAACCACCTGCGGCCGGCCCGCGGCTGGGTGTGGCCAAAGGTCTGTTCAAGCTGCCGGAGAGCATCGACGCGGACAACCCGGCCATTGCCAGCCTGCTTCGCGGCGAAGATGGTTGATGCGACTCTTGCTCGACACCCATGTCGCGCTCTGGGCAATCAGCGATGATTCGCGTCTGCCGCAGCCGGCGCGCGATCTGATTGCTGATCCGGCCAGTTCGATCACGGTGAGCGCGGCCAGTATCTGGGAAATTTCTATCAAGCATTCACTTGGGCGCGGCAACATGCCCATCTCTGGAGCCGATGCTCTCCTCTATTTTCAACGCTCCGGTTACTCCTTGTTGGGCGTTTCGGCTCACCATGCCGCCGCGGTGGAACAACTGCCGGCCCATCATGCAGACCCCTTCGACCGCATCCTCGCCGCGCAGGCCCTGTTGGAACCCCTGCGCCTACTGACCCACGATAAGACGCTGGCCCGCTACAGCGATTCCATAATTCTGGTTTGAAAAGGCGGAAGACGCCTGATGTGACCCCTGCTGTGTGCGCAGACCTTTTCGCAGAGCTGTGTGTGCAGACCTTTTGCGCGAGCATAGTCCGTTTAAGCACCATTTTGCCTTCACCAAATCGCATCCGCAAAATGTCAGGCCCAAGTAGAAATGTC
>PMBY01000353.1 GCA_003153875.1 Myxococcales bacterium | reverse complement strand
CCCAACGTGGAGATGGTCCTGGCCGATCCTGCCGGCTCGGTGTTGGCGGAACATGTGCGCAGCGGGAAGATGTTGGAGGCGGGATCTTGGCTGGTGGAGGGCATCGGCGAAGACTTCCTGCCGCCCATCTGCGACCTGTCGCCGGTGCACCACGCCTACACCGTGTCCGACGAGGACAGNNACCGCCAAGCGCGTGGTCACGCTGATTTGCGACAGCGGCAGCAAGTACCTGTCCAAGATGTTCAACGACTTCTGGATGCAGGACCACGGCTTTCTGCGCGACCGGCCCACTGGGGATCTGCGCGACGTGATCGCCCGCCGCCCGGATCAGGGCGAGGTGGTGGTGGTTTCGCCCGCAGACACGCTGCAGACCGCCCACGCGCGCATGAAGATATCGGAGATTTCTCAGCTCCCCGTACTCGATGGCGCGCGCATTGTTGGCCTGCTGGACGAATCGGATTTGCTGCGCGCCGTGACCGCAGCGCCCTCTGCGTTCGGCCAACCGGTGCGCGACTTCATGACCACCCAGCTGGTCACGGTCAGTCCCGATGCGCCGCTCGATTCTCTCTTCACGCTCTTCGATCGCGGTCTGGTTGCCATCGTCTGCGAGGGGGAGAAGTTCCTCGGCCTCATCACCCGCATCGACGTGATCAATCATCTGCGCCGGGTGCACGGGTGAATGCGGCCGAGCGGGATTCTCAGCGGGCGTATATGACGATGTCGTGATCAGGGCCTCACGAAGGCCGCCACGGCTGGATCGCGAAGGATCTGTGCCAATTCCTGGGGACCAGGCCGCTCAGGACGATCGCGCTCGCGGTGCACCAGGCAGAGGAACCCCAACGGTTCCCCGCGGGTAGCTTGCAGCTGGTGCCAGGTGCCGGAAGGGATGTGCACCACGTCCAACGGTCCGACGTCCACTATTTCCGATCCCGAGAGTACCTGTCCCTTTCCGCGCAGGACCACAACGATGTGCAGATGCCTGTGCCGTTCCAAGGTGGAATGGCCATCCGGCGCGATCTCGAAGTAGCGCAACTGCACCGGAAGCCCGTCGCGTCCGTCGGACAGAATCTGACGGGTAATGCTGCAAGAGTCCGAGTCGCCTTCCTTGTAGGGCAGCAGGTCTACGCTTTCCCAGCGAAAGTTACCCCGATGTCTCTGCAAGTCAGCCATGCTCAACATCCTCCTTGGGCTGCCAGGGGGTAGAACGATACGCCGATCATGCGGATACTCTACGAAAGTACCGTCCTAGATGCAAGACACCGGCCGCACGGGAGGAACGTCGCCTTTGGGCGGCCAACTCACCGCCCCACCTGGGTTGGCAGGCCCGCATTCACCCATGCGCCCATGCCGCCAGCGACGCTCTTCACGACCTGATAGCCCTGGGCCTTGAGCAGCAGCAGGCCGTAGAGGGAGCGCTGCCCACGAGCGCAGATGGTGATGACCGGCGCCTGGCGGTCAGTGGGCAGGCCGTCCTTCGCGCCCTTGGAAAGTGCGGGCAGGGGCAGGTTGCGGGCCGCGGCGATGCGTTCTTGCGCGAATTCATCGGGGTTGCGCACGTCGAGAATTGGCACGCCGGCATCGAGCAACTTCTTCGCCTCGTGCGCGTCGATGACGTCAGGGCCCTTTTCAGCGAACGCGAATGCCGCCTGGAGGTGCTGAGCGAAGGGATCGCCGGGAGCGGCGGCAGACGCCTTCGCTTCCTGTTTCGGGAAAAGCTGGGGCAAATGCTTCTGAAAGGACGAGACGTATTTGAAGGCATTGTCGGGAAAGATCACGACGACCAGGTTGCCCGGCTCGTCGGGGATGGTGTGGAACCCGCCCGCCAGGGCCAGCCCACCACTCGGGCCGGCGATGATGCTTTCCTCTCGATTGAGGCGAAGACAGAGCCCGTACGCCTCCTGGTCGCTGATCTCGACCACGCCGTCGTATTCCTCGGGTTTGAAGAAGTCAGTGAGTCGCAAAGCCCTGCGACTGCGTACGCCCGGAATGTCGTGACCCTCGGTGGGGTGCACGCCAATGACCTTCACCCCAGGATTTTGCGCCTTGAGGAATCGCCCCGTCCCGGTGATGGTGCCGCAGGTGCCGAGCGACGCTACGAAGTGGGTGATCTTGCCGCTCGTCTGCTTCCAGACCTCGGGTCCGGTCGTGCGGAAGTGCGCATCGGGATTGGCGGGATTCTTGTACTGATTGAGTTGTTTCCAACCCGGTCGCGCGGCCAGCTCGGTGGCCTTGGCCATGGCGCCTTCGGGCTGGCCGGGCATGGGGCACAGTGTGTCCTCGAGTTCGTAGAGATCGGTGCCGAAGAAGCGCAGCACGGCGCGCTTCTCCGCCGGAATCTCTTTGGACATGGTGGCCGCGAACTTGTAGCCCTTGGCGTTCGACAGCATGGCCAGGCCCATGCCGGTGTTGCCCGAGGTGGGCTCGACCAGGTGCTCGAGCTTCTCGCCCCGCTCCTCTGCGTCGCGCACGAGATTCGCAGCCACCCGGTCCTTGACCGCGCCGAACGGATTGTACCATTCGAGNNAAAACCTGCGTGTGCTTGTACGGCGTGACGTGCAGCAGGCGGACGATCGGGGTCGGGTTCTCAACGCTGGAAAGCATGTCCAGGATTGAGTCGTAGGCGCGCAGAGCATGGTCGGACATCGAGAACTCCTGTGGATTCGGCCGGCGAAGGCTATTCGCAAGATCTCAAGTCAGCCACCCAGAGTGGGCTCCCTGCAACCGGAATGCGACGGTTGAGAGCGCCCGGCGGCGATTCCTCCGCTCGCTCCTACGATTGTCAAATATAACGGAGGAAAACGCGGGTAGCATCCGATGCGGTCTTGTCCTCATCCGGGCGCAGCGGTAGAGACCAGCCGGTTTATTGAATTGGTCCGATCTTCCCGGAAGGAGCCCCAATGCCGAACGCCGTTGATGCCAGCACTCTTTTGAACGACGCAGCCGCCAGGCAGCTTGCGAACACCACCAAGACGCCCCCGCAGTGGGTGGGTGCGACGCCGCGTTGGTTTGTGCAACTGTTGCCCTGGACCCCAGTGGAGGCTGGCGTTTACCGGGTCAATCGTGTGATCGACAACAAGTTCGCAGTGCAATGCTCGCCTGAACTGGGAAGCCAATTGCCTACGGCCTTCATCGACTACGAACCCAAGCCGCGCGAGTATCTGCTGAACACGGTGTCCACTACCGTTCAAGTGTCCACGCGGATCTCGGACCTGTACCGCAGCCCGATGGACCAGGTGAAGGAACAGCTTCGTATCGTGGTGGAGCGTCTGAAGGAAAAGCAGGAAGACGAGATGATCAACAACGGCAGTTACGGGCTGATCAACAATGTCCACGATTTGATGAGGGTGAAGCCACGCAATGGACGACCGATGCCTGACGATCTGGATGAATTGTTGGCACGGGTATGGAAAGAGCCAGCGTTCTTCCTGGCCCACCCGAGGGCGATTGCGGCTTTTGGGCGTGAATGCACGCGCCGGGGAGTGCCTCCGGCCACCGTGACCCTGTTTGGTTCGCCCTTCATTACCTGGCGGGGCGTGCCGCTCGTTCCTTGCGACAAGCTCCACATGGCGGGCAACAAGACCGACATCCTCCTGCTCCGCACCGGCGAGCAGCGTCGCGGTGTGGTCGGTCTGTTTCAACCCGGGCTGCCTGGCGAGGTTAGCCCAAGCCTGTCAGTGCGCCTGATGGGCATCGATCAACGGGGTGTGGCTTCGTATCTGGTGTCGCTGTATTGCTCGGCTGCGATATTGACCGAGGATGCGCTCGGCGCTCTCGAAAGTGTCGAGGTCGACCTCTACTATGACTACAAGTGATTCTGCTGGAAGCCCGTCGGCAACGGCGCCGGCTGTGTCGGGCCTGGCATCGGCTCCGGTCGGCAGCGCGCCAGCGCCGGTTTCGCCCCTGGCATCAACGGCGGGCGTGGCCCCGGCGCAGGCGCTGTAGTTGGCAGGGTGGGATCTGTACACCCTGGCGCAGGCCATGATGGACGTGGTCAGGGATACGAACGCGCA
>PMBY01000186.1 GCA_003153875.1 Myxococcales bacterium | reverse complement strand
TTTGAGCGCCGACACGTCGCTCACCTTCGTTCCGCTCAGTTCCAAGTGGGTGAGCGACATCCCATCAAGTGCTGAAACATCGCTCAGCTTCGTCCAGCCCAGGTCCAGTCCCTTGAGACGTTGCAAGGAACGCAGCGGCGAAAGCTTCGGGGCGCTTTCCTCTGAGAAGAGAAGCCCGATCGACCCGCCCAGGCTGTCTAGCGCCGGGATCGCCTCAGGTTCGACACTACCTCTTGAATAGAACCACTTGAGACCGCCGAGTCCGCTGCGATGTTCTTTCTTGACGATCCCAGCCTTGCCTAACGCTTCAATAGCCTGCGCGCGGCTCATTGGCCCGGCAGGCGGTTCCGCCGGACCTGCAACAGCCACTCTCTGACCTTGCGCCGCGGACAGTTCTGCATCAGGTGGGGAGCCAGCGGTCGCGCGCTGATCACGCGAGTGCTCCTCGGTTAGTGTCCTTTGTCTCATCGAGGATTTCGACGGCGTGAGCAAGTCTCCTTGGTCGCGTTGTTCGCGCTCTTTTTCGCCATCTGTCGCAGCCAACCTGATTTTGGCGTGGCTCCTCCGCACCTCGGTTAGCTGGCTGTGCCCTTCGACAACCGAGTTGGTGTCAGGCACCGTCTTGCGCGACAGGTGGGGGTTGGCTGTGCCAGGCTTGGGCGACGGTCTGCGGCCAACTCCCAGCACGCAAGCCACCACGATGAGCACGACCGTGGTATCCAGCGCCGCCCACCACCAGCGTCCTGGAAGGCGCGGGGGCGACATGATGGCCGTCGGTTGCTGCGCGCCCACCAGGCATTCGGCGTCCGCAACCCTGTCCTCGCCGCCGTCGGCAGGCTGGCCCACAGGCGCCAAGGGCGCGCGCAGCCACGCATCGAGATAGAGGATCTCGGCCTCCTGATCGCCCTCGTCCGCGCCGAACCAACGGGCGAAAGTCTCCTCGAACCGGTCGCGTTGCTCCGGCTCCTGCACCAAGACTGCGGCCAGCGCAGCGTGCAACCGCGCCCGTGTCCAAGGACCGGGCAGTTGCAATGCGCGGCAGACCAGCGGACGCGATGTGAACGCATCGCTCCCCGAGGCGTCGGACCAGGCTGCCAGAAACGGATCGATTGGATGCTCATTCATCTGAGCATCAACGCAAACAGCTCGCGTCCCACGAAAAGCTGCGCCCAATGGTGCTCATGCTCTGGTCGCGAGCGTACCACAGACGGGGGGCTGTCGAGATGAGTGGCCGTCCTAGTGGGATTTCTCCCGGGAAACCCTGAACCGAAGCCGCCAAACCAGGGTCAGGGCCTCGAAGAAGATCGAGCCTGACATCTTGGAAAGGCCCACGCGCCGGTCGACGAAGAGAATGGGCACCTCGCGCACCTGGAATCCGGCTCGCAGGGTCCGGTAGGTCATCTCGATCTGGAACCCGTAGCCGCGGGCGTTGACTGCGCCCATGTCGATGCCCCGCAAGGTTGCGGCCTTCCAGGCCTTGAACCCGGCCGTCAGATCGTGAACCCCAACACCNNGGCACATCGGCCGGATTGTGCGAGAAATCCGCGTCCATCTGCACGATGCGCTCCCAGCCCTCCGCCAGAGCCTCTGAGAAAGCCTGCATGTACGCGGCGCCCAGGCCGGCCTTGTGCGCCCTGTGCAACACGCGCACCTGCGAGTCGCGCGCCGCGATCTGGTCGGCCACGGCGCCGGTCCCGTCTGGCGAGTTGTCGTCGACTATCTCAATGGTCGCCTGGGGCACAGCGGCCCGCACGGCGGCAACAATGGGTTCGACGCATTCACGCTCGTTGTAGGTCGGGATGACGATGAGTGTTCGCGACAAGACGGCTCTCGACGGTGAGAAGGTTGTTCTGGGCTCTAGGTATTGGGCGCGCGGCCTGCCAGCGCGGCTCGCACGTCGGCCTCATCCGACCGTACCATCATTTCAATGAGTTCGCGGAAACGCACGCGTGGGTTCCAGCCTAGCGTGGCTGCGGCCTTGCTGGCGTCACCGCGCAGGTGGTCTACTTCGGTGGGACGCAAGTAGCGCGAGTCGGTTTCGACGAACCTCTTCCAATCCAGACCCAAGGTGCCAAAGGCAACGTCCAGAACCTCCTGCACCGAGTGCGATTCGCCTGTCGCAATGACGTAGTCGTCGGGGCGGTCCTGCTGCAGCATCAGCCACATGGCCTCGACGTAGTCGCCGGCAAATCCCCAGTCACGTTGCGCGTCCAGATTGCCCAAGAACAGCTTCTTGTCGAGCCCATGCAGGATGCGGGCTGCCGAGCGCGTGATCTTGCGCGTGACGAACGGTATGCCGCGCCTGGGAGATTCGTGGTTGAACAGGATCCCGCAGCAAATGAAGAGGCCGTAGGCCTCGCGGTAGTTCTGGCACAGCTGGTGGGCAAAAACCTTGGCGCAGGCATAGGGGCTGCGCGGCCGGAACAAGGTGTCCTCGTTCTGCGGCGGCGGCGACGAGCCGAACATCTCGCTGGAAGATGCCTGATACAGGCGGCAGCGCGCCCCACTTTCGCGAATAGCCTCAAGCAGCCGCAAGGTTCCCATCGCCACCGTGTTGGCTGTGTAGTCCGGCACGTCGAAGCTGACCCGCACATGGCTCTGCGCGCCCAGGTTGTAGATTTCGGTCGGCTGGGTGGACTGGACGATGCTATTGATCGAGCTGGCGTCGTCGAGGTCGCCAAAGACCAGGCGCAGTCGGTAGTCAGCGCTGTGGGGATCCTGGTAGATCCGGTCGATGCGCTCGGTGTTGAATGAGCTCGAGCGTCGGATGACTCCGAAGACCTCGTAGCCCTTGGCGAGGAGAAACTCGGCCAGATACGAGCCGTCCTGACCGGTGATTCCAGTGATAAGCGCGCGCTTCATACCGCCCCCATCTTTTTGAAACAACTCATCGAGCTTTCATACCGTAACAACATAAAATGGCGCCAGTTCTTCCCGCTCATCGTCGTCCACGACCGGGCACCCTACCCGGCCCCGCTCCTGCGTCGCCCGTGCTGGCGGACAGGGCTTCACGAAGCGAGCGTCGTGCGGCCACAACTTCGGCCTTGAGCGCGGTCAGCTCAGCCAGTGCCCGGGTGGAATCCTGGGGTCTGGTCGACACCCCGCCGGTCTTGACGGTTGCCCCGAACGTCGTGACCACGAAGATGCGAACCGCTTCGGCGCGCTCGGCCGGAAAGGCGGCGCCGTACAGATCGACCAAGTCGATCACGTCGCGGGGCGCGTGGCCGCGTAGCGCCGCGATGGCCCAGGCGCCGAGAAACTTGGCCTGGAAATTCCTAAAAGTTCCCAGCACCGCGGCCGGGCTCACGCCGGGTGGAAAGCGGTTCGAGGCCAGGGGCGCGTAGAATGCCTCGGGCGCGACTCGCCCAGCTAGGGCGCGCGACTGAGCCATGCGGTAGATGACCGTGGCGGCTATGCCCGGATCCTCGAGCAGGTCGCGTGCGGCGCGCAGGGTCGTTCCGTCCTGCTGCAGGACATATCGGTTCTCGCGCACATTGGCGAAGATCTCACGTTGGGCGCTTGAACCCTCTTCGACCTGGATCACGCCAGCCGGCCCGGGGCTCTCCCGCCATTCGCGCGCAATCACTTCCATGGCGATGCGGTAGCCTTCGACGAGAACCGGGGGAGGCGCGCTCCCGTCGGACAGCGCCCCTGCTGTGGCGACGAAATGCGCGACGTAGGTGGCCAGACGGCCGGCCAGAGTCTGCACCAGCGCTTTGTCGGCGGAGGGTTCCGCAGGCAAGCCAATCCACGGCAGGTGGGGACGCGACTGCAAGCCACCGAAGGTCTGGGGCAAGGCCAGTCCGCGTCCGTAGGGCTGTCGTTCCAGCCCCAGAACCAGACAGGTCGGCTCGGCGCCTAGGCGCTGTGCGGCCGCCGTGAAACGCTGGCCGTCGGCGCTGGCCTCGCGAACGAACTGCTTGGCCAGGTAGGCTGTCCGCAGCATCTCGAAGGCGAAGCTGGACTCGAGAAGCTGGGGAAGTGGTTGCACCGCCTGGTCCTTGATGTCGAGACGGCGCACGACAGGAAGTGCGCCCTCCAGCTTTCCCACGACCGGCGCAAACAAAATGTATGAATCGGCGGGCCCGAGCGGCTTGTCGGGATCGGAGCGACAGCCGCACGCGGCCACCAGGGCGAAACCGGCGGCGAGTCGCACGCATGAGCGGAACATGGGCGGCTAGTCTATCACGCGATCGCGCTGCGTCGCCCAAGGAGGCTTGTCATTGATTTGTCGAGCAAACCCAACGAAGATCAGATGAAGATCCTCGCGATGCCCGCACCCCGCACCAGCGCCCGTCTCGGTTCAGCTCTCGTGACCGCGCTCTCGTTCGGAGTCTTGACGTCCGCGCGACCCGCGGCGGCCCAAGCCACCGCTGTGCTCCCTGACCTGGCTGCCCCGCCGGAACTTAGCGTAGAGGCCGCTGCGGTGTCCCTGCTCATCCGCTCATACTTGAAAACTGGCGAACGTCCTCTGGTGCCAAGGCATGAACTGGCACTTGCCATCGAGGCGTTCACCGGCCGTGCCCCGCGCGGCAGTTTGACCGTGAGCAACGAATTGGCGCCTCGGCTGGCCGAGCAACTGGGCGCTGACCGCATCTTGGTCGCGCAGTTGCAGTCGTCTGCCAAGCGGCTGACCGCAACCGGCCTCATCTACGGTCCCGCAGGCAAGCGAGTCGGCCGCATTTCGGTGGGCGGGGCCATGGGCGAGCTCGCTGCCATGGCTCGCCANNGCCGCGCGGGCCATTGAGGTCGCGCTGCCCAACACGGCCGCCCATCTGCCCGCCGTGCTGGACGTCCTCCGCTCCCTGGCCGAGGAGCCCAGCTTGCTCAGGCAGACGCGCGTGCAGGCCCGCCTGCTCATGGGCGACTGGGCCGCGGCTGCCGAGCTGGCCGACGAGGGACTGGCGGCTGATCCCAAGAACGTCGCCCTGCGTGCCGCCAAGGCTCGCGCCCAGATCGCGTTGCGGGATTTCGACGCCGCTGAACGCGAGCTCGCCATGCTCAAAGGTGCGCGCAGCGTGCCGGCCGTGGTGGTGGCGAGGGCCGCACTGGCGGTCGAACGCGGCGATCCGGTGGAGAAGCGCGACGAGGCGCTGTCACCCTTGCTGGGCCGGCCCGCCTCTGAGTGGCGCGTGGCCCTGCCTCTCGTGGCCGCATCGGTACCGGGAACTTTTGGACCGCAGGTTGAGGCGGCAGCCCTGGCAGCCGCGCAGAAACTCGCGCCTCAGGAGCCAGGCCTGGCGTCCACTGTGGCGGCGCGTGCCCTGGCCGGCGGGGCGGCGGTCAGCCAGGCGGCTCCGCTCATCAAGGTGCAAGATCTGAGCACGGAACAGATCAAGGCCGTGGGCGCCCGCTTGGACAAGGTAGGCGGGGCCGACCCCGCGGCGGCGGCATTGAGCCAGGAAATCAAGTCACGCCAAGACGAATCAGAACAGGTACGCGCCACGGCCCAAGGACCACAGAAGCCGGTGGGGCCGCCCTCGACGCTGGCGCGCAACCTGTACACGCTCCTGCAAAAATTCGACCTGCTCTACGAACCGACGCTGACCACGGTGACGATTGCGCCCTTGCCCGGAAGTGGCCAGCCCTTGTACTGGCCCTTCTTGGTTCGATCCGAAAGGCTTTCGGACGGCCTGCTGGAAGCGCTCATGCGCCCGCCCTGGGAGCTGTCCGCCTCACGCTCGAAGATCCGCACCGAGGAGCTCGCTGCCAGCAGAGCCACGGAAGACGCGCTGGCGGTCATGGCGCACGACATGGGCGGCGAAGCCGTGCTCATGTACCGGATTCAGCCAGCCGGGCTGGCCCCCTGGGTGAACGTCGACTTGATCCTATTCGACGTTTCCAAGCAGAANNTCAACCCCTTGGTCGTCGGTTTGTCCGTGCTGGCGCTGCTGGGATCCGTCGCGTGGCTGGTGGTTCTCTCGTTCCGCGGCGCCATCGTGGTGCGCGTGCAGTGGGATCCCGATTCCAAGGAGGAGATGTTCTCGGTCCTCATTTCACAAAACAACCAGACGCCGGTGATTGAGAACCCCAGCGCATACAAGAAGAAGCTGGAATGGCTGGGGCAACGCAAGCGGCGCTTCGAGGCCTGGCAGGTCGAGCGCAGCACGACCTTTCGAGGCATTCCCAAGGGCAAGTACTTCGTCCACTTGTACGGCATCTACACGCGCGGACGCCAGGTGCTGGTTCTAAGCGAACCCTATGAGGCGGTTGAGGTGTTTCCCCGCAAGACCGCCTTCGTGGCCTTCAACCTGGAGGCATCCGAGGCGGAGTTCAAGATCACGGTCGTGGACGACAGCGGCCCGGTGGAAGGGGCGCGCGTGTGGCTCGACCAGGATCGCGCCAAAGCAGCGGCAACGCCCAAGCAAGGCAACGTCACCCTGAAGGTGCCCAAGGGCTATCACATCATCCACGTGAGCGCGAAGGGGATGCAGGTGGAGCGGCCGTATCACGTGATCAAGGCCAAGATCCACGAGATGACCATCAACCTGGTGTGGGAGCGACGTCAGGAAAACGTTTCGCACGCACTCGAGCACCAGATTGACGACGCCCTCCCCTACTTGACCGTGTCGCGCAAGCCGCAGGCCCCGGGCGGCCCGCCGCAAGCGACCCACTCTGCTGGCACAACGGCCGCGTCAGGCGACGCGATCGAGATTCCGGCGGCAAGCAGGGAGCCGGCCGCCCCCCTGGTGGGGAGCATTCAAGGTCCGCTCAGTCGGCCATCGCAGGTCTCACGCGTCCCGGCCGCTGCGCGACCCTCCCCTTCCTCACCGCATGCCGCGGTCACAGCGGGCAAGATGACTCTCCGGCCGCTGGCCCCACAGTCCGACGCGCCGAGCGCAGCGAATGAGCCACCGTTGGATCTCAATGTGCCGGTCGACCTGGAACCGTCCTTGCCTCTGGATCCGGATGCGCCGGTCGATCTCGATCATCCAGTGAACCTGGCGTCTCCCGACAAGCCGCGGCGGATCAGATAGCGCAGGGCTACGGTTCGGCGCACAGCAGATGCACGTCGGTCTTGTCGCAGGTGAAGGTATTCGACGAGTTGCTAAACCAGTCGGGGCCGCCGGAAAGGTTCGCGTTGCCGTACAGGCCGTGGGCCATGGCGCTCGAGTTGCTCCAGTCCTGGCAGGAAACATCGCTCAAGCTGGCCGACTCGGGCCTGCCGGCTCCTGACCAGAAGTTGAAGTCGCCGTACAGACTGCCGTCCGCCACGAGGTCGATCGGTGCCAGCAGGTTGTTCGCCACCAGATCGTCCGGGCTGCGGAAGGCGAAGACATCGTCAACCCGTTTCCAGGGCGCGCCGCCTGTGTGCAAACGCGACAGCATCGACGTTGTGCTGGTGGCCAGCAAGGCAACGAATGTGTTGAAGTTGGGCAACCCGGCCAGCTTGGCGTCGGTTTGGCAGAAGGCGTCCGCCTTGGCGATGTTGCCGGACGGCTGCCATGCAGAGGCGGTCACGAATACACGGCGACCCGGCACCGACGCGGGTGTGATGTCGACCGGCAGAAGGTCAGTGCGAAAACAGTACAGCCGAAGCGCGGTCAAACAGCCGTTGGCGATGGCTTGGGTGTAGGCCCAGGTGCCGCTGCCCGCGATGGCGTCTCCTGCGTAGAGCGATCCGCTTCCATTGTAGTCGTTGCAGTAACTACCAATCGTCGAACCACCCGGGTTGCCGCCAGTGGCGACAAGGACATGGGCCGGCCCGACGTCATCGCCCAGCTCATTGATGCGCGGCGGGTAGTACACGACTTGATTTCCCGCCACGCCCAACGTCGCGATGTTGCGCGCGAAGGGGCGGCCATCCACGCGCACCCAACCCCCGTTGCCAACCCTGGAGCTGGCTGAGCCAGCGCTGCTGTCCAGCCACGCCCGGTAGCTGCCTGGCAGGTGGGCCATCAGCGCGCGGCTCGCGCACTCCGTGTCGGCTCCGGCCAGGCCGCCCAGCTTGCCAGGAATCACCGAAGTCGACGTGACGAACATGTACGCCGGCGGACCGAAGGTGGCCGACACGACGACATCGCTGGCAAGTGTGAAGGTGCACGGGTTCGTGGTGCCGCGACAGGGTCCCTCTGTCCAGCCGACAAAGGTAGAGCCGGAATCGGCTTTCGCCGACAAGGTGATGGTGGTGTTAGCCGGAAGAGAAACCGGCGCGCACAAGCCCGAACAGTTCAGGAGGTTGTCCGCCGAGCGCAGGGTTCCAGTTTGTCCGGCGAGCCAAAAAACGTTCAGCCCTACCTGGACCATGGGAGTGGTGGTGTTGAAGGCAGCCGTTACAATCGTGGAGGAACTCAGGGCGAGCGTGCACGTGGTCCCAGCCGCGCATCCGCCGCCGCCCATCCAGCCCCCGAAGGTCGAGGACGGGGCCGGCGTGGCTGTCAAAACAATGTTCGGTGGATTGACCGGGTCCGTGCGCGGGTACTGGCCCGTGCATATCCCGGCCTGACAGGTCAGCCCGTTTCCCGAGATGGTTCCGCTCCCACCGCCCGACAATTTCACCGTCAGCGTGACGTAATCGCGACCGGTTCCGGTCAGAGATGCGGTCAGAGGAGTGGTGCCACCGGGCGATGTCACCATCACACTCCCACTGGCTGGCCCGACGGCATTGGGGGCGAAAGTCACCACGAAAGTGCACGACGTGTGGGCGGCCAGCGCTCGGTTGCTGCACTGGTCGGCGGTGATCCGGAATGCGGGACCGCTCGAGTTGCTCACCAGCAGCATGGACGCAGACGAACTGCCCGTGTTGTTCACGGTGAAGGTCACGTTGCCACTGCTGCCCACGTCGACCACATTGAATGGCGCCTCTGTTGGTTGCAGAGTCAACCCGGTCGAGGAACCGAGGCCCGAACCGGTGAGAGTGATGTCCGTACCGCTGCCAGATCCAGCAACCACCGACAGCGTCGCCGACGCAGCCCCCAGCGAGCTGGGCGAGAAGACCACCGAGACAGTACAGACATCGCTCGGCGCCAGGGTTCTCCCGGAACAGGTGTCGGTCTTGACCGCGAACGATGAGTTCGGCGGGGGCGCCTTCACCATCAGGGCCGGCGCCACCGCGCTGCCCACGTTGCGAATGGTGGTCGTTTGCGGCGCGCTCGTGCTGTTGAGGGACACGTTGCCGAAGGGGAGCGACGAGGGCTCGCTCACGATGGTCGCCATTCCGGTTCCGCCGCCCGCGCCGCCGCCGGTGCCGCCATTGGCACCGTCGGGAGCCGCATCTTGAGCCTGGCCCCCTGCCCCACTGCTGCCAGCGGCTCCGATGCTGCCGCCAAGCCCACCCATACCACCGCTGCCGCCAAAACCACCCATACCGCCGCTGCCGCCAAATCCACCCGAACTGCCGCCAAATCCGCCGCTGCCTTCTGGCCCGAAGTGATCGACAGGGGCGTCGCCTGATGAGCCCCCGGGACCGTCGCTGCCGTCGAAAACCCCGGCGTCGCCCTCGCTGCCGCCGAACTGCACCGTGATGTGTTTCGTCTCGCCTGCCACCACCGGGCCCGAGCCAGTCCCAGTCCCTAGAACCTGTTGGTCAACCGCCTTGGCCGTTGCAGTTACATAGAGCATCCCCGAGCCATGTTGGATCTGCAAAATGGCATCGGTCGGAAGCGTGATGGTCGAAGCGACAGGCGCTGTGAAGACAGCGTTGGCCTTCTGACCACCCATGTCCAGATCCACTGCGATGCTCCGAATATTCGAGAGGCTGCCGCGAAGATCGAGCACCACATAAGTTCCCGAGGATCGACTGCACCCCGCAGCAGCGAGGGAGCCGGCCAAAAGCACCAGGCAAGAGAAAAGCCAAAACTTTTTCATAGGAGGCCTACGTCGTCCGGAAACCTAGAACACAGGTTGCGTGCCCAACTTGGCGCTGGGCGCTCCATTCCCACCTCGTGACATGATGGCGTACACACCGACCCCAACGCCGGCCACCACCACGGCCGCTCCCGTCCAGAACCACCAACGTTGGTAGAACGCCGGCGCGACCGCGGGAGCTGGCGATGATGTCTGGGCGAGAAGCTCGGTGCGCGGGCCGTTGTCCTGCGTGTCGCCGCTGGCCGCGGGCTCGACCGCGGCGGGCAGCAGGGACAAGGGCGGCGTTGGCACGGCCGGCGCAGCCATGGGCGTCGCTGGCGGCAACGGAGCAGCCACGGTCTGCGGCGTTGGCGCTGCCGTCGCTGTTGCAGGGGGCACCGGCGCAGACACATGAGGCTCGTCACCAGCGGCAGGCGGCACCAGGGTCAGGGGCGGCTTTCCCGAGGCCATTTTCTTCGCGTCGATTGCCGCCTGCATCTCATCGATCCGCCGCTCAACTTCTTGGCGATTGGGCGCTTTCGGCTTGTTGCGCAGGTAGCTCCGGTAGAATTTGATCCCTTCATCCAGGTTGCCGAGTTGCCGCTCGCACTGGGCGACGTTGAACAAGAAGACCGGATCGGGAAAGAGGCGGTAGGCCTCCTTGAAATCCTGCAAAGCCTCCTGGAACTCATTCAGGTTGTAGTGGCTCTGCCCGGTGGTGTAGCGCGCCTTCGCCTCTTGCTTGGGGTCGTCAGCCCAGGCCGGCCCGGCACTCGCCAGTACCAGAACGGCCAGCGCCCACCCTAGTCGCACCCTGACAAGAGATGAACTCATCATGCCTCGTCAGCGTACAGCGGCACTTTTCAGTCCGCGCTAAAGCGCAACCACCACCGGTGTAGGTGTTGCGGCGCCAGAACACCCACTTCATGCCTGTTCTATGGAGATCCGCCCCTCCTGCGAAGCCAGAGATGGGCCTGGCGCCAATGCGTGACGCGTTCCCAATACAAGGCGATGCCGTCAGGGATCGGCACCGGGCAGCGCTCGTCGATGACCGCGGCCTGTGCCCCTCGGAACAGCGCCTCATCGGCAGGCTGCAGGAACCGCGCCGCCTCCGGAGTGGCCTTTCGATCCTCCTCGTAGGTGCTGGAAATGGCATCGAGGCCGACCTGGGCACGCCTTCCACAACCCGCGTACACGATCGGGCCCGAGGAGCTCGCCTGCGGAGCGCGCTCGGGCAAGGCCCACAGATCGAGCCAGCCCACTCGACGATGAGCGAGTCCCCAGTGTTGCAGGAGTTGGTGCAACACCACCTCGCTGGCCAAGGACACCTCCCCGTTGCGACAGAGATCGGGCCGGGCCAGAACGTGGGTGACCCCGTAGGCGCGCAGCTGCTCGAACGCCTGCGCCGGTCCCCCCACTTTGCCCAGGTCAAGGCCGCCCTCCCAGCGCGGATTGTCGGACACGACCGGGCGACCGATGCCGAGCTGGACGTACTCGTCGTGCAACAACACGACGCTATTCTTGGGCAAAGCTTCCCGGACCTCATCGAACCCGGTATGTGGATCAATCCGTTGCCTAGTCTCGTGGCGGAAAGTAGTGGAAAGCAGGTCAATGGCAATTGCGCTGGGCGGCCGGCCTGCCATGGCGTGGGTGGGGAGGAAGGGAATGTCGCCCCCCCAAATCAGTTGCATCGCCACCAGCGCCACCAGGCCAAGCCGCGCCGGCCACCCCGTTCTCCAAGCCAGGGTGAACGCCGCGACCGTGACCGCAACCATCCAGGGCAGAAGTGTCTGCAGATAGCGGTCCTGGTGGTAGGTCCAGAACCAGATGGCGATACCCACAAGGGTTGCCAGCGCCAGCAGCATCGTCCGCCTGGCCCGCGGAAAGAACGGTAGCAAGACAAGGCTCAGGGTGAAAAGGAATCCGAAGACCGGCAGGTCACGGTGGAAACCGGGCCAGTCGTGGGGATTGTACGCGAAGGTGAACAGCGCCAGCACGGTCTCGCGTGCGCGTTGCCAGAACGTTCCTTCGGGCGTCCACCCTGGATCGAAGGAATACCCGGCGTGCCCTGGGTACCAAGGCCGCGTCGGGAAGACGTTGGCCATGAAGGGATAGATGGGATTTCGATACCAGATCAGGTTGGCCAGGTAGTGGGGCGCGCCGAAGACCGCAAACGCCCCCAGCGTGTGCAGACACAGGACCTTGGCCAAGGTGCCAAACCTCTGCGTTCGGCGCACGAGCACAACCACGGCACTGCCCGCCAGCAAGAGTGCGGTGGGGACCAGAAAGTAGAGGGCTTGCGACTTGGTCATAGCCGCGCCGGCCAGCATGGCTCCCAGCAGGACGCCCCGGCTGGGCGTCCAGGCGATCACGAGACGAAAAGCCGTCAAGGCAATGGGGATGGCCCAAAAGGCGAGGACGTGATCCGCAGCCACGCCCAGGCTCGAATCGTAGAGGAAGATGCCGGGGAAGAGGAAGGTCGCAGCCCAGGCGCCGCGGACGCGACTTCGGGGCAGCAGGCGCTCGACCAACAGGGGGACGCCCGCCAAAGTGGCCAGAAAGAGCAGGAACTCGAGATGAGCCGACAGGACAATGCGCTCAGCCAGATCGAATCCGGGCAGAGTGAAGGCCCATGTGTAGAGCCAGGAGGCCAGGTGGGGTTGAGTGCCATTAAACCACCCTTCAGGAAAGGCGCCAATCCTTCCGGCCGCCACGAAGCGCTCGGCCATGGCCAGGTGGTACCAACGCGAATCGAAGGCCAGATTCTCCGGAACCAGAACCGACAAGTAGATGAGAAACAACCCGACGACACCGAGCCCTGTCGCCAGCGCCGGCACAATCCCCGAGATCGGCCGCGACCGCACCCAGTGATGCGCGAGATGGGGCGCGATTCGGCGCGCATCGCGAAGACATCGAGGCAGGCCAACCGCCAAGAGAGCGCCGGGAATGGCCCAGAAAGAGGCATGGCCGAGCCCATGGCAAACCCCAACCAGAAAAACCGCGATGGCAAACAGCAGCACGCCCGCCGCGAAATCCAGCAAGAGCCGCTCGCGCAAGGGCAGAGGACGGTTCTTGACCAGCAGCCCCAGTGCCGCGTGACCCACGCTCACGCAGGCTGCGCCGAAAAGCAGCACGCAGCCGTAGATGACAGCGAAACGCCAGAACAGCCACTGAGACAGAGGCTGACGCTGGTTCAAGAACAGGAGGGTGAGTGTCACCGCGCCCGCTGCGACGACGAGCAAAGCCCAAGGTCGCAGGCGGCAAATCAGCGTACGCGGGGACTGCAGAAGTCTGGCCCAGAACATGCGGCGGAGTGTACCCCAGGACGGCGTCAACCTGACGGTCCGTTGATCGCAAATTGAGGCGGCTGAGCCCGCTCCTCCGCTACCTGGCCGCCACGCGCGCCGCCTTGTCTTTGTAATTCGGATCCGACAGCTTTCATCAAATGGTCATGAAGAGGACACTCCTGCCCATCGCGCTCTCTCTGCTTGGCTGTTACCGGCCTGCCTCCAACCCCAGTTATAGCAGTGGCCCGCCTCGGCTTCCCGGCGGCGGCACGACTTCTGCCCCCAGCGCCAGCTCAGCCGGTGCCTCCGGCGGCGGCGTCCCCTCTTCCGGCGGCGGCGTCCCCTCTTCGAGCGGGGGCGTCCCTTCTTCGAGCGGCGGCGTCCCTTCTACCTCCAGCAGCAGCGTCCCCTCTTCCAGCGGCGGTACGGCTGCGGGGGCTGGCGGGGGTAGCGGAGGCTCAAACCCAGGCGGGTCAGGCGGCCAGGGTGGGAGTTCAGACGTCGGCTTGCCTTGTGACGTACAGGCCATCCTGGTCAATCATTGCGATAGTTGCCACGGCGCAGTCCTGGCAGGCGGCGCGCCTCGATCGCTTGTGACCTATGCCGACTTGATCAAGCCGGATTTTGCGAACAATTCCATGACCGAGGCACAGGTTGCTATGCAGCGCATTCTAAGCAAGTCCGCGCCCATGCCTCCAGCTCCGGCCGCAGGGCTCACGTCGACAGAGATCTCGACGTTCCAGAGTTGGGTTAGCAGCGGGTATCCCGCGGGCACGTGCGGCGGCGGTGGTGGTGCCAGCGGCGCCGGCGGAGTCGGTGGCAACGGAGGATCGAGCCAATCCGGAGGAGCTGGCGGCAAAGCAGGATCGAGCGCAGTCAGCCCTGGCGGCACCGGCGGGGTGGCAGGCAGTGGTTTGCCTTGCGATGTGCAGACCTTCCTGGTCACCACTTGTGACAGCTGCCATGGCACAACCCTGGCAAGCGGTGCGCCTCGATCGCTTGTGACCTATGCCGACCTGATCAAACCAGATCCCGCGAATCCTGCCATGACCGAGGCCCAGGTTGCTTTGCTGCGCATCCAGAGCACGACCTCGCCCATGCCACCGTTCCCGGCATCGCCAGCCACCTCGACCCAGATCGCATTGTTCCAGAACTGGGTCGGGAGCGGCTATCCCACTGGCTCGTGCAGCAGTGGCGGCACCGGGGGAACAACCCAATCCGGAAGCGGCGGCAGCGGTGGAACTGGCGGTTCAACCCGGGCCGGATCAAGCGGCACAAGCGCGATCGTCGACGCTGGTGTCCCAGGTGGCACCCTGCCCTGCAACATTCAAACCTTGCTGGTCAACCGCTGCGACAGTTGCCACGGCACAACTCCAGCATCTGGTGCTCCTCGGTCGCTTGTGACCTATGCTGATTTGACCAAGCCCGATCCCGTGAACCTCAGCATGACCGAGGCACAAGTGGCCCTGGTGCGCATGCAAAGCACGACCTCGCCCATGCCACCAGCTCCGGCAGCCACGGCCACTTCGGCAGAGATCGCGGCGATGCAGACCTGGATCAACAGCGGCTATCCATCAGGCTCGTGTGGCGACGCGGGTGCGCCCCCACCCGATCCGCTCAATGCGCCGCCCACCTGTACCAGCAATACCACCTGGAGCGGCGGAACCGATAACTCGTCCTCCATCATGGCGCCCGGCCAAGCCTGCATCTCATGCCACGCCAGCACCGGGGGTGAGGCGCCCAGCTTCGCCATCGCGGGGACACTGTATCCAACCGGACACGAACCCAACAACTGCAACGGCGCCAACGGAACCAGCGGCGCCAAGGTAGTCGTCGGCGGCAGCAACGGCACCAGCATCACCCTGATACCCAATTCCGCCGGCAACTTCTCTTCCTCGACGTTGCTGTCAGGCCCCTACACGGCCAAGGTCGTGAACGGCTCCGGCGTCGAGCGCGTGATGGTTTCCACCGCAAGTAGCGGCGACTGCAACAGCTGTCACACTCAGACNNCATGCGCCTTGTCTTTGACCAAGGAACCATTCTCCTCCTCGAACCAGAATCTCCGTCGGCACTCGCGGATCTTCCGGGCGCGTTGTGGGATCCGCGGGTTGGGGCTTTGCGCTTGCCTGCGCGGTTTCATCGGCGACTGCTGGCTGAACTTCGCCTGCGCGGTGTCCGATTCGAGGACGCGGTGGCCGGCCCAGCGGACAATTTGCCGTCCCTCCGGCCCACTGATCTACGCCCGTACCAGGAGGCAGCGCTGACCGCGTGGGCGATGGCTGACCGTCGCGGAGTGACTGTCCTGCCCACGGGCTCGGGCAAAACACGACTGGCGATTGCGGCGATCACGCGTTTGCGCGTGCCAGCTCTTTGCCTGGTGCCCACGCGGGTGTTGCTCGATCAATGGGCACGGGCCATTCACGAATCCGCCGGGTTTGCGCCCGGCCGACTGGGCGATGGCGAACACCAGGTCGAGCCCATCACAGTGGCTACCTTTGAGAGCGGCTGGCGGCAAATGCGCCAGCTCGGCAACCGGTTTCAGCTGCTGATCGTCGACGAGGTCCATCACTTCGGCGCTGGTCTGCGTGACGAAGCCTTGGAGATGAGCATCGCACCCATGCGCCTGGGATTGACCGCCACACCACCCACGGGTCAGGCGGCTGCGTGCCTGGCCGAGCTGGTTGGCCCCACGGTCTACGAGCTGCGCGTCGACGATCTGACAGGCGAGTTTCTGGCTCCCTTTGACTCCGTGGTGTTGCATCTGGATTTGACCCCAGCGGAACGTGCCGAGTACGAGACACTCATGGCAGCCTTTCGCGAAGTCCTGCGCCGCTTTCGCGCCCTTGATCCCGCGGCCACCTGGAGGGAGTTCGCGCGAGCTGCGGCGAAGACCGACGAGGGGCGCCGTGCTCTGGCAGCTTGGCACCGCTCGCGGCGCTTGCTGGCCTTTCCCCAAGCCAAACGCCAGATGCTGGCCAACCTGCTGGCCCGCCACGCCGACGCCCGCGTGATCGTATTCACGGCTGACAATGCGACTGCCTATGCCGTAAGTCGCGAGCACCTCATCATGCCGCTCACCTGTCACATCGGCCGCAAGGAGCGCGAGCGCGCCCTGACCCTTTTCAAAGAGGGCAAGCTGCGCGCCCTGGTCTCGGCCCAGGTACTCAATGAAGGCCTCGACGTTCCCGACGCCGAGGTCGGCATCATCGTGGCCGGCAGCAAGGGCGAGCGCGAGCACGTACAAAGGATCGGTCGCGTGCTGCGCCCTCGGCCGGGCAAGCGGGCCTTGGTATACGAGCTGGTGGTGCGGGCCACCGGAGAGGTCCAGCAGGCTCGTCGCCGGAGGAATGCCCTTGCTGCCTGAAGCCGTCATTCCTGCGCGCATCCACAGCGGCCGCGTCCTACCCGCCTTTCTCGACGAGCGCGATCAGCCCTGGCTGCACGTTCTCATCGACGAGGTAGACCGATTCAGCGGACGGACCTTGCGTGAACTGCAGCAGCGCCTACGCGAACCCCTGCCCTGCGCGGTTCCTCACTTCAAGTTGCGCGCGGCCGTGCAGCTTCTCTTGAGCATGGGCAACGCTGAGATCAAGTCCGAAGTGTCTCCGGCCGAGGCCCGCGAAACGCTATTTGTCGAGGCCGCCATGCAGGCCGGCAAGCCACGAACGGCAATTGTCGCCGCCGCAGCTTCGACCCTGGGACTCGCACCGGCGGCGCTGGAACGGGCGCTGTTCGCGGATCTGCCTGGTGAGCGCATCTTCACCGGCCCCAGCAGTCCTGGGTCACCGCACGAGGTCGCCCTGCGGGTCAATCAGTTGATTGCGCGCAGCCTGCTCTTCCGCGCCAGCCGCGTGCGCATTCGTGCCGAGGGAGCCCTGCGCCCGGTGGTTCGCCAGGCCAAGCTGCGCGGCCTCATCTGCACCGTCGAGGACGGCCAGCCGCCGGTGCTGGATTTGTCCGGGCCGTACGCGGTCTTTCGTCGCACTCTGCTCTATGGCCGAGCCTTGGGCGAGCTGCTGCCCTTTCTGGGCTGGTGCGCGCGTTTCGAACTCACAGCCACCTGCATGCTGCGTGGCCAGGAAGGCGAGCTGCACTTGCAGAGCGGCGACCCGCTCTTCCCCGCCAGCACGCCCAAGCCCTTTGACAGCAAGCTGGAGGCGCGCTTCGCTCGCGATCTCAAGAAGGCGGCGCCCGACTGGGATCTGGTGCGCGAGCCCGAGTCCGTGCGCGCTGGCGGCACCATCATCTTTCCCGACTTTCTGCTGCGCCACCGGTTCGATTCCAGTCGCCAGTTTCTCGTGGAAGTCATCGGCTTCTGGACGCCCGAATACCTGCAGCGCAAGCTGTCTCTGCTGCGAGCCGCGAAACTGGACAATCTGATCCTCTGCTTCGACGAAGAGCGCTGCTGTGCCGACGGGGATCTCCCGACCGGGGCGCGCGTCGTGCGCTTCCGCCGGCGCATTGATCCCGAGGCTGTGCTCCAGGCTGCAGGCTGCAGGGGATAGCAACTCACGCGCGCAGCCCAGGCGCTTCGTGGCCGCTGCGGGCCACGTATTCCAGGTAGCCGCCGCCGTAGGGGATCACACCCTCGGGCACCAGTTCCAGCACACGATTGGACAGGCCGGCCAAGAAGCGTCGGTCGTGCGACACGAAGAGCATGGTGCCCTCGAAGTCGCGCAAGGCCACCAGCAACATCTCCTTGGTGGCCATGTCTAGGTGGTTGGTGGGCTCGTCGAGAACCAGCAAGTTGGGGCGATCGAAAAGCAACCGCGCCATCACCAGCCGCGCTTTCTCGCCGCCCGAGAGCACGCGGCAGATCTTGTCGATGTCGCTGCCTGAGAAGCCGAAGCACCCGCCCAGCGACTTGATGGTGCCCACCGAGGCCAGCGGGAACGCCTCTTCCAAGGTCTCGTACACGGTCTTGTCCGCGTCGAGCAGTTCCATGGCGTGCTGGGCGAAGTACCCCAGCCGCACACCCGCGCCCAGGGTCACAGCGCCCGCGTCGGGTGCAATCTCGCCCGCCACCAGCTTGAGCAAAGTCGACTTGCCCGCGCCGTTCACGCCCATCACGCTCCAGCGCTCCTTGCGCCGGACCATCAGATCGAATCCATCGTAGATGACATGGGATCCATACTGCTTGCGCAGACCCGCGATCTTGATCACGTCTTCGCCCGATCGAGGCGCCTCCGGAAACGCGAAACTCAGAGCGCGGCGCCGACGCGGCGGCTCCAGCTTCTCGATTTTGTCCAGCTTCTTCACGCGTGACTGCACCTGCGCCGCGTGGCTCGCCTGGGCCTTGAACCGCTCGATGAAGCGGATCTCCTTGGACAGCATGGCCTGCTGGCGCGCGTACGCCGCCTCGGCCTGCGTCTCGTNNTCGTGGGTGGTCATCAAGAGCGCGCCGTCGTAGTTCTTGAGAAATCCCTCCAGCCAGATGATCGATTCGATATCCAGGTGGTTCGACGGCTCGTCGAGCAGCATGACGTTGGGCCGCATCAGCAGAATCCGCGCCAGGGCTACGCGCATCTTCCACCCACCCGAGAGATTGCCCACGTCGCCGTCCATCATCTCTTGCGAAAAACCCAGCCCAGCCATTATCTCACGCGCCCGCGCTTCCAGCGCGTAGCCGCCCAGCTCGTCGAAACGCGCCTGCACATGGCCGAAGCGGTGGACCAGGGTGTCGAGCTCGTCGACGCGCGTCGGGTCGGCCATAGCATGTTCCAGTTCGCGCATCTCGGTGGCCATGGCCGACACCGGACCCGCGCCATCCATGGTCGCGCCAACCGCCGAGATGCCCTTCATCTCGCCCACGTCCTGGCTGAAGTGCCCGATGGTCACGTTGCGATCGATGGAGATCTGGCCCTCGTCGGGTGACTCCTCGCCCATGATCAGGCGAAACACGGTGGACTTGCCCGCGCCGTTGGGTCCCACCAGGCCGATCTTCTCGCCGCGCAAAATGGCCGCGCTGGCTTCGATGAACAGGATCTGCGGGCCGTGCTGCTTGCTGATGTTGTCGAGGCGTATCACGAGAGCGAGGGTGTCTACTACGCCCGCGCTTTGGGTTCCACCCCGACCGCTTTCGGAGGTAGAAAGTCACCGACACAAAGAACCCGATGATGCCTGGAGACGACAAGGCGAGAGCTGCAAGGGTGATTCGCGTGGTGGCCATGATGGCGGGCGTGGGCGCCATGATCTGGTCGGTGCGCACCCTGATGACGGGACGTCTGCTGGCCGGGCATCGGCCCGAGTTTCATGCGCTGCGAGTGATCCTGGTCGACGATCTCTGGCAAAGCGGGCAGTTCATCCCCGGCTGGGTGCCGGAACTCGCGGGCGGCCTTGGCTACCCCCTGTTCATCTACTATGGCTGGCTGTCATACGCATTGGCCGCCGAACTCCACGCGCTGGGGATGTCGCCAGCGGCGGCAGTCAACGCAATCACCGTCGCTGCGGCTCTGTGGCAGGCAGCCGGGGCGTGGATACTGGGACGCCAACTGGGAGGCCGGTCCGGTGCGTGGATGGCGTGGGCTCTCTTTGCCTTCGCTCCCTATCAACTGGTGAACGTGTTCGTGCGCGCCAACTTCCCCGAATTTGTCGCCGGATCGTTCGCCCCCTGGGCCCTGTGGGCCATGCTACGCGCGGTGAGGGCACGGGATCGCTGGAGCCTCCCGCTGGGCGCCATTCTTCTCGCAGCCATCATCGTCAGTCACAACATCAGTGGGCTCACCCTTGGCACCACGATTACCGCCGCAGGTCTTTGCGCCGCCTTCACTCTGCCGGCCGGCGCACGGAAAACCGGCGCACAACGCGCGCTGCTGACCGCCGCAGCCGGCGTGCTGCTCTGTGCGGGGTTCTGGCTTCCTATCGTGGCTGGGCGAAACCAGGTGAACCTGGCGCAGGATTTTCAGGGCTACCTCAGCTACCAGGAGCACTTCTTGTACCCACACCAACTGGTGGCAACAGGGTGGAGTTACGGCTTTTCGCTTCCCGGCCCCAAGGACACCATGCCCCTGCAACTAGGTATTGCCCAAGTTGCAGCGATTGTGTTTGCTGTGCCGCTGGCCCTGGCGTTGGCGGGCCGGCGGTCGGGGCGACGGCGCGTGCGCATGGTTGGATTTGGGCTGGGAGCCGCTCTTCTCGCCTTCCTGACCACGACCTGGTCCGCGCCGGTGTGGGCCAGGGTGAGCCCGCTGGCCGTGCTGCAGTTTCCGTGGCGTCTGCACTTGCCTGGCACGCTGATGGTCGCCGCAGCCGGGGCGCTGGCGGTGCGCGTGTTCGCCGCGGCGGGGATCAGGAGACGACCACTGGGAATCAACGCCGGCACCACTTTGGCCGCGGTGGTCGCCCTGACCATGGCGGCGCTCTCCTTTGGCTATTGCAAACCGGCCGACTCCTACTCGTGCGACGAGGTTTGCCTTCGCCGCTTTCTCGGCCTTGGGTACTACACCACCACCATGCATGACGAGTTTCGCCCGGCGGCCGCAACTGATCTGATGGCCGTGGGCCGCCTGATGTTGACGGATCAAGCAATGCTTGACGGAGAGGTCTTGCCCGAAGCGCGACTACCAGCATGGATCGATCGCGGCGACTTCGCGTTGCGATCTCGCATCGGCCATCCAGGTGAGTTGTTGCTGCCGGTCTTTTGGTTTCCCGGCTGGTCCATCGTTGTCGATGGCGTGCAGCAGCCCGCCTACCCTTGTCAAGGCAGTGGCGCCCTGTGCACGCGCATCGCCCCGGGTGATCACAACATCACCGCGGCCTGGAGCCCGACTTTGGCAAGCCATCTCGGCACCGCGACAAGTCTGGCGACACTTGCCGCCTTGCTGGTCTGGGCGCGTCGCCGCAAGCGCGTCGGGAAGATCGTCCTCTAACCGCGACCGTCGGTGGGTTCGCCCCTATACTCCCGCACCCCCATGGCGATCCTTGCCACAGCCCAGAACCTGTCCAAGTCGTTCGGCGCGCGACCGCTGTTCGACGGCGTCAGCTTTACCCTGGCCGAGGGCGAGCGCGTAGGGCTCATCGGGCCGAACGGGGCGGGCAAGACTACCCTGCTGCGCATTCTGGCCGGCGCGGACACTCCCGATCGCGGCGAGCTGTCGTTGCGACGCGGGCTGCGCGTGGGCCACGTGGCGCAGGTGCCGGAGTTCACCGCCGGGCGGACCGTACGCGAAACCATTATGGAAGGCGCGGCCGGGATCGCCGATCACGACCTGGGCTGGAGGGCAGCAGCGCGNNGCGCAGGCGGGCGCGGACGCGCCAGTGGAGCGCCTGTCAGGCGGCTGGCGCAAGCGGGTGGCCCTTGCCCGCGAGTTGGTGCGCGAGCCGGAGCTGCTGCTGCTCGACGAGCCCACCAACCACCTGGACGTGGACAGCATCCTGTGGCTGGAGAAGCTGCTGGCCGCCGCGCCCTTTGCCACCGTGACGGTCACCCACGATCGCTTGTTTCTGCAGCGGGTCGCCAACCGCATTCTGGAACTTGACCGGCGCAACGCGGGCGGGCTGTTTTCCGTCGCTGGCGACTACGCCACCTTCATCGAGCGCAAGGCGGATCTGATGGCCGCGCAAGAGCGGCGCGAGGCTTCGCTGCGCAATACCCTGCGGCGCGAGACCGAGTGGCTGCGCGCAGGCGCGCCGGCCCGCTCCACCAAGCAGCAAGCGCGCATTCAGCGCGCCGAAGTGCTGGCGGGCGAGGTGGACGAGCTGGCCGGCCGCAACGTCGTGCGCACCGCGGATATCGACTTTGTCAGCACCGGCCGCAACCCGCGCCGCCTCATCGAGGCGCGCGGTATCGCCAAGTCGTATGGCGACAAGATCGTCTTCAAGGGACTGGACCTGTTCTTGGGCCCAGGCAGCCGCGTGGGGCTCATCGGTCCCAACGGGTGTGGCAAGTCGACCTTGCTACGCGTGCTGGTGGGAGACGAGCCGCCCGACGCCGGTCTGATCCTGCGCGCCGACGGTTTGCAGGTGGCGTACTTTGCCCAGCACCGCGAGGCCCTGGATCCGCAGCAAAGCGTGGTCGACACCCTCTGCCCGGGCGGCGACCACGTCACCTTCCGCGGCGCGCGCGTTCATGTCAGCGGCTACCTGGCGCGCTTCCTGTTCCGCAGCGAACACGCCAAGCTGGCCGTGGGCCAGCTCTCGGGTGGCGAGCAGAGTCGCCTGGCACTGGCGCGCCTAATGTTGCGGCCCGCGAACGTGTTGGTGCTAGACGAGCCTACCAATGATCTCGATCTGGACACGCTGCAGATCCTGGAGGACTCGCTGCTGGGCTTCGACGGCGCGGTCTTGCTGGTGACCCACGATCGCTACTTCCTCGACCGCGTGACCACCAAGCTGCTCGCCTTTCACACGCGGCCGGGCGCCGAAGGGCGCATCAGTTCCATGGTGGGCCTCAGACAGTGGGAGAGCTGGTACGCCGAGGAGGCTGACGCCAGCACTGTCGTGGATGCAACCGAGCCCAAGACGCCTGCGGCGGCCAGCACCCCGCGCCGCAAACTCAGCTACCATGACCAGCGCGACTGGGACACCATTGAGGCGCGCATCGCCCAGGCCGAGGCAATCTTGGCGGCGCTGCGGGCCGAGCAGAACAGCCCGCAGGTCGCCTCGAATCATGCCCGCCTGGTCGAGCTGGAGGCAGAGATCACCGCCGCCCAGGCGGGGGTCGACCGCCTCTACGCCCGATGGGGCGAGCTGGAGTCGCTGATTCCGCGATAGCGTAGGACGTGGCGCGGAGCTAGGGGGTGCAGGCGCCCTCTTCGCAGTGAGAGCCCATAAATGTGGACGTCGGGTAGACAGCCAAGCAAGACGGATCGGTCGCCACCTCCTGAGCGCCCGTGCAAGTGACCAAGTAGTAGGTGAGCGCGTCGTCGTATCTCACGGTCGCCACCGTCGTACCGCACGCATTCTTCACCGTGATGGAAGCGCCCAAGCCGTTGGTTACGTCGTTGCCTTCGAACACGGTGGAAAAGCAGGTCGAGCCGCNNGGTAACAGGTATTGAAGTCATCCGTGGCCAGGTCAGTCAGCGTAGCGCAAGTACCAGTTTCAACGCAGTTGGTGGCGAGGTACTTGAGACAGTCCGGCAAGCTGCACGAAGCCGAGCCGTTTCCGCCGCCCGTGCCGGTCGTAGTTCCGCAGTTGCCGCCCGTGGGTGTCGTGCCGCTCGCGCCGCCGCTGTGGCCGCCGGCGGGTGTCGTGCCGGCGGTTCCACCGCCGTTGCTGCCGCTGCCGCCCGTGGGTGTGCCGCCGCTGCTGCCGCCCGTGGGTGTGCCGCCGCTGCCGCAAGCCAGGACAAACGCGAAAAGGCTAGCCGAAACCAAGATGCCTAGATTTCTCATGGAGACTCCTTCGTATTACCGAAAGCCCACTCGGGCGATCTATCTGAGGCGGGATTATAGAACGAATTCTTCGCTTGCCATGAATCCGCGATGGCGCGCGGCGACGCGAGACGTTCCCGGCCGGCTACATCTTGTATTTCAGGAACCTCACGCGCGGTGAACCGGAGATCTCGAGATAGAACCCGAAATCGAAGTCGATGAGGCCAGAGGACTGCACCAACTGGTGCGGCGGATTGGGAAACGGCTGCGCCTGCTTGAACGCTTCGATGGCCGTGTCGTCAAGAAAGTCCACGCCGCAGGTCTGGGCCAGCGAGACCTTGGCCAGCGAGCCATCGGGCCGGAGCTGGACGTGGACCTGGGTCAGACGGTCCTGCGCGCCGTAGATGGCGCCCGTGGGGTCACGGCGCTGGTACTCTTCCACCGGCTTCCAGCGGTCGCGCACCTGTTCCTTGACCCGGTTGAAGAAGGTCGCGAATTTCCAGCGCTTGGCATTGAGCGCCGTCTCTTCTCCCTCGTCGACGTCTTTCAGGTGGTCCTGGGTTCCGCTGCCCACGGCGTGCGCGACCTCCTCTTCCGAGGGCAGCAGCGAAGCCACGCCCGGTCCGGGCGAGAGCAAGGACTCGCCTGCGCGCACCTGCGACGGGGCTCGGCGCGACCCACCGCCGCCCGACGGGGCGAACAGTCCCTCGGGATCCGAGGGTCCCGGAGCCTGTTCGCCTGTCTCGCCAGGGGCCTTCTCCGGATCGCCGGGCGTCGACATGGGCCTCCTGTGCGACGGCATGCGCATGGCCAAGGCACCCGCCGAGCCCGGCGGCTTGGGCGAGCTGGCCTGCTCAGACACCGCCGCACGGTTGCGATCGCTCTCCCCGCGCGAGCGCTGCAGTTCGTTGGGATCGAACCGGCCGTACTTGCGTGTCTCGTGCTCGACCGAGGAATCGTACTCGGCGGCGAAACGCGCGTTTTCGGGCCGCTTCTCCTCGCGCGGCCGGGCCAGATCCACGACCTGCCCGGGCGCCTTGCTGGACTCTTCCTCCTTCTTCGCCTTTTCCTCTTGCGCCTTCTCCTCCAGGCGCTCCATGTCGGCGATGAGCTTTCTCGCCGTAGCATCATCGACCGTGCTCACCGCGATGGGCTCGGTTGCGCCCTCGGCCGCGGCTCGCTTGCGCGCCGCCAAGATGTCGGCGTCGCGCGGGGCCCAGATGTGCAGCACGACTCCAGCGACCAGCAGGAGCTGCAAGTGGATGAGCAGGGCCAGCGCGGCCCATCGGCCGAGCGAGGAGCCCTTCCGTCGCTGGATTGAATCGAACATGGCCATGGCGCAGATCCCGCCTTACACCAATAAGTGTAGCCACTTTTTCGCAACGGCCAACCATTGCAGCCAGTTGCGGGAAACTGGATCTCTGGTGCTATAGAGTAGCTCGTCCACGCGATGAGCCGCCCCGTACAAATTGGCGATCCCATGCGGCCTGCCGACCGGCCGGCGCAGCTTGAGGAACGCGACCTTCTGCATGACGTGGGACGCGCTGTGGCGGACTTCGACCTTATCTCCGAGGGTGATCGCATCCTGGTGGCAGTTTCTGGCGGAAAAGACAGCTATTCCTTGCTCGCCTTGCTGGAGATACTGCGCCGCCGGGCCCCGGTGCATTTCGACCTTCTGGCCGTGCACCTCGACCAGGGCCAGCCGGGCCACAATCCCGCAGCGCTTGCGGACTGGCTGCGCAGCAATGGCTTCGAGCACCACATCGTGCGCGAAAACACCTATTCAATAGTGGTCGACAAGATCCCCGAGGGCCGCACCTACTGCTCGCTGTGCGCGCGCCTGCGCCGCGGAGTCCTGTACCGGCTGGCCGGCCAGTTCGGGTGCACCAAGATTGCGCTCGGGCACCACCGCGACGACACCGTGGAGACGCTGCTGCTCAATGTCTTCTTCGCGGGCAAGCTGGCGGCCATTCCGGCGCGCCTGGTCAGCGACGATGGCGCGTCCATCGTCATCCGGCCGCTCATCTATTGCGCNNTGCCACCTGTGCGGCTCGCAGCCCGATGCCCAACGTAAACAGATGAAGGCCCTGCTGTCCCGCTTGGAGGCCGAGCACCCCAACTTGCGCCAGACCATGCTGGCAGCGCTAGGCAATGTGAATTTGTCGCATCTGTTGGACCGAGAGGCATTCAACTCGGCGGCCACCCGCCGCTGAGGACGCGGAGGTGAGAGGAGAGGACGCAGAGCCACAGCTGGTGGGGCGCAGGCAGGAGCTAAACCGATACATTTGAGACGACCTGTAACCACTGGCTAACATGTGGGATTTCTTGTGTCATCCCGTGGCCAGTTCGCAACGATCGAGCAGGCCATGGGCCACGAGTCTTTCCCTCTGTAGCCTACAAGTCCGTTATTATCTTGTCGCTCGGGTAACATGTGCGAAAGCTAGGGAACGAACATGAAGGCAAATCGCTTGAACCTATGGCTGGCTATTTCGCTCCTGCTCGCCGCGGGATGCGGCGGGGCGCGAACGCCCCTTGACGAGTTGGAGTCCGCGGAACCCGGCGGCTCGGTCAGTGGAGGCGGTTCTGGCCAAGGTGGCGACACGGGTCTGGTTTTCGGAGGCAGTCTCGGCATAGGCGGGATGGGCGCAGCCGGTGTCATTGGCTTTGCGGGCGCGACAGTCGGAACTGGTGGTGTGATCGCACTGGGCGGCGGCACGGCCGGCTTCGTTTCATTCGGTGGCACAGCAGTCGTGGGTGGGTACATCGCGCCGACGGGCGGAACGCGGTACGTTCCGCCGACGGGCGGGACGACTGCGCTCGGTGGCCGCGGTGGCACGGTCCCCGTCGGCGGCACCGCGGTCGGTGGCCGCAGCACAGTGTTCGGTGGCTCTTTCAGCACGACCGGTGGAACGACCGGGGTTGGTGGTCGCGGCGGCACGGGTGGATTCTTTCCATTCGGTGGCACCACAGTATTTGGCGGAAGCACCGGTGGCCGCGGCGGCATGGTTCCGTTGGGCGGCACCGTGGTCGGCGGTCGCGGCGGCACGGTTCCATTGGGCGGCACCGTGGTCGGTGGTCGCGGCGGCACGGCGAGCACAGGCGGTGCCGGGGGGACGGCTGCGACCACGTCTTGCCCGGGTTTGGCTCTCAATGAAGAGCTGATCGACGACATGAATGATGGCGATCGCTTCATCCCGCAGGTCAACGGACGCGCCGGGGCTTGGAAAGACAGCAACGACGGCACTCCGGGCTCGACTATGTTCCCCAATCCAGCGGGACCGTTCACCATGACCAACACGGGCGACGTCTGCCGCAAATACGCGGTCTACACGTACGGTGGGCCCTTTGTGGACACGGGCGCCACCGTTGGGTTCGGGATCGGCGGACCCTACGACGCGTCCAAGTACGACGGCATCAGCTTTTGGGCCAAGATCGATAGCGGCTCATACGGGCTGCGCGTGGCGTTCCCCGACAAGGACACCTCGCCTGATGGCGGGCTCTGCCAGGGGAGCGTCGCGGGGAATCAGTGCTACGACCACTACGGCTACCGCATAACCAACCTCACGACTGCGTGGACCAAGTACACGGTCTACTTCAATTCGCTCACCAACGACGGATGGGGCCGCTCAGGGGGCGGCTTCGACCGGTCGACCATCTTCGAGGTGCAGTTCCAGATTCCGAAAAATGGCACGTTCGGAGTCTGGATCGACGACGTCGCATTGGTGATCGGACGTAGCAATTAGCCTGCGATGGCGACGCCTCCAGGGGGCCAACCGATGTGCTACGCCGCGCCCCCGCGCCGGGGCGGCGTGACCACACTGGCCCCGCGCGCGGCTACGCCATGGGGCGCGGCCTTGGGATGGGGCAGCGGCCGGGTCAACGAGATGACCAGAGCCTCATCCACGGTGTGCACGGGCTGGATCTTGATCCGCTCGCGCAGGTGACTGGGAAGCTCGCTCAATTCCGCCATGTTGGTGGCGGGCACGATGGCCACGCGCATACCGGCGCGTACCGCCGCCAGCAATTTCTCCTTCAGACCGCCCACGGGAAGCACCCGCCCACGCAGGGTGATCTCGCCCGTCATGGCCACGTCCCGGCGCACGGGAATCCCGGACACCAACGACACGAGGACGCAGGCCATGGTGATCCCGGCCGACGGTCCGTCCTTGGGCACGCCGCCCGCGGGCACGTGAATGTGGATCTCGCGATCGGAAAGGAAATCACTGCGTAGCCCCAGCCGCGTGGCCTGCACCCGCGCGAAGGACAGCGCGGCTTGTGCCGATTCCTTCATCACCTCGCCTAGCTGGCCGGTCAAGATCAGGTTGCCCTTGCCCGGCATCATCTGCGCTTCGACGTGGAGGACTTCACCGCCCACCTGGGTCCACGCCAGGCCGTTGGCGATCCCGACCTCGTCCGCGCGCTGGCGCTCGTCGGGAATGAACCTGGGCGGTCCCAGCAGCTTGGCCAGGTCATCCGGGGTCACCGCGGCTCGTCCGGCCTTGGCCTTGCGGCCGCTGGCCGGTGTCTGGCCACTCTCCACCAGACGCCGCGCCATCTTGCGCGCCAGCTGCGCAATCTGCCGTTCCAGCTCGCGCAGCCCGGCCTCGCGCGTATATTCCGAAATGATCTTGCGCAGCGCCGGCCGTCCCAGCGAAAGATCGCGCTCGGTCAGGCCAGCCTCGGCGATTTGCTTGGGCACCAGGTACTTTTCGGCTATGGCCAGCTTCTCTTCCTCGCTGTACCCGGCCAGGCGCAGGGTTTCCATGCGATCGCGCAAGGGCGGCGGAATGGTGTCCGCCAGATTGGCGGTGGCGATGAACATCACCTTGGACAGATCGAAGGGCACGCCCAGGTAGTGGTCGCGGAAAGCGTGGTTCTGCTCGGGATCCAGAACCTCGAGCAAGGCCGCCGAGGGATCGCCGCGGTAGTCAGAACCCAGCTTGTCCACCTCGTCAAGCATGAACACCGGGTTCTTGCTACCCGCTTGTTTCATCCCCTGCAGAATGCGCCCTGGCAGCGCGCCCACGTAGGTGCGACGGTGGCCGCGAATCTCGGCCTCGTCGCGAACGCCGCCCAAAGAAATACGCACGAACTTGCGGCCCAATGCCCGCGCAATGGAGCGCCCCAGCGAGGTCTTGCCCACGCCGGGCGGGCCGAGGAAGCAAAGCAGTGGACCATGGACTCCACGGCGCAGTTTGTGCACCGCCAGGTAGTCGAGGATGCGTTCTTTCACGTGCTCCAGGTCGTAGTGATCTTGGTCGAGCACGGCGCGCGCGGTGCGCAGATCCACCGGATCTTCGCCCGGTTCTTTCCAGGGAAGCTCGACCATGGCATCCACGTAGCTGCGCACCACCGCCGCCTCGGCACTCTCGGGGCTCATCTGTTCCAGGCGCCGCAACTGTTTGTCCGCCTCCGCGCGCGCCTCGGCCGGCAGTCCCCCAGCTTCGATCTTTTGGCGCAGATCTTCGATCTCGTCGCGGAATGAATCCGCATCGCCCAGCTCGTGCCGGATCTGGCGCAACTGCTCGCGCAGATAGTAGTCGCGCTGGGTCTTGGACATNNTTCTCCAGGGCCTGGTTCACCTTGGCCAGGCGCTGCACCGGATCGTCCATCTCCAAGATGGCCTGCGCGTCGGCCAGCTTGAGCGTCAAGTTCGACGCAACCAGATCCGCTATCCGGCCGGGCTCGTCCACGTTTTGCAGCACCAGCGCCAGCTCGGGCTGGACGGTGCGGCCCAGCTCAGCCACCCGCTCCACGTTCTGTTTCACCGTGCGCACCAGCGCTTCCAGCTCCACCGTAGATGCCGGCGTCGCTTCCTCCATGATATCCAGGCGAACCCGGTAGCTGGGCTGCTCTGCGATGAAACGCTGGATGCGCGCACGGCACAGGCCCTGAATGAGAATCTTGAGCCCGCCGTCGGAGAGCTTGCGCATGCGCATGATCAGCCCAACCGTGCCGGTGCGATACAGCGAACTGGGCTTGGGGTCCTCTTCGGCCGATTCACGCTGGGCCACGATGAAGCACAGACGTTGATCGTTTTGCAGCGCGACCTGCACGGCGTCGAGCGAGATGGGCCGCGACACGCGCAGCGGAGCAATCATGTACGGAAAAACCACCAGATCCCGGACCGGCAGCAGCGGCAGCACGTCCGGTATCTCATGACCCAGGCTGGGCCTGGTGCCTTCGCCCTCAGCGCTCATGTTTGGCAGACTAGCAGAAACGATCGAAGCACTACACAAATCGGTTCAGTCCGTCATGCGCTTGACAGACCCCGCCACGAAGACTAGTTTGGCGCCGCATTGACAACTGAATAGTGACACGGGCGCGGGGCTTCGACGGCCCCGCTGAAAAGGGAAGCCGGTGCGCACCCCAGGGTGTCATCCCGGCGCGGTCCCGCCACTGTAAGTGGGAAGTCTTTTCCGATTTGGCCACTGGAGGACAACCTCTGGGAAGGCTGGAACAGGCGAAGCGGCTCTGCCGCAAGACCCACGAGCCAGGAAACCTGCCCGCGTCAGCCACGCTGCCTTCCCGAGGAGGAACTGGGCGCCGAGCTTTCAGCTGCGCACCCCCGCTTCCGCCGACGGAACGGGGGTTTTTCATGTGGTTCGAAAGGGTGCCGTCCGGCGCGGAGATCGCCGATCCGGCCCGCAAACACATTCATTCGCGCCTGAACGCCGCATTCGCGGCGGCGGTCCTGTGCGTAACGGCAGGCGCCGCGCGCGCCGCCGAACCCGTCTTCGAAACCGTGGTGGTGGCCGAAGCTGAGCAGCGAGCGCGCCGCGATGATGCGGCCTCCTCATCCGTGATCACGGCCGCACGCACCCCGCGCAGCGCCGAGGACTTGCCCCAGCTTCTTGCGGAGCTGCCCGGCGTCTCGGTCACGCGCATGGGCGGACTGGGCTCCATGGCCACGCTGTCGCTGCGCGGATCATCGGCCAACCAGGTCGAGGTGTACTTCGACGGAGTGCCACTTTCGGCGGCCTCTGGCGGCGGCGTGGATATCGGACTCATTCCCGTGGTGGATCTCGACTCTGTCGAGGTCTACCGGGGGATGAGCCCCATCGCGTTCGGCGCCTCAGCCATCGGCGGCATCGTATCGCTGTCGAGCGCCGCGGCGACGGATTCTGGCGTGCGCGCCTACGCGGGCGGCGGTTCTTTTGGCACTGGGTTTGCCGGCGCGCAAGCACGCTGGGCGGGCCGCAAGCTGCGCGCACTCGCCAGCGTGAACGGGCTGGGCTCTGCCGGCGACTTCAGCTATCGCAACGACGACGCCACGCTCTTCAACACCAGCGGCGCTTCCATCACGCCCCGCCAGAACAATGCCCTCCGGCAGATTGATGGCCTGGCCCATGTGGTCGGGCTGCTGCCTGGAAGCCGACAAATCTGGGGCACGGTCAGCTTCCTTCACCGCGACCAGGGAGAGCCCCCGGAAGGCTCGGTGACTGCCCGTGGAGCGTCGCTCGGCACTGACCGGTTGCTGACCACTGTGGCGTACGATTCGAACGACGATCTCGGGCCAGGCAGTTCGCTGCGCGCCCAGCTCTACGACGTCGCGACCTGGCAGCGCCTCGACGAC
>PMBY01000064.1 GCA_003153875.1 Myxococcales bacterium | reverse complement strand
CGTTTCAACCGGAAGGTGATCTCCGTGTTCATCCATTCCTTGGGCCCTCGGACACACACCCATTTGACCAAACTGTTCGGCCTGCACTCCACCACCTTCATGTCCGTGAACCCAAAGTCGATGACGCCCCCCTTTTTCGCGTTTCCCTTGGCATTGGCAACCCACCAATGCCGATGGCCCGCAATGGTGGAAAGCGTTTCGAAGACCTTCTTAGCTGAGGTGTTGATTCCGACCCGATGGAGAATGTCTGCCATGGCCTTCCCTTCCGTCTGGGATCCTAGCTGATTTGATGGTCGTCCCTGTCCATTTGTGGCAGCAGACGTTCGTCATCGTGTCGTCCTCCGCCCGCCCTCATCGCGCGTCTGGCACCACCATCGCGACCTGTTTTGCTTGATCCTGGTCTAGACGCCACATTATGCTGCCAACGCGGAGGTTGGGGATGTTTGCAAACAGTCGCACATGGATCGCTGTCGTCTTTACGCTCGGGGCTTGCTCGCTTGCCGGCGCCAGTTGCGCGAAATCGCCGGGGCGCGGCGGTGGTCCGGACTCGGGCAGCGTGAGCGTCAGTCCGCTCGTGATATCGACGGCGACGCGCACGCCGCGCACCACCAGCATGTCAGTCAACTATTGGGAATGGCCGGCAACATTCGGCGATGGGATCACGGGCACGGACTCGCTGGTCGCGGCGCTCAAGCCTGCGCTCATGCGCGTTGGCGGCTACAACAACGACGCCAATACGCCACCGTTCGACAACGCTCAGTTCGACAAGGCCGTGGCCTATGCGCGTGCCATTGGCGCCGAGCCGGTGATTCAAGTTCCACTCTTGGCGGACAACGCGGGAAAGGCGCCGACCCCTGACACGGCCGCTGCCATGGTCACGTACGCGAACGTCACGAAGGGTTACGGCATCAAGTACTTTTCGGTTGGCAATGAGCCGGACCTGTACGACACGCAGGGGTGGCCGACGAATATGTCCCAGCCCGCGATCCCCGGCTACACACCGTCCGACTACTGCACGTCAGTCCGCGCCTTCGTCACGGCAATGAAGGCAGTTGACCCGACCATCCAGATCATCGGTCCAGATCTAAGCTGGAAGTACCAGGCTGGAAATAGTCAAAATGACTGGCTGACGCCTGTCCTCACCGATTGCGGTGACCTGTTCGACGTCATCTCGATTCACCGCTACCCATTTGAGGCCGCAGCCGCGACGCTCTCGGCAGCCGCCGCAGATCCGGCGGCGTTTAGAGGTGTCGTCAACTCGGTCTTCGGCATCCTGCAGGCTACCGGGCAAGGCAGCAAGCCGCTGGCGCTCATGGAGATGAACATCGTTTACGATTCGACCACCTGCGTGCTCGAAGCCTCGCCAGGCACGGTCGGCTCCGCGCTTTGGTTGGCCGACAGCGTTGGCACAGCCATCGAGCTCGGGCTCTTGACGACGGCTGTCTGGGATATCAGCGACACGGATGACTGGGCTTTTGGTCTTATTGGAATGCCGCCCACTCACACGCCGCGGCCTCCCTATTATGCGTATTCGCTGTACGCCGATCACTTCGGGCCCACGCTTCTGAACCCGCCTTCGGCTCCAGCCGGTGTGAGCGCTCACGCCAGTCGAAATCAAGCCGACGACGCGACCGAGGTCATTGTAATCAACTGGAACAAATCACCGGCTGGACTGTCGTTTCAGGTGACCGGGCTCGCCAAAACGCCAGCAAGCACGACGTTCGTGCTGCCACCGGTCTCGATTGCAGCAGTCGAGATCCCGGATAACGGCGTCGCAACGGCCTGGACGTACGGCGAGGCGCAACGTGAAGTTTCAAGCGGGCCTCAAACGCTCGCGGCCGGAACCACGAGCACAGCAGCCGTTGATGCCGGCGCTGCGGCGGGCAACGGTGGCGCGGGAAGAGCCGTTGGTACGGGCTGCCCCACAGCCCGTGGAACCGACGCAGGTGCCAATCTCTGTACCGGTCCGGCGACAGGAACACTCATCGACGACATGAGCGGGTCGAGCATCAGCTTGACGCCGCCTGCGTGTGGGACCAAGGGCTTTTGGTGGGCAGCCACCGGCGGGGATGATTCTGCCGCGCCAGGGTCGCTCACCGTTCCGCTGGGAGGGGCCGCGACAGTGTCGGACTGCGGAAGTCTCTGCCAGAACATATATAGCCCCCTGCCGGCTGGATTCCCGGGGTCCGGCGCTACCGAAGATGCCGGCGCTACCATAGATGTTGGCGCTAGCGGAGATGCCGGCGAGACGCCTGGCCCGCAAGCAATGTGCATCGCGGGCCAGACGGGAGCACGGCAGTATGCCTGGGCCACGGCGAACCTGATGTTGGCCCAGGGTGGTGCCACCGATCCGTCTGGGGCATTGATTGATGCCAGCGCCTACAGTGGCATCGAGTTCTGGATGTGGGTTTCGCCAAGCACGGCCGCCTCGGTTAGCGCCAGCTTCCTCGCGCAGCTGATCGACAAGAACCAGATTCCCGAGGGCGGCGTCTGCAATGTGAACAGCAACGGGACCACGGCCTGCGCCGCCGCCAGCGCTGGTATCTCTGGTAGTACCACCACCCAGTCTCAAGGCGCAGGACCGCTCTTTGCCGAAGACGGCAGTGTGCTGACCGCGCTATCCGGAGGATGGCAGCACGTCCGGGCACCGTGGAGCAGCTTCCTTCCCAATCCCTATTGGGGCGGGGCGAACGAGCAGACAGTCGATCCGCGGACTCTGGCGGGGATGACCTTCCTCGTAGACAACGTGAGCGGGCCTGCGGTCGCTTTCGACTACTGCATCTACCAGTTGAGCTTCCTTCCCTGAATACGCGGCCGAGGCTGGTTAGCCTTCATGCCAGAATGGAAACGATCGTACAGAACGGCGCCTGGACGATCGAAACGAGCGCGGCCCCAAAAGGACTTCAACCGGTTGAAATTCCAAGCCGACGTCGTTTTCGAGCGTCCGCGGTTCAGCGCGATCGCCCGACGGCGGTCTTGCGTGATCGTCTGCACCGGCGACGCCATCTGGCCCGAGATTCTGCCTGTGCCGAGAGGTTGGCCGACAAAGATGGTACTTGTAGGCGGGACACCTACCGAACTAGACGAAAAACCCTATAAACTCAGGNNAACGTGCCGTGCCAAGGGTTCAATCCCGGTCGAGGCCAACGGCACCTCTTCCCAAGACTGCGAGGATACGGGCTTTCAGCTTTTCTGAAAAGGCCTCAAGCTCTCCCAAATGCCAGTCGACGAAGTTCAGGTGATGGACGTCGAAGTGGAGCTTGACCGCAGGGTCATCGGAACCTAGCTGTGACTGGTCGCAAACCGGAATCACCGTGATNNTCTTCCTCGTCGACACGAACAGGCCGGTATCCAGCAGCGGCGATGGCTTTGGAAATGGCCTCCTTGACCGGCTGGAAATGGGCGGCGAAGGACATGGCGATGAAGGCAGTTCTAGACGGAGTATTGGTTCGCTCGTCGAGGTGTTGCCAACCCTTGACGGTCACTATCACGTCGTTTGGGGTCGACCTCAAGTAGCCCAACTGAATCGCAGCAGAGAGGATGGCCCGGAATTCCGCATCCGACCGGCAGGTGGCGATCGGATAATCACAGGAGGATTCGACCTTGACTGCCTGTCCGAATTCCTTCGACTGGTCCGCCAGCCAGCGCACGACGGTCGCAATCTTTTGGAGGAGGGGCGGGTCTACGAGCGGACCTCCGGCCAGTCGACTCACCATTGCCCCGTCGATGACCATTCGACTCTTCGAGACCTTGGTCAACGCGCTCAGGTGATACAGTTTGTCCTTTAGTTGCGATGGCCAGGCGGAAACTCCGGTAACGAAGTCGTTGTCTATAGCGAAGTTTCCGCACGTCCGACAGTCGAAGATCCAAGTGATGGTAGATGGCTTCTGGACAGGCCGAGGCTCGGGCACCTCACGGCCACAAAGGGGGCAATGATCCGTAGATGCCATCTCCCAATGGTACACAGATTCAGGTATTCCACTACCCGTCCGTCTTCAGATCCTC
>PMBY01000498.1 GCA_003153875.1 Myxococcales bacterium | reverse complement strand
TCACGGTGGAGCTGGACGGTGGACTGGAACAGGCCAAGCGATTCTTGACCAGTCTGCGCATCTTCACCCTGGCCGAGAGTTTGGGAGGCGTGGAATCGCTGGCCGAACATCCCGGCCTGATGACCCATGCGTCTATTCCAGCAGACAGGCGCGCCGAGCTGGGGATCACGGACGGGCTGGTTCGCCTGTCGGTTGGTCTGGAGAACGTGGGGGATCTGTGGGGCGACCTACAAGGCGCCCTGGCCGCCGCAAGGGGGCTGTCGTGAGCGCCCGTCCTGGCGTGCTGGCGCTCATCGGCAACACGCCGCTGGTAGCATTGCGCAGTTTCGACACCGGACCGTGTGAGCTCTTCGTGAAGCTGGAAAACCAGAATCCCGGCGGTTCCATCAAAGATCGCATTGGTCTGTCCATGATCGAGGCGGCCGAGGAGAGCGGCGCCATCAAGCCGGGGGCCACCCTGGTGGAAGCCACAGCCGGCAACACGGGACTCGGTCTGGCCCTGGTGGCCGCGCTCAAGGGCTATCACCTGCTGTTGGTGATCCCCGACAAGATGAGTTTGGAGAAAGTGGTTCACCTGCGCGCCTTGGGCGTGGAGGTGCGCATGACCCGCTCGGATGTAGGCAAGGGCCATCCCGAGTACTACCAGGACATGGCCCAGAGAATCGCTGGCGAATTGGGGGGGTATTTCGTCAATCAGTTTGGCAATCCCGCCAACCCGCGAGCCCACGAAACCACGACGGGTCCCGAGATCTGGCGGCAAATGGACAATCGGATGGACGCCATGGTGTGCGGCGTGGGTTCGGGCGGCACCATCACGGGGCTGGGCCGCTTCTTCGCGCGCCACGCGCCCAACGTGGAAATGGTCCTGGCCGATCCTGCGGGCTCGGTGCTTGCGGAACATGTGCGCAGCGGGAAGATGTTGGAGGCGGGATCTTGGCTGGTGGAGGGCATCGGCGAAGACTTCCTGCCGCCTATCTGCGACCTGTCGCCGGTGCGCCACGCCTACACCGTGTCCGACGAGGAAAGCCTGCTTACGGCACGGGCCCTGTTGCGCCAGGAAGGAATTCTGGCCGGCTCGTCCTCGGGAACCCTGGTGGCTGCAGCCCTACGCTACTGCCGCGAACAGAAGACCGCGAAGCGCGTGGTCACATTGGTCTGCGACAGCGGCAGCAAGTACCTGTCCAAGATGTTCAACGACTTCTGGATGCAGGACCATGGTTTCCTGCGCGACCGGCCCACCGGCGATCTGCGCGACGTGATCGCCCGCCGCCCGGAGCAGGGCGAGGTGGTGGTAGTTTCGCCCGCAGACACGCTGCAGACCGCACACGCGCGCATGAAGATATCGGAGATTTCTCAGCTCCCCGTACTCGACGGCGCGCGCATTGTTGGCCTGCTGGACGAATCGGATCTGCTGCGCGCCGTGACCGTAGCGCCCTCTGCGTTCGGCCAACCGGTGCGCGACTTCATGACCACTCAGCTGGTCACGGTCAGTCCCGATGCGCCGCTCGATTCTCTCTTCACGCTCTTCGATCGTGGCCTGGTGGCTATCGTCTGCCAGGGCGAGTCGTTTCTCGGCCTCATCACCCGCATCGACGTGATCAACCACCTGCGCCGGGTGCACGGGTAAATGCGGCCGAGCAGGATTCTCAGCGAGCGTAGATGACGATGTCGTGACAGCGAGTCTGCCCGCCGCTCGGGTTCTCATAGGTGTGCGGCTGGTCCGCCACGAATGAGATGGAGTCTCCGGCGTCCAAGTCGTGAACCGTCGAGCCGACGCGTATCCGAAGTTGACCATTGAGCACAATCAGGAGCTCGCGCGTACCAGCAGCATGCGCGTCTGAACCATGACTGGAGCGGGGGGCTAGGCGCAATTCGTGTGCCTCGATCCAGGGGCAGGCGCCGGCTGGGGTTAACGGCTGGCGTTCCATGCGGCCGTCCGAGGAGTGCAGAACTTGGGTCCTGTCTCGCCGGAGGACTGCCGCGCCCTGCGAGTTGCCGCACAGAAGCTCAAAGAAAGGAAAATGCAGGCCGATGGCAATCTTCCACAGCACAGCCAGTGAAGGGTTGGTCTTCTGCGACTCGATCTGCGACAGCGCAGCCCGGCTCACCCCTGATGCGACCGCAAGCTGATCGAGCGACATTTCGCGGGACTTGCGTCGTTCGCGCAGGCTGATGGCCACGCGGCGGCCCATCTCGGCTGCACCGAGATCGTTCTTTGTTGGCAAGCGAGAACGATGGGGTTCGGCCGTGCGGGACCCCTTCTTGCCAGCGCCGCCTGCGATCATATGCGCACTACAGTGGCAGGAGGGTCAGGGCCTCACGAAGGCCGCCACGGCTGGATCGCGAAGGATCTGGGCCAATTCCTGGGGATCAGGCCGCTCGGGACGATCGCGATCTCGGTGCACCAAGCAGAGAAACCCCAACGGTTCCCCATGCGTGGCTTGCAACTGGTGCCAGGTGCCGGAAGGGATGTGCACCACGTCCAACGGTCCGACGTCCACTATTTCCGATCCCGACAATACCCGTCCCTTCCCGCGCAGGACCACCACGATGTGCAGATGCCTGTGCCGTTCCAAGGTGGAATGACCGCCCGGCGCGATCTCGAAGTAGCGCAACTGCACCGGAAACCCGTCCCGTCCGTCGGACAGGATCTGCCGGGTAACGCTGCAAGAGTCCGAGTCGCCTTCCTTGTAGGGGAGCAGGTCAACGCTTTCCCAGCGAAAGTTCCCCCGATGCCTCTGCAAGTCAGCCATGCTCAACATCCTCCTTGGGTTGCCAGGGCGATGGCAGCGCAATCACGCTGAATCATGCATGTACTATACGAAAGCAACGTCCGCGATGCAAGACGCGGGCTGCACGGGAGGAGCGTCGCCTTTGGGCGACCGACTCAGGGCCCCACCTGGGTTGGCAGGCCGGCATTCACCCACGCGCCCATGCCGCCAGCGACGCTTTTCACGATTTGATAGCCCTGGGCCTTGAGCAACAGCAGGCCGTACAGGGAGCGCTGACCACGAGCGCAGATGGTGATGACCGGCGCCTGGCGGTCAGCGGGCAGGCCGTCCTTCGCGCCCTTGGAAAGCGCGGGCAACGGCAGGTTGCGAGCATCGGCGATGCGCTCTTGCGCAAATTCGTCGGGGTTGCGCACGTCGAGAACCGGCACGCCGGCATCGAGCATCTTCTTCGCTTCGTGCACGTCGATGACGTCAGGGCCTTTTTCGGCGAACGCGAACGCTGCCCGGAGGTGCTGGGCGAAGGGATCGCTCGACGCGGGCGCGGCGGTCTTCGCCTCCTGCTTCGGGAAAAGCTGGGGCAAATGCCTTTGAAAAGAAGAAACGTATTTGAAAGCATTGTCGGGAAAGATCACGACGACCAGGTTGCCCGGCTCGTCGGGGATGGTGCGGAACGCGCCCGCCAGGGCCAGCCCACCACTCGGGCCGGCGATGATGCTCTCCTCTCGATTGAGGCGAAGACAGAGCCCGTAGGCTTCCTGGTCACTGATCTCGACCACGCCGTCGTATTCCTCGGGCTTGAAGAAGTCCGTGAGTCGCAAAGCCCTGCGGCTGCGCACCCCCGGGATGTCGTGACCCTCGGTCGGGTGCACGCCAATGACCTTCACGCTCGGGTTTTGCGCCTTGAGGAATCGTCCCGTCCCGGTGATGGTGCCGCACGTGCCAAGCGACGCGACGAAGTGGGTGATCTTGCCGCGCGTCTGCTTCCAGACCTCGGGTCCTGTCGTACGAAAGTGCGCATCGGGATTGGCGGGATTCTTGTACTGATTGAGTTGTTTCCAACCAGGTCGCGTGGCCAGCTCGGTGGCCTTGGCCATGGCGCCTTCGGGCTGGCCGGGCATGGGGCACAGTGTGTCCTCGAGTTCATAGAGATCGGTGCCGAAGAAGCGCAGCACGGCGCGCTTCTCCGCCGGAATCTCTTTGGACATGGTGGCCGCGAACTTGTAGCCCTTGGCGTTCGACAGCATGGCCAGACCCATGCCGGTGTTGCCCGAGGTCGGCTCGACCAGGTGCTCGAGCTTCTCGCCCCGCTCCTCGGCGTCGCGCACGAGATTCGCAGCCACCCGGTCCTTGACGGCGCCGAACGGATTGTACCATTCGAGNNTCGAGCTTGGCGAAAACCTGCGTGTGTTTGTACGGCGTGATGTGCAGCAGGCGGACAATCGGCGTCGGGTTCTCAACGCTGGAAAGCATGTCCAGGATTGAGTCGTAGGCGCGCAAAGCATGGTCGGACATCGAGAACTCCTGTCGGCCGGCGAAGGTTATTGCCAAGACCCCAAGGCCGCCACGAAAAGCAGGCTGCCAGCAGAGTAGTTGCGCGTGCCCAGCGGCGATTCCTCCGCTCGCTACTACAAGTGTCAAATATAGCGGAGGAAAACGCAGGCAGCGGCCGATGCCGTCTTGCCGCGCTTGTGGCGCAGATGTAGAGACCGGCCCGTTAGTTGGAAATGGTCCGATCTTCTTGGAGGGAGCCCCAATGCCGAACCCCGTTGATGCCAGCACTCTTTTGAACGACGCAGCCGCCAGGCAACTTGCCAACACAACCAAGACGCCCCCGCAGTGGGTGGGGACGACGCCGCGTTGGTTGGTGCAGCTTCTTCCCTGGACGCCGGTCGAAGCTGGGGTGTACCGGGTCAATCGCGTGATTGACAACAAGTTCGCGGTGCAATGCTCGCCGGAACTGGGCAGTCAGCTTCCCACGGCCTTTATCGACTACGAGCCCAAGCCGCGCGAGTACTTGCTCAACACGGTGTCCACCACCGTTCAAATCTCCACACGCATCTCGGATCTGTACCGCAGCCCGTTCGACCAGGTGAAGGAACAGCTGCGCATCGCGGTGGAGCGTCTGAAGGAAAAGCAGGAAGACGAGCTGATCAACAACGGCAGCTATGGTTTGATTAACAACGTCCACGATACGATGCGCGTGAAGCCGCGCGCCGGACGTCCGACACCGGACGACATAGATGAATTGCTGGCGCGCGTGTGGAAAGAGCCGGCGTTCTTCCTGGCCCACCCGAGGGCGATTGCGGCTTTTGGGCGTGAATGCACGCGCCGGGGGGTGCCTCCGGCCACCGTGACCCTGTTTGGTTCGCCCTTCATTACCTGGCGGGGCGTGCCGCTCGTCCCTTGCGACAAGCTCCACATGGCGGGCAACAAGACCGACATCCTCCTGCTCCGCACCGGCGAGCAGCGTCGCGGTGTGGTCGGTCTGTTTCAACCCGGATTGCCCGGCGAGGTTAGCCCAAGCTTGTCAGTGCGTCTGATGGGCATCGATCAACGGGGTGTGGCTTCATACCTTGTGTCGCTGTACTGCTCGGCTGCTGCACTGACCGAGGACGCGCTCGGCGCCCTCGAAAGTGTCGAGGTCGACCTCTACTATGACTACAAGTGATCCGACTGGAGGCGCGTCGGGAACGGCGCCGGCTGTGTCGGGCCTAGCATCGGCTCCGGTGGGCAGCGTGCCTGCGCCTGTCTCGCCCCTGGCATCAACCGCGGGCCTGGCCCCGGTGCAGGCGCCGTCGTTGGCGGGGTGGGATCTGTCCACCCTGGCGCAGGCCATGATGGACGTGGTCAGGGATCCGAACGCGCAAGTCTTTCCCGCGGCCAAGGCGGGGGTGACACCCACGCTTACTCCATCGTCGGTTTCCGAGCCGGCCATCGTGGCTAGCACGCCGGGCGTAGCCCCATCCGCTGCGCCCGCCAAAAGCGACGTACCCACGCAGGTGCCCGGTGTGCCGGCCACGCCAGCAGCCCCGCCCAGCGCGGGCGCCATCGACCCGCTTGCCTTGGCCGAACCCAGTGCCGACTTCTTTCGCATTCCCCTGCTGGGCGAAGCCGTTCCGGTGGCGACGTCCTATTTCCTGGTCCACACCGGCGCACCCAATCCCGATTCACCCTCCGACATCTCGCTAGTGGAAACCAAGGAGGTCACGCCCGTGTCCCCGGCCTTGAACAAGCCATTGCGGCAGGCGGGCTTTGACCCCTACGCGGTTCGCCGCGAATTCCCGATCTTGAATGAACGGGTTCATGGCCGTCGCCTGGTGTGGCTGGACAACGCCGCGACCACTCAGAAACCGCAGACTGTCATCGATCGGCTGTCGTATTTCTACGCCCACGAGAACTCGAACGTTCACCGGGCGGCCCACACCCTGGCGGCGCGCGCGACTGATGCCTATGAAGACGCACGCGCGACCGTGGCCCGCTTTCTGGGCGCGTCCAGCGCACGAGACATCGTGTTCGTGCGCGGGGCCACCGAGGCCATCAATCTGGTGGCGCAGGCCTGGGGCGGACAATTCGTGTCAGCCGGCGACGAGATCGTCATCACCCATCTCGAACACCACGCCAACATCGTGCCCTGGCAGCAGCTCTGCGCCAAGACCGGTGCGCGGCTGTTGGTCGCGCCGGTCAACGATCGGGGCGAGGTGATCCTCGATGCCTACGGCAAGCTGCTCTGTCCCCGCACCAAGATGGTGGCCTTGACCCAGGTGTCGAACGCCCTGGGCACCATCACGCCCGCGCAGCAGATGGTGGCCATGGCTCACGCCGTGGGCGCATGCACGCTGGTCGACGGCGCGCAGGCCGTGGCCCATTTCCCCGTGAATGTCCGGGCGCTCGACAGCGATTTCTACGTGTTCTCCGGACACAAGATCTACGCGCCAACCGGCATCGGGGCGCTGTACGGCAAGCCCGAGGTGCTGGACTCCATGCCGCCGTGGCAGGGCGGCGGCAACATGATCAAGGACGTAACCTTTGCGCGGACCACGTACCATCCCGCGCCGGCGCGTTTCGAGGCCGGGACCGCCAACATCGCAGACGCGGTCGGGCTGGGCGCCGCGCTCGATTGGCTGGACAATCTTGGCCATGAGCGTGTGGCGGCCTACGAGCACGAACTTCTGAACTACGCAACCGTCGAGCTATCCAAGGTTCCTGGCCTCACCATCATCGGAACCTCGCCCAGCAAGGCTGGCGTGATCTCCTTCGTGCTGGCCGGGCACAAGACCGAGGAGCTGGGATCGGCCCTCGATCGGGAGGGGATCGCGGTGCGCTCGGGCCACCACTGCGCCCAGCCCATTCTGCGTCGATTTGGCCTGGAGGCCACGGTGCGCGCCTCGCTGGCGCCCTACAATGTCTGCGAGGACATCGACACCTTGGTGGCGGCCTTGAAACGACTGAGCGCGCACGGCTGACCCGGTCACGCCTCTTCGTGACGCGGGCCGCGTCTTCTCGGAAAGATTAATCTTGCGCTCTGGATGTGTGTCTCCTATCCTAGACACATGGTCCAGACATTGACTCCGCAAGAGATGAGTGACTTGCTGGCCCACGGCGAGGTTGACGTGGTGGACATTCGCGACGCGCAGGAATGGGCGGACGGCCATATTCCCGGCGCCCGGGTGGTTCCCTTGGATGATCTGCGCGCTGACCCTGCGAAAACGATGCCCGGGTCGAATATTGTTTTCGTCTGTGGTCAGGGCCTGCGCAGCTTGACCGCGGCCAAGCTGGCTGACCGTCTGGGTATCGGCAAGGTCTACAGCCTGGACGGGGGGATCTCCAACTGGACCCGCGCGGGTTTGGAACTGGTGCACGGTTAGTCGAGACGCGGTGTCTACGATAGGAAACAGCCATGCCGTTAGCAAGCAGCAGAGGGCGCACGAAGCCAGAGCCAAGGTACCTGGCGCTCACGGAACTGGTGACTTCGCTGGTGGAAAGCTATCAGCGCGAGCAACGCATTACCCATGTCAGCACAGCACCCCTTCCCAGTCGGGATTCGGTGATCGCGATTCTGAAGCTGCTGCGTGAGATTCTGTTCCCTGGCTACTTCGGCCGGCAGGGACT
>PMBY01000033.1 GCA_003153875.1 Myxococcales bacterium | reverse complement strand
TCCCAGGTTCGCGGACGGCGTCGCAATTCCGCTCGGGGTTGCGGCGATCTCCACACGGATCGGCGCGGTCGACCGGGTCAGGTACTGGTGCCGGTCGGGATCGAAGAAGCTGAACGAAACAGCAGGGATTTCTAGGCGGCCACTCGATTGCGGCACGACCGCCTGCTCGAAAACCTTGGTTCCTTGGTCGGTGACCTTCGCGCTTGGTGGATAGGTCTTCCAGTTCGCAGAAGAAGGAAGGCCGGTGGTGGAGACCCGATCCAGGTTCCCCTGCCCCGTGACCTCGATCTTCAGGCTCATCGGCGCGAATGTCGTCCCTGTTGTGGGCGCCAGCGTCGCGTGAACGTCAAAGTGGCCGACAGCGCCGTTGTAATCGGCGGGCTGGCCGGTGGTCGGAGGCGACAGCACATCGACCGTTTGAATGGGGGCGTGCAGGGTCATCTCCCGCTGATGCTCCTGGCCGAACATGTCGTCTAGGTTGGCGAAGGCCGATTGCTTCATGAAAGAACGAATCAGCGAGGACGGCGAAGACATGTCGTCGTCGTCGAGCATGCCGGCAAGAGGATCCGCTGCCGGCCGGCGCGAGGCCTCGCGGTAGCGCGCCACGATGGGCAGCGTCGCCCGGGTCGCGAAATGGCCAGGCATCGCAGCCGAAGCCTGCGCGGTCCAGGTGGCGACGCGATAGGGAACGCCGCCGATGGATTCAACGCTCTGCCGGGGTTCGTCTTGCAAATGGTTGATGGTGAAAGCGGAGATGCCCAAGCTGGGCGCCCCGGTCAGCGTGATCTGCGTGCCAGCGCGGAAGTACGCTTTGAATGTCACGGGGACGGCTTGCCCGACGAAGATTTTCTTACTCGGAAGCACCACATGAAGGAGTGCCAGCGATCCTTGGTGCGCGGATTCATCCGGCTCGGGGCGAAGACCCGCCATCGGGACTGAGGCAGCGGACGCACCTCGGGCGCCAGCCGGACGGACCTTGAGCTGCAGCGTTCGCCCTCCGATCGGAATGGTGTACGAGCCCGGACGGTCGGCGTCGACCTGATAGAGGATCCAGGTGTGCTGCGCAACCACGCCGTTGATGGCGGTCATCTCCGTGCTCTGTCCTGTCCGTTGAAAGTGCAACCCGTCCACGGCAGGCAGCGCGGTCGCGTGGCCGCCAACTGCATCAACCCGAAGCTCCGCTGCCTGGTCAGCAGCGATCTCGGAAGGGCTGATATCGGCCATCGGGTTGGCGCCCGCTGCAGCAGCTTTCGGCGCAAAGGCCATCGCCACACCCAGGCCAATCGCAGCAAGCCTGAAATGGGTTTGTCTGTTCCAACGCATGGGACTCACCAATCCTTTCTGACCACATCGTCTGCGGCCGGGCGATTCGGCCCAGTGGGCACCATGGGCATGATCTTCTCGTCCCCGCGAACTGCATCGAGAAGCTCCTTTGCATCATTCTTGGAGAGCTTTCCAGGAACCTCCGGCTCCTTCTGGTCCTTTTCCGATTCGTCACTCGCACTCGCCGCTCCGGGGGCGTGTTGTTCGGGCTTAGCTGCCGCCGGCTTGGGCTGGCCCGTCCCCTGCTGCGGCTGTGCCGAGGCTTGCTGGTTCTGGTCTTTGGGTTGGCCCTTGTCATTCTGGCTGTTCTGCGGTTCTTGTTTGTTCTGCTGACCCTGCTGCTTCTGCTGGTCCTGTTTGCCCTGCTCATTCTTGGCCTGCTGGTCCTGCTGGTCCTGTTTGCCCTGCTCGTTCTTGGCCTGCTGGTCCTTCTGACCCTGTTTGCCCGCCTGGTTCTGCTTGTTCTGTTGCCCCGACTTGTCTTCCTTCTTCTTCTGCTCGTCCTTCTGCTTCTGCTGCTGCTGTTCAAGCGCCGCCAGCTTCCGTTTCACGAGATCCCGGTTGTAGATGGCGTCCTGGTCTTTGGCATTCAACTTGAGGGCTGACTCGTACGAAGCGATCGACTTCTTCCACTTCTCGGTCGTCTGTTCCGGTTGCTTCGCGACCGTCTCTTGCCCGACGCGGAAGAGAACATTGCCCAGGTCGTAGTAGGTGTTCTCCTGCAAATCGAGGCGATCCGCGTGCAGGGATCGGCCGAGGGCGTCGCCGGCTTTGGCGTATTCGCCGCTCTTGTAGGCCGCGACGCCCAGGTTGTACTGCAGCTTCACGTCGTTGGGCGAATGAGCCAGCGCACGCCCATATTCATCGGCTGATTGCTTGAACTTCCCCTCGTGATACGCCTGCTCGGCGTCGCGCGGGGACGCGTTTGCACCTTGCGCGACTGCGGTGGCGGCTGCCATCACCAGCGTGACGACCACTCTGCGCCTGAGCAGCGCGAGCTTCGGCCATCGCTTCTCGGGCTCCGCCTCGAGCACGCGACGCCTGCGACGCTCCCCAACCAGCGGTTCCAGCGCTAGACAAAGGATGGAGAATCCGAGCGGCAACTGAAAACGTTCGATGGGAATCTGGTGCATGCGCGAGTGGAGATCCTCCCGAGGCAACTTGGCCAGCACATCCTGGTAGAGAGCCTCCAACCCTCGGCCATCCAGTCCCAGTCGGCGGTAGTCGCCACCGGTCACGCGTGCGATTGCTTGCAAGGTGTTTTCGTCAAGTTGCGAGCGAACAAAGCCACCCTTGTCGTCGCGAGCGAACTGGCCGGGCTCTCCCGCGAGGGGAATCAGCTCTCCCCCGGGCGTTCCGACGCCAACGGTGTAGATGCGAATGCCGTCGGCCGCCGCCGCGCGAGCCTCCTGGACCGCGTGGCTTTCGAGATCTTCGCCGTCGGTGAGAAATACCAACAGCTTGCGATTCGCGGGCTGGTTGTGCAGTGCCGAACGAGCAACGTCGATGGCCCGGCCCACGTCGGTGCCGCCGCGAAAGATGGTCGTGGTGTCCAGCGCATCGAGGGTCTGCTCGAATACGCCCCGGTCGAGCGTGAGCGGGCACTGCAGGAAGGCATCCCCGGCAAAAGCAACCAAGCCCACCCGATCGCCATCGAACTTGCCCACCAGGTCGCGAATGGCAAGTTTGGCGCGCGTCAGCCGGTCCGGCTTCAGATCCGGCGCCAGCATGCTCTTTGATGTGTCGAGCGCGAAGAGAAGGTCGAGCCCCCGTCGCTGCGCCTCCTCCCAGCGAATGCCCCATTGTGGCCGCGCGAGAGTTGCGCAACCGAGCAGCGCACCGGTTACCAGAAGGGCCCGTTTGAACCACCGGCGTGTGCGCGACAGCGACGAGGCCGCGCCGTTGCGGCGCGAGCTGAATGCGGCCAGCGCCAGCCGCCGCTTGCGGTCGAGCCGCGCACCGAGAATCAGAATGGCCACGGCGAAAAGAAGGCCGACCAGTAGCCAGACGGGATGAACGAAAATGATGGAATGAATGGTCATGGGATCCTCTTGAAACGCGTGAGGCCGAGCCCTATTTCTCCGGCAAGAAGGAGCATTCCTGGAAACACCAGCCAGGCGAACCGCTCCTCGTGGTGCTCGTATTTCTTCAGGTTCCTCGTGGTCTTCTCCAGGCTGTCGATCGCGCCATAGATCCGCTGCAGCGATCCGGCGTCGGTGGCGCGATAGAAGCGTCCGCCTGTGGTGTCCGCGATGGTCTTGAGCAGCCCTTCATCCACGTCCACCTTGGTCATCACGATGCGCGTACGCCCGCTCTCGTCGGTGATCGGCATAGGCGCTTCTCCCTTGGTACCGACCCCGATGGTGTAGACCTTGACCCCAAGGGCCTGCGCGGCCTGCGCCGCCAGGGCAGGATCGATCTCCCCCGCATTGTTTTGTCCATCGGTGAGCAGCACCACCAGCTTCGATTTCGCCTTCTGGCCGCGCAGTCGATTGACGCTCGCAGAAAGTGCCGAGCCAATCGCGGTACCGTCCTTGATCATGCCCGGTTGCAGCCGACCTAGATTCTGCAGCAACCAATCGTGATCGAGCGTGAGCGGGCTCATCAGGTACGGCTCGGCCGAGAACGCCACCAGAGCGATGCGATCGTTCGGCCGATTCTT
>PMBY01000357.1 GCA_003153875.1 Myxococcales bacterium | reverse complement strand
GGGGTGAGGGTACTGCATTTGCACGTTGAATCGTGCAGCGGGCGCGATCACCACAATTGGGTGACTTCAGCGTCCGGCTCACAGGAAGCTTCGCCCTCACCCCCAGGCCCCTCTCCCGAAAGGGAGAGGGGTGACCAATCGAAGGCTTGTGTCCTCGAATCACGAATGGCCATTTCATTCCGCCGTTGATCCGCTTCACGCCTATGCCGCTCACCCTCGCCGGCCGCCGCCCGGCTTGGTCGGCGCGGCCCCGGTGGTGAAGCTCCAGTCGAAGTGAACGCTGCCCGCCGAACTCGTGCCGTCGATGGTCACACGGTATGTAGTATTCGCCGCAAGCGGCGCCTCGGTGTAGAGCACTTTCGCAGTTGAGCCGAGCGAACTGTCCCCGTCGAGCCAGATGTGAGCCAGCGGCGTGGTCGTGCCATCCACGACGATCTGGTGGGCACTGACGGTGATCCCCTGACCGTAAAGCGTGACGGGATAGCCACTCGGCCAACCGGTGGAAGGCACCGGCGGAGTTGGGCCTTCGCTGGCTCCGTTGAAGGAAAGCGGCACGTTGATCTGACCGTCGTAGGGATAATACGCAGTCACGGTCTTCGCCGTCGCGGTTCCCGGCCCGAAATCAATGGTATCGCAGCCAGTTCCACCGGCGTAACCCATGTCCCGGTACCAAGGCGAAAGCACCGGCGTGCGGTGATAGACCGAATCAATGAATGTCTTCACTGCGCCTGCCGGATCATCCATGAACGCCATGCACTCGGCCCAGCCCATGCCCGTGTATCCGGCTGCTTTGATGCGGGCGCCGGGATCGGCGCCGGTGAATTGCGGGCATCCCGCAATCTCACTGTGTGCGCTGGCGGCCTGGCAAGTCGCACTGCCTTGGTTGGTGGTGTAGTAGTTGCAGTGATTCTGCGCGGACGTGCACAAGGTCAGGACCAGCGAGGCGCAGGGAATTCCCATGCCCACACGCGCGGCGTTCTCGGTGTTGAGCGCTGTGATCGCATCAGCCGGGGCGCCTGCCGGCGGCGCGGGACACTGGGCCGGTGCCGCCACCTCGGCGCGAGGAGAGTCGGCATCCCTGGACCCACCCACGCCCCCGGCCGCCGCATCGGGAGTTGCGACTGACGATCCCGCCGTGCCTGCCAAGGACAGCGTTCCACCCGCAACTTGCACGCCGCCCGTGGAACCCGTGTCCTGCACGCCGCCGGTGGACTCCGTTCCGCCCACAGCTTGCACGCCGCCGGTAAACTCCGTTCCGCCCACAGCTTGCACGCCGCCCGTGGAACCCGCGCCGCCAGTGTCTGGCGTACCGCCCGTGAACTGCACCCCGCCTGTCCCGGGGGACGAGGCAGGCCGCGCGTTTCCCCCACAATTGGCAACCATCAACCCGCCCGCGAGGCATGCCAGGATTCCTAGCCGACGTGTGATGGCTTTGTTCATGCAAGATCCTTGGTAGAGTGCGTTTTCTGGATCACGGCGCACGCTTGAAGGATAGCACCTGGCTTGGAGAAGACGGCGAGCTTCCACGAAGTCGTCCAACAGAGGAGGATCCTGCTATCCTTCCTCGCGAATCCGAAACCGCCGAGGCAACAGCCGTGGCAAGCCCGAAGCAAGATGCGAAGCAAGAGGAGCTACCGCCTAACAGCGGGCCGGTGCTGGCTGCCATCAGCGATCTGGGGCGCGGTTTCTACCGCGAGTTGCTCGATCGCCTGGATGACAGCGTCTACTTTGTGGACCGGGATCGCCGGCTCTTGTTCTGGAACAAGGCCGCGGAGGAGCTGACTGGGTTCACCCGCAGCGAGGTCGTGGGCCGCGGCTGCCCGGACAACATCCTGTGCCACGCCGACGTGAATGGCCGCGTCCTGTGCACCGATAGCTGCCCGCTTGAGCAGGCGATGGCCACCGGGAAGTCCGATCAGATCGACGTGTTCCTGCACCACAAGAACGGACACCGGGTGCCGGTGCGGGTCAAGGTCACCCCTATCCTGGACACGCAGGGGCGCGCGGTGGGCGCGATGCAAGTGTTCAACGATCGCACTGCGCGCATCGAGCAGGCCGAGCGAATCAAAGAACTGGAGCGGCTGGCGTTGGTCGACGAGATGACCCGCCTGCCCAACCGGAGGCACTTCAACGATCATCTCGGCCACCGGCTAGCCGAGTGGCAACGGCACCACCGGCCTTTCGGTGTTCTGATGATGGACGTGGACCTGTTCAAGCAGGTGAATGACGAATGCGGCCACCTGCTCGGCGACGCGATCCTGAAGTTGGTGGCGCGCACCCTGCACGCCAACTGCCGCAGCTTCGACATCGTGGCGCGCTGGGGTGGCGAGGAGTTCGGCGCCATCATCTCGAACGTCGACGCCCAGCAAATGGTGCTGGTGGCGGAGAAGTTCCGCGCCATGGTGGCAGCCAGCGATTTGCGCCTGCCCGGTCATCTCGTTGGCGTCACCATCTCGGTCGGCGCCGCGGCCATCCAGGCCGACGACACTGCCCAGACCCTGCTCAAGCGCGCTGACCACGCGCTCTATGAGGCCAAACGCCAGGGCCGCAACCGCGTGTGCGTGGGATAATCGTGTGGGGAGCCCGCCGGCTTCCGCCGATCAAGCTGCCGCCTTGGGTTTCGGGCAGCAGAAAGGGGTGCAAGGGCCACTCCAGACCGGGCGACAGGTGCGCCATAGCTTTCTTGCCTTGCCTGGAATCATGCTGTGTCACACCGGGTCCGAACTGTCATATACTGCGCCGATGTGTCCTGTCGCGCACCTTAGGTGCTGGCCTCTGGTCCTTGCCCTCGCCTGTGCATGCGCGGCCACGCTACCGCCGCATCTCGCGGACCCGGACCGGAACGCGCCGCCCGAATGCCCGCGCAACACTCACCTGTCGGCGGTGGGCCAGTCCAAGCAAGGACGTGAGGCCGCGGTGGCGAGCGCGAAGAAGAACCTGCTGACCAAACTGGGCAACACCATTCACGTGGAGGTCGAGTCATTCTCGCGACTGGTCGGCGGCACGGCCGGAGAGTCGGCGGAGTTTCGGGAAATCGCGCGGGTGCTGGAGCACGTGGACTTCGCACACTCGGAACTCATCGAGATGTCGGGCGGCTCTGCCATCGAGGGCGGCGAGACCTACGAGGTCGCGTGTATGCGGCGCGACCTCGCCGTGGCAGCGCTGGAGCGTGACCTCGCCGTCGAGGTGAAGCAGTTCGACACCTGGGACCAGGCTGCGACCGAGGCGCACACCCGCGGCGACCGACCCGCCTTTGTGGCAGCGTTGGGTCGTCTGTCGCCGGTGATGGCCACAGCATCGCCCAAGCTGGTACAAATTCGCGCGCTAGCCGGTGGTCCGGCCGACGTGGAACAGCACTTGACCTCGCGCTGGTTGATTCTGGTCAAGGAATCGGCCGAGTTCCGAGCGCAAATTCGCTTCGTGCTCGATATGCGGCCCGAACCGAGCGTGGCGCCTATCGCGTCTGACGTGACCGAGGCCTTTCGCAAAGCGCTTGCGCCTCTGGGCAGCGAGGTCCGCCTCGGCGCCGCGTGCCCTGCGGCTGCCTCTGCCACTTACCTGGTAAGCGTGCACGCCGATGCCAACTGTCGTCTGGGCAGCCTGGGTCCCACCTGTCGCCTGGTTCTCGACGTGCGCGGCCAGGAATGTGCGTCTGGCCGGCAGGTTTTCCGCTCGGGCCTAGAGCGCGTGCAGGCACGTGCAACCGATGCTCGGGGCGAAGACCAGGCTCTGCACAAGGTGGCGCAGAAGCTGGACAACCAGCAGATTGGACAGGAACTGCGAGCCGTGTTGAAATCCGAACTGCCGGGAGGCGAGACCAGATGAGACGGAGCCGACGCGAACGTGCAACCGCTTTCTTGGCTGGGCTGGCGTGCGCCGTTCTTGCCACCACAACGATGGCTGCACCCAGCCGTACCGTGAATGAGGCCGGCCCGCTCAAGGTAGGAAAGCCCTGCCCCAGCTTCGGCGGCTACGGATTGAACAACGACATGTTGTCCCTGGCCAAGCTGCTGAACCCTCCCAAGGGCTCGCCAGCGTCTGCCGTGGTGATCTCGTTCTTTGCCACCTGGTGCAAGAACTGCAAAGAGCAGCTTCCCGTCATCGAGCGCGTGGTGGCCTCGCTTGAGGACAAGGGCGTGCGAGGCGTTCTGGTGGACTTCGGCGAGGAAGCCGAGGTTGCGGCGTCCTTCGCAGGAAGCCAGAAACTCCATCTGCCAATCATCCCGGACCGTTTCACCAAGATCGCGGTGCGACTGGGTGTGGACCAGAAGCTGCCCCGGACCTTTGTGATCGGTCACGATGGACTCGTGCGCGCCATCTTCGAGCACGAGGGTGATGACTTCGAAAAGGTTCTGCGCACGGCTGTCGAGTCAGCAATGCACTAGTCAGAATGGCGGCTTCCGCCCTTCGGATTCCGCCGCGCCGGCTGGAAAAACGGGACAGCAACGCGTGAAGATCGACGCAAGCGGCCAACCGACGCCCAACCCTGTGATGCCAGCCAGTGAGCGGTCGAATTTCACCGGATTCTTGGAAGGTCGGCGGAGTGTCGCGCCCTTTTGGCTTGTGGGCTGGGTCCAGCCTTGGAAAATCGCCAATCGTCCGGCAAGGAGACGTCGCATGGATAGGACTTGCAGCTTGGCTTTCGCAGTTTCACTGGTCGCTTTTGTTGGCTGTTCTGATGGCGGATCGCAGCCCGCCACCAACACCAGCCCGCATGGAACCGGCGGAACGACCACGACGGGCGGCGCGAACGGCGGAACCACCACCGTTCCGGTCACCGGGGGTATGGTGACCAAGACGGGAGGCAACTCCAGCCCAGGTGGTCAGACCGGCGCGGCCGGAGCCGGCGGCACCAGCGCGGCAGGCGGCACAACATCAGCGAGCAGCACGATTCCTCCGGGAGGCACGACCACGGCCGGTGGCACAAAGACGAGCGGCGGCACCACCTCGGCTGGTGGTTCGACCTCGAACGGCGGTTCGACCTCGGCCGGCGGTTCGACCTCGGCCGGTGGTTCGACCTCGGCCGGCGGTTCGACGAGTGCCACCGCATCGCCCGGCGGGACGACGTCCTCCGGTGGCACAAAGACGAACGGCGGCACCACCTCGAACGGCGGCACCACTTCGAGTGGTGGCGCAAGCGGCGGCACCACCTCGAGTGGGGGCACCACCTCAAGCGGCGGCATCACCTCGAGTGGCGGTAGCACCTCAAGCGGCGGGACCACCTCCTCCGGTGGCACGAAGACGAGCGGCGGCACCACCTCGAACGGCGGCACCACCTCCACCGGCGGCACCACCTCCACCGGCGGGGCGACCTCCACTGGCCCGTGCAGTGTCCTGCCTGTCAATCCCAATGCATCGCCTCAGACCAAGAACCTGCTCTGCTACATCTATCAACTGTACGGTAAGAACGTCTTGTCAGGACAGCAGGAAACCAGCTGGGCCGGCAATCCCCTAGACGACATCACTTGGTTCACCAGCAATGGGATGAAAGAGCCGGCGATTCTTGGCGGCGACTTCATGTATGCCGCCGGCGGTGGCGCCAGCAGCGAAACCAACACCACGAAGCGCGCCATCGATTATTGGAACGGGGGCGGCATCACCATGATTCGCTACCACATGGGCATGCCCAAGTCCGGCGAAACCTCTGCGAACGACTGCTACCAAGACGCAGCAGGTTCCACCACCAACCACTGTGCCGAGGCGACTCCCCCAGCAGGCGGCACCTTCTTCACCTCTGTGATGACGTCCGGAACCCCAGAAAACACGTCATTCATGTCCAGACTCAACTACATCGCCTATCAGATCGGTCTGATGAAGGCCGCCAACGTGCCCGTGATATTGGCGATCTTCCACGAGGCGCAACCCAACGGTTGGTTCTGGTGGAGCAAGGGATCCGGCGCCAACTACGTGGCATTGTGGAAGTACACATTCGACTATCTGACCGGCACCAAGGGACTGAACAATATCATCTGGCTCATGCCCTTCAGTGGCCTCAATGGCATAGCCGCGACCAGCTTCAGCGCCTATTTCCCTGGCAAGGACGTCGTCGATCTTTCCGGTCCCGACTACTCGCTCGATGCCGCGACCTATGCCAAGGTCAAGACCGTCGTCGGCAACACCATGCCCATTCCTCTTCACGAGAACGGCAACATGCCAGATCCCGCCACCATGTTCCCCAGCTCGGCGCCCTGGGTGCTCTTCAATACCTGGGCGGGCTACCAGAAATCGTCCAACACCCTGGCCCATGTGCAGAGCGTCTACGGCAACGCCTTGACCATTACGCGCGACAAGGTGCCCAACCTCAAGTAGCGAAGCACACTGCCAGAACCCGCCCGCCGGTTCGTTGTAGAATAGGGCAACTCCTATGTGGAAGACGCGCTTGGCGAGCCCCTGGGTGATCTTCACTTTCATCATCCCGCTGACCCCGTGCTGCGGCCGAGCCCACCAGCCGCTCGCGGCCGACGCTGCGGCACTGGTCGCAGAATCGGGAGCCGCCGATCGCGTGCCCGCGGTTGCGCCCGATGCTGCCCAGGACGCCAGCGTCTCCAGTTCAGGGACCGACAGCGCATTGAACACCGCTCCTGATACCCGCTCGGCCACGGGGACAGCCACGGAATCGAAGACGGCGACCGCTACTGGGTCGGTCACGGATGCCAGCACCGCATCGGCGACAGCAACTGATAGCAGCACCAGCACAAGCGGATCGGGAACCGCCACCAGCACGGCCACCAATCGGTGTGAAGCCCCAGGCCTGGTCTGGAAGACAGCCAACAAGACGGAGTTCACCTCCTACCCCGCCCCTGGCAGCGAAGAGTGCATCAAGTATAGCGGCTGCCTGTACGAGGGCATGTTTGCAGGCTGCGGCCCCACCATGCCGCAGAGCTGGGTCCAATCGCACGACATCGTCTCTGTCTTTCCCGACTTCGCCACTCTCAAGCACCACGATCTGTGTCTGAAATCCGGGTCAAAGACCATGGTGGTTCTTGTCATCGACACATGCGCCGATTCGGATTGCAGCGGCTGCTGCACGCAGAACAAGGGAAGCGCGAACGAACTCATCGACATCGAGAGCTACACCGCCGCAAGGTTCGGGGTGTCCGACGGCCCCATCCAATGGGCGGACCTGGGCCCGACCAAGGGCGACGACTGCCCTCCGTAGAACGTCAGCGCGGATCGGCGGCAAATGAGTCGGCCATCGGGTATTCACCTGTGTTGTCCAAGGCTTGCGTTGCTGCGATGATCGGCAGGCCAGATCGGCGCCATCTTCGACAATTCATTGGTGCTCCAGATAGTTACCCATCATTCTGATCGGCAGTTGGCGATGGAGAGGATCTGGATGGCCGCGGCAATCTGTCACTGCGCGCGCTGGGCGAGTTCGCCCGCTGGTTCTGCGAAGTCATGCTCGACCAGGTCGCGTTCATGACGTCTATGCTGGAGATCGACGGTCTGCAGGAGCGAGTGGAGAAGTACCTGCTGCGAGACCTGGGGCTCAGCAACGCCGAATCTGCGATTGCGAAGGATGTTCTGGTTAGGGGCGAAGTCGCGCGGGGCGAGGCAGCCCGAATCACCGGGCTCTCCGAGCGAGCCGCCCGCGATGCCCTGGCCCGCCTGCTCGACGCCGGCCTGTTCGCCTCGACCACGCCCAAGGGTCCGGTATCCCTGCGCGTGTCCACCACCGCCGCCGAATCGCTGTTCCCGCGATTGTTCTGAGTATTTGAATGATGATGAAGATGGGGGAACAGCACCTCGCGGCCTATTCGCAAGACCCGGAGATCGTCAGGTTTGAATTTCAAGCCAACCTGGGGCTCCATCGAATGAATGCCCCAGGTCGACCTGTCTTCACCCCAACTTCACCTCGACCTTGACCTCCGCCGTTCCCTCGGCGGGCAACGGGACCACGCTGCCGGCGATGGCCTTACCGTCGACGGTCAGTTGCACGGCCGCGCCCTTGCCTGCGCGCTTGACATTGATCAGGTAGCGCACGCTGCGATAGACGCGCGTTGCTTTGAAGCCTTTCCATCTTTCGGGGATGGCGGGCGCGATCATCAATCCGTCATAGGTCGGCCGAATGCCGAGGATCCACTGGGTTCCAGCTACGTAGGTCCAGGAAGCGGTGCCGGATAGCCACGCGTTGCGGGCATAGCCGTATTGTTTGTGTTCTGGGCCGGTGACGTTGCCACAGTAGACATAGGGCTCGACCTTCATGACGTCGACATCCCGTCGCATGAAGGGCGTGATTTGCAAATAGTACTGCATGGCCCGCGCGGCCATGCCGAGCTTGGCTGCCGCGACAATGGCCCAAGTGTTGGCGTGACAGAAAATGCCGCCGTTTTCCTTGGCCCCGGGCGGATAGGTCGTGGTGCCGCGCACGCGCTGGTCGCCCTCGGTGTACGCCGGCCACAGCAAAGCCAGTCCAAACTTGCTGTTGAGCTTTTCGTGGGCCTGTTCCATGGCGCGCCGGCCGCGCTCGACTGGGGCCGCATCGCCAATCACTGCCCAGGTTTGCGTATTGAGCGCGATCCGTTGGTGGGTTTCGCTCTTCACACCGATGGGCTTGCCCTCGTCATCAAAGGCGCGCGCGTACCAATCGCCGTCCCAGGCCACCTTGTTGATGATCTCCACCATCTCGGCGTGTAGCCCGCGGAAGCGTTTGGCGTCGTCGGTCTTGTGCAGGTGGTCCGACAGGTCGGCCAGATCGAGCAGGGCGCGGCAGAACTGTTGACCGCACCACACGCTCTCGGCCTTGCCGCTGCCGTGATCCACATTCATGGTGTCGTCCCAGTCGGCAAAACCGATGCGGGGCAGACCCTGGGGACCACGGTGCTGCAGGGTGAACTCGATCGCGCGCAGCATGTGGTTCCACACGCTGTCACTGCCGCCGTCCGTGTAGTCGATGGTCTCGTCTAGGTACGCCAGATCGCCAGTCTCGCGCAGGTAGGCACACACGCCGAGAATCAACCACAAATGATCGTCACAGAACCATTGCGGCCAGGCCGGAAATTCGGCTGCTAGCCCAGGCCCGCCCTCGCCAGTCAGGGGCAGCACCTGGTGCCAGGTGTGCCCGTCTTTGTACTGCAGGTGCCACAACATGCTGAGTGTGGCGCGCGCGCGGTCAGCGGCGTTGTGGACCGTGCCCAAGGTATCCTGCGCTGAATCGCGCGTGCCCATGCCCCGGCC
>PMBY01000222.1 GCA_003153875.1 Myxococcales bacterium | reverse complement strand
CGGCGGGCCGCCCAGCGCGTGTACATCCGCTGCAGCATCTCGGCCCAGTCCTGCGATTCGGTGCCGCCCGCGCCGGGATTGATGCTCACGATGGCGCCCTGCCGGTCGTAGGGACCGGAGAGCATTCGGGCAAACTCCATCTTGCCCACTGCGTCCTCGATGCGCGCGAGCACACCGGCGGCCTCGGCGGCCGTGGGCTCGTCCTTGGCTTCGTCGGCCAAGTCCACCAGAACCCGTGCGTCTTCGAGAGCACGCACCTGTCCGTCGAATCCGTCCACGGCTTCCTTGAGACGCGCCTGCTCACGCAGCAGCGTCTGCGCCTGCTCGTTCGCGTTCCAGAAATTGGGTTGCGACGCCTCGCCATCAAGCTCGGCTATGCGGGAACGTTTGCCGTCGATGTCAAAGATGCCCCCGGAGAATCTCCAAGCGGCTTGCCAACTTCTCGATGCGATCGCGGAGAGGGCCGATTTCCATGGTGGGCTAGCTAGCCACGTCGCAAACTGTCGCGCAAGTAGTTCTCGGTGATGCGGGTGTACTTGCCAGCCAGCGCGCGGTGCTCGTCGGCTGCCTTTTCATCGAGCGGGCGCACGACCTTGGCTGGCATGCCAAGGACGAGACTGTGCGGCGGAATGATGGTGCGCGGGGTGACCACCGCGCCGGCGCCCACGATGGAACCGAACCCGATGACCGCGTCGTCGAGAACCGTGGCCTGCATGCCGATGAGACACGCATCTTCAACCCGGCAGGCGTGCAGCATGGCCCGATGACCAACCACCACGTCGGCGCCCACCAGGCAGGGACCATCGTCCGCGACATGGATGACGGTTCCATCCTGCACGTTGCTGCGATCGCCGATGATGACGGGCGCGATATCTCCGCGCAGGACTGCGCCGTACCAGACCGACACGCCTGCGCCCAAGCGGACATCGGCCACCACCGAGGCGCCTGGCGCGATGAAGGCGCCCTGCGCGGCCGATGGCACTCGGTCGAGATAGCGATCGATGATGGCGCGCGGGAATCGCAGGCGTAGCTCTGCAACCCGCCGGTCAAGCGCCTCCGCATCAGGATGAGCTCCTGAGACAACCTCCACGGACGAAGTGACGAGAGCCATATCTACGACGAAACCATACTACGGTGACGCGCCCTCGGCACGGCGGCTGGCCGCCCTGCGGGCGATCTCCACGCGCTTGGCCAGGGCGGGGTTGCCAGGTTCCAGGCGCAAGGCCTCGCCATACTCCCGCACGGCGTCCTCGAAGCGACCGACCTTGAAATAGGCGGCCCCTAAGATGGCGTGAGCGCCCCCTTCGCCTGCTGCCAGCGCGGCCCGCCCCTCTAGGATCGCTCGCGAGAAATCGTCACGCTCAAAGGCAGCGCGGGCCTCACCCAGGGCTTTCTTGCCTTCTGCGCTGGCGCGAGGTCGTATCTTGTCGGCCGGCAACTCAGGGACAGAACCGGCTGCGGTCTCTGCTGCCGCGACGCTGGCAGCCGAGGACGCAACCGATGGCCGGTAGGGCCGGGCCGGCGTCGTCGCTGCGGACGGCTCAGCACCTCGGGATGGACGTGCGCCGGCCGGCTCGCCGGGCAACAGCCCGGTCGCCGTGGTCACAGCCAGCGCCGAGCTGGCGACGCTGACGGGTGAGGCCTGCGACAGCCGGGCCGGGCCGGGCGCCAAGGCCGGGCCGCTGGCGAGCGACTCCTGTGCCTTGCCGGCCGTGGCCTCGGCGTCCAAGTGTCGAGTGATGTAGATGTTGAAGACGATGGCCGCCATCAGGGCAGCGCCGAAGATCAGGAAGAAACGGCGCAGCCACTGAGAATTGCGAGACACCACGGTTGTGCGCGACAGCGACGGGGCAGCCGACGTTCCCTCAGCCGAGGGGCTGGTCGTGACCGGTGCCGGCGACGGGCCCGGCCCCGGCGCCCTGACGTCGCGCAAACCCACCACCGACGATTCCAACAAGCTGAGCCCTGCGGGTGACTGCGCGCGACCCGCTGGAGACTCGTGCCCGGCAGTCGCGGCGAGCAGGGCAGCCCGCTGCTCGCGCTCCCGGCTGGCGTCGAACAAGCGATTGAGCAGACGAGCCACGGCGTCGCGACCGGCCTCGCTGGCCATGGGCAGCAAGGCGCGCTCGAACTCGCCCGCCGTCGGGAAGCGCTGCTCGGGCGCCTTGGCCACGGCTCGCATCACCACTGCGTCCAAATCGGCCCGCACCTCAGGATTGAAGAGCGAAGGCGACGGCGGCCGATGCGCACGGATTCGATCGATCAGTTGTTCGCGTGTGGCGCGCGCCAATCCGGCCTGGCCCCCTTCGATGTTCGAGAGGAAAGGACATCCGGCCAGGGTCTCCCACAGAACCACCCCGAGGGCATAGATGTCGGCCCGCCGATCAACCGGACCGTTCCCCAGTTGCTCGGGCGCCAGATAGCGCAGTTCCTCCGCCAGGAATGCGGGCCCAGGCGCGCCATCGGCACCGACCGCGCAGCCAGAGGCAAGATCGAGCAACTTCACCCCGCCCTGGTAGCCGAGCCGCACCCGGGCTGGCTGCAACTTGCGGTGAACCAGGCCCAACCCCTCGAACTCGTGCAGGACGCCCAGCGCGCGGCTGATTGCGCAGACGACGTGTAGCGTGGCTACCACGGAAAACCGTCGCGTCTCGGTCACGCAACGTTGCGACACCTCGCCCAGGCCATGGCCCTCAAAGAACTCCTCGGCCAGATACGGCTCGCCGTCCACCTCGCCCACGTCGTGGATTGCCACCCATCCTTCATGGGCCAAGCGCCGCGACAGATGGGCGGCGCGACGGAAACGGGACAAGAATTCGGAGTCGACGCGCCGATCGGAGGGTGGCCGCCTGACCACGCACTCCCCGCCTGGGCCAGGGGCCACGGCAAGAGAAACGCTGTCGCCCGATCCAAGGTTCTGGATGAGCCGGTAGCGTCCAAAGAGTGTGGGAAGCGATGCCACGATCAGAATCCTGCGCCTAGGCTATGCCGCCGCAAGGCCCAGCCTCAAGAAATGTAGTCATGCCCAGGCTTTCTTCAGCAGCCAGCCCTTAACCACTTGCGTGAGCACCATGTAGCAGGCCAGGGTCATGAGCAGAAAAAGCCAGTACAGGGGCGGCAAGGCCACGAAGCCCAGCGCGCTGGCAAGGGGCGAGAAGGGAAGGTAGAGGCCGAAGGCCATGACCAAGACCGTGGTGACCGTGAGCGGCCAACTGGCCCGACTTTGCAGGAACGGGATCTTGTTGGTGCGGATGACGTGGATAATAAGGGTTTGCGTGAGCAGCGACTCGACGAACCACCCGGTCTGAAACAGGTGGGCCTGGCTGGGATCCCATGCCTTGAAGACGTAGAGCATGACGAGGTACGTGGTGTAGTCGAAGATCGAGCTGCACGGCCCAATGAAGAGGATGAAGCGCGTGATCTCGTTCATCGACCAAGGACGCGGGCGTGCGATCTGTTCCGGGTCCACGTCGTCGGTGGGGATGGGCACCTGCGAGAAGTCGTAGAG
>PMBY01000386.1 GCA_003153875.1 Myxococcales bacterium | reverse complement strand
TGTGCGAACGAGGCATTCGCACCTTCGAGAGCGCCACCCGCAACACGCTGGATCTGTCCGCCGTGGTGGTGCTGCGCGAGCGCACCCACCTGCCCATCGTGGTGGATCCCAGCCACGGCACCGGCAAGCGTCTCTACGTAGCGCCCATGGCCTGGGCCGCGCGCGCCTGCGGTGCCCACGGAATCAGCATCGAGGTTCACCCCAACCCTGACCAGGCTCTCTCCGACGGCGACCAGAGTCTGGACTTCCCGGGGTTCAAGGCCTTGATGGAGGGCCTGAGCCGCGTGCGCGTGTAGTCAGATTTCTAGGATGCACGCCCGTTCGCCCCGGGTCGCACAGACCGCCCGGTGCAGCGCCCATTGCCCGCGCGCGCGCGCCAGGTTGTGCTCGCCCCGACCGGGGTAGCGTTCGGGCGCCCAGCCGAAGTACGATTCCAGCAAGGCATCGGCCGCGAAGCGCGCCGCCAACTCGAGGCTGATCCATTCGACCCCATGCAAACAAGCGCGACGCTCATCGGCGCCGAGGGTTCGGCCCAGGGCATCGTGGAACCCTTCGAAGGAGGCCCGGAAGATTTCCACGTCAAACTTGGCTTGGCTCGCGTCCTCGGGGCTGCGGTTGCACCACGACCGCCACGCATCCCCCAACTCATGCGCCAGCGCCATGGGTCCCACCGTATCCAGGTCGATGAGGCACACCGCCTGCTCGGCCGCGGGCGGCTCACGACCGGCAAACAAGATGTTGTTCAGCTTGGGATCGCCGTGGCACACGCACGGGGGCAGGCTGGGCAAAGGCGGCAAATCACCGACGGCGGCGAACAAATCTGCGGCCAGGGCGTTCACGTCTCGAAAGAGGCGATGATCCCGGCGGCTATCCAGCGCCTCGCGCAACCTGGCCATGTGCAGGGCGGTGTCGTGCACGCCCGGCCGCATGCCCGCAAACTCGCGGTCCAGCCCGTCGAGCGCGCGATGAAAACGCGCCACCAGGCCGCCCGCGGCGCGCGCCTGGCCCAGGCTGGCCACCGCATCGAAGGACACACCGTCGACGTAGGTCTGCAGCCGCCACAACCCGGCCTGCACCCCCAGGTCGACCGACAAGAGGCCGTCTCGGGCCGGAACCAGGCGCGGCGTGGCCATGCCCAGGTCGGCCAGCCGCCGCGTGACCGCGTCGATATTATCGTTGACGGCGGCGGAGAAGACCGGATTCAGCCGCTGCAGCACAAAGCGCGCCTTGCCCCGGCTGACCAGGTAGGTCTGGTTGACCAGTCCCCTGCCCAGAGGCGTGACCTGGGCGCCGTCCAGGCCCAGGTAGCGGGGCAGAACCTGTGCCTCGATCAGATGCGCCTGGTTTTCCACGAGCCCTGACCGGCGCGACTACTCCGAGGAAGGCGCATCTGCCGGCGGCGCCTCCCGCTCCTCTGGCGGCCTTTCCCAGCCGCCGACGGTTTCCTGCGGGGGTGGCGCTTCCGACCCTTCGAAGTCGAACTTGTACGCGAAGGCGAAGCCGCCGTTGCCCTCGCCCAGGACCATGAACGGTGATGGGCTGACCATGCCACGGACCTCAAACCATAGGGCCAAGTTGCGCGATAGATGGTACATGACGCCCGCCCCGGCGCCCAAGGCCAGCGGCCCTGAGCTGATGGTGTCGCTATGATCCGTCCCGGTCGTGTTGCAGGGATGGCCCTGGCTCACAGTACACGCCTTGGGGTTGTAGCCCATGAAAGGCCCGCCCCCGACCAGTCCGAACCCCACGATGCCTGAGCCAAAGAACTGAAAATTCCCTGCGTTGAAGAAGGCATACTGCCCGCGGAGGAAGAGAGCCACGGCCCATGTCGGCGGAATCTTTGCCTTGGTTCGGTCATTGAGCCATCCCTGGGAGTCGGAAAGCGCGTACTGAATTCGCCCCTGCAACGAAAGGGCGAGCCTGTCGGTAACCTGGTAGCCCAGCTCCGGAACGAGCTGGCCCAGGAGTGCTAATGAGTATCCCCCTCCGATCATGACGGGCTTGCCAAGTACGACTGGGGTGTTGGGATCGGCTGCGACTGCCGCCTTGTTTGTCCAGCTCAGTTCGTGGCTGTCTGGCCTGATAGAGCCGTGATAGGTCGACCCCGTGCCGCCGCCGAGCGAGAAAAAGAACGAACCAGCCAAACGGCGATGGTACTTACGAAGCTCTTCGTCCATCTGGAATTGCTTGTTGATTTCTTCCAGCGGGGCCTGGTCGTCCACGATCGGCAGGGGCTTGGTAGTGGTGTCCTTGCCCTGCAACAAGGCCGTCAGTGTTCTGTTGTTCATCGACGCGGCACCGTCGACGATGGGCATCAGCTCGGGGCCGTCAGAGGTTCCGATGGTTAGGGGCTCCTTCACGCCCGGAATCTTGGCTTCCAAGTAGTACTGGAATGCGTTCCCCGTGACAGCAGCGGCTGGAACAGTCGCCGTGAGCCAGCCCTGGGGCGAGCGAGTCATGGGAAGTGGCGTGAAATCCTCACTCCCGCTTTCCCGGTAGTAGAGCGTGGCAGTGGACTTCTTTGGCTGCTTCTGCGTGAGGCAACGGACGAGGATATCCTCCTTGGGTGGCACCTCGCTCGGCAGAGGACAATAGAAAGGCTCGGGAGCCTTGTTCGGTGGCGCTGGCTCTGCCAGGTCCGCCAGCTTCTTGGCCCCGCCCGACCGACGGCCTGCAGCGGCGGCTCCACCAGCCGAAGGACCGCTGGCCGAGGACGCACTCTGGGCTACGGGCGCCACCGGCGCTGCTGAAGCCGCACCTGTGGACGCCGACTGCGTCGCAGATGTCCGATCTCCCGGTGGGAGGCTGGCCTGGGCACGGGCCGCGTCCAAGGCTTCGTCCAGGGCCGGCGTATCCACCTGCGGAGTGATCTTGATGTTGGGGTTGATCTTGAGAGCCATCACGAGCTGCCGGATGGCCTTGTTCTTGTCGTTGAAGCCCGTCATGTAGACGGCGGCCAGGTGCACGTGGGTGCGCGCCGCGATCTCGTGGTCAGACATGTTCGCGTCGGTGAGAACCGCGATGGCGCCCCACAGGGCATCACGCGCCGCCTCAAACTTGCTCGCCTGCATCTCGGCCAGAGCCTGTTTGTTGATCTCGACGACCCTGTTCACCGTGGTCTGGGTCTTAGCGGCCTTCCCGGCGGCCATGGCCTGCGACGACAGGGTGAGAACGGACAAGACAGCGACAAGTGGCGGGAGGAAACAGCGGTACATCTTCATGAATGCAGCTCCTGGCGGAGAGCTACTATCTTTATGCTGGCTTAGGAGCGATGTCCATCCCCCAGTCTCGGCTAGAGACAGGCTTGGTATTCCGGATCGCAGCCCCCGCGGGGCCCCGGCACCGCCAGTCGAGACGTGTCGTCAGGATCGGCTTCCTGGAAGTAGCCATCCCCGTCCGCGTCGACTCGAAGCGGATCCGTCGCCACATAGTGGTCGCCGGCCACCCAGTAATCGAGACCGTCTGCGGTGCGCAGGACCACGTGTCCCGCCACGCGGGCACCGCGCAGGTCGGTGTTGGGGTCGCCGCGCTCGGTGAGATACACGGCGCCCGTGGCGGCGAGACGATCGATCGCGGCCTGGTGGGGATGGCCGTCAGGGTTGTCGTTGCCCACCTCGACGATGCTCACCCTGGGCCACAGCTCGGCCAGGAAGGTGGGGCTGGATGAGTGGTCGCTGCCGTGGTGGCTCACCCGATAGACGTCGATGTCCCCGGCCAACCGAGCCACGGCATACTCGATGTCGTGGTACGAGTAGCCGAATTCGGATACCAGCGTCTCACCCGAAAGATCGCCGCCCGAGAAGTAGTCGAGCAGGCCGAAGCGCAGAACAAACGCCAACGAGTAGTCGTTCTCGCTGGGCGGGGCCAGATCGTCGGCCGGTGCTTGGGCTGAAAGCAGACCGTTGCCATCCACGGCGACCACCCGCAGGGTCACGCCCGGCCCGAGATCGATCTGACCGGCACCCAGGAAGGCGACTTCAGGGTGCAGCACGGTTTGTCCCTGGCCGGCGAGATAGCTGCGCCAGCGCGCCAGCGTGCCCCCGCCCTCGCCCAAGTAGCGGGAGAAATCGCGGTGCAGGAGCTTGCCCACTGTGAAGCCCTGCAGGTTGACCAGGTGCCACAAGCCGCCATTGCCGGGATACCCGGTGTGGTCCAGGTGGAAATGGCTGAGCAGGACGTAGTCCAGGTGAGAGGAGCCGAGGACGTTCTTGATGTAGGGCCCGACAATCAAGGCCCCGTCGTCGGCTTGCCAGTCGGCTTCACCCGCGTCCACCAGCAGAGACCGGCCGGTGGGCCCCACGATCAATGTGCTGCAGACCTGGCCTGCGTCGATGTGATGGATTTCGAGCCAGCCCGGCTGCCAGGTGCCGCCGCCGGGCGGCTCGGCCCCAGAAACGGCGGGCATCTTCCCTCCAGGCACCAGGCTGCAGCCGGCCAGAGACAGTAGACATCCACTCAAAGCAAACAGGGCGCGCATGCCGAGTTATCGACAGCTTCGCCTTGCGGTTGCTTCGCCAATTCTTATGGGAACCCTCAAAAGGTTCCCAAACCCTTCGGCCCCCCACCTGCCACCGCCACCCCGCTCGCTTCGCTCGGCCTCGCGCGATGGTGCGCCGCCGGCGAGGGCGCGCGCGAGGCGCGCGGGGCGGGCAGGGTGGCGGGCCGTCCCGAAGTCCCCGAAGGGGGCAAAGCCGGCGGGCTCCCCACGCGACAATTCGTCCCCCGGAGCCGCACGCAGCCGCGGCCCGCGTAATGCCGCGGCCGCGTGGGTCCCGGAGAAGAAGTTAAGCGAGGCCCGCCGCTTGGGCTGCTACCAGGCGGCGGGCGGAGGAAGACGGACTGACTACTTCTTGGAAGCAGGAGCGGGAGCGGGCGCTGGGGCCGGGGCTGCTGCGGGCGCTTCCTCAGCGGCCTTCTTGCCCTTCTTGCCCTTCTTGCCCTTGGCATCAGCCGGCTTGGCCGAGTCTGCCTGCGCGACCTTCTGGGCCGTGACGGCCGCGGGCGCTTTGTGGCTGGCTTTGGCGGCGAAGGCCGACGTGCTGGTCAGTGCGACGATTCCGAGTGCGATGAAGATCTTCTTGAACATGGCGGCGACTCCTTTTTCTGTGGGTTGCTGTGAAAGCGTCTCTGACTGGCTGGTAATGCAGCGGCCGTGCCAGTGGAAAATGTCGCGTGTTCTCCGCGCGTTTCCGCCTTTTCGTCGCTTCCGCGACCAAGAATAGCAACCAATCCGCCCCCTCCCTGTGGGGCGTTCTGGAAGGGATTGCCGCGAAAACTGGCGTTGGGCCCCACGTCGGGCGAAGGTGGACCCATGGGCGCGTTCATCAACGCGTTTCGCAGCAAGCGGGTGGGCATGCTCATCGCGCTGGGCTTTGCCTCGGGCTTGCCGCTGGCGCTCACGCGCACAACCCTGAGCGCGTGGATGACCAATGCCGGCGTGAATCTGAAAACCATCGGGCTCTTCTCGCTGGTCACCCTGCCCTATTCGTTCAAGTTCGTGTGGGCGCCGCTGCTGGACCGCTTCAGCTTTCCATTGTTCGGCCGCCGTCGGGGTTGGATGGCGCTGACCCAGGTGGGCCTGCTGATATCCGTGTGGATCATGGCCGACATCAATCCGAAAAGTGCGCCGCTGGCCATCGCGGCCCTTGCCGTGGTGGTCGCGTTTCTGTCCGCCAGTCAGGACGTGGTGGCCGACGCCTACCGCACCGACGTCTTGCCACCGGCTGAGCGCGCCTCCGGGACGTCGACCTGGATCCTCGGCTACCGCATCGCCATGCTGGTCTCGGGCGCCGGGGC
>PMBY01000270.1:2840-4533 GCA_003153875.1 Myxococcales bacterium | reverse complement strand
GAAAAACTGGAATGGCCCAAGCCCAATCGCGACTTCATCTACGAAACCTTCAACGCCTTTGCTGACAAGCATCCCTGGGTGGGCGAGGAAAACATCGCGCCGAAATCCGTGGCGCGCGAGATCCTCGAACGCTTCTGCAGCTTCCACGACTACGTGCGCGACTATGGTTTGCAGCGCACCGAGGGCGTTCTGCTGCGCTACTTGTCGGACGCGTATCGGACCTTCAACCAGTCGGTGCCAGCCGCCTTTCGCACCCCCGAGGTCGAGGATCTCTTGGCCAGCCTGGGCGGCCTGGTGCGCACAGTGGACTCCAGCCTGCTGGAAGAATGGGAGGAACTGCGCGCACCCGATGGCCCGTCAGCACCGCGCGAGCCCGTTCGCACCGCGCGCCCGCGCGATCCGGCGGCCGACCCGCGCGCCTTTGCTGCCCGCATTCGGGCCGAGCTACACCGCTTGCTGGGCGCCCTGGCCCGTCGCGACTGGGAGGAGGCCCTGTCCGCCCTGCGCGACAACCCGTCCAGCGACACACCCGAGTGGACCGCCGAGCGCCTGGCCGCCGAGCTTCAGCCCTACCTTGAGGAACACGGTTCCATCTTGGTCACGCCTGTGGCTCGCAGCCCGCACAATACTTTGCTGACGCCGACTGGACCGCGCCTGTGGGACGCGCAGCAGCGCCTGGTCGATCCCGAAGGCGACGAGGACTTCGCCATTCACGCGCGCATCGATCTGTCCCAGCCGCTTCAGCCCGGCCAGGAAAACGCGCCGTTCATCGAGCTTCTGCGCGTGGGACGGTGATCGCCCGACTCAGTCCTCGTCGAAAAAGAGCGACTCGCGTTGGGAGAGGAAGTCCGTCACCGCCTTCTTTGCCCCGGGCGACATCTGCAAGAAGCGCAAGCCCATGCCCGGGTCGTCGACGTTCCGGCTAAAAGTGGCGCTGCGCACCCAACGGACCTCGGCGAGGATCTCAAAAGTCTCGTTCTGCCCGGGCAGGGTGAGCAACACCTTGATGCGCTCGCCGATCTGCCGGATCTGGTTGGTGGCGACAAAAACGCCACCCCCGCTCAGGTCTTGGGTGAGCCCCGTGTAGAAGTTGCTCTCGGTCTGCATGCCGATCTCGACATTGACCTGCAAGCGTTGACTTGTGCGTCGTTCGTCTTCCATGGCCATTCAACTCCTTTGCTTCGGCTGAAGGGCGCAAAGAGTTGAATGGCGCGCAGTATACGCCGGTTCGCGCGCGGGAAAAGGGTGCGCGTCCCACCTGCCTCACCTCCCGCGCAAAACGACCGCCTGTCGCCCTCGGGCTATCCGCTGTTGCGACGGTTCAGCCCGCGGAAATACGCGATGGTGGCCTCGAGCCCGCGCTCCAGCGGCACCTGCGGCGTCCAGCCACCCAGCAGCTCTTGCGCCCGCGCGATGTTCGGGTTGCGCCGCACCGGATCGTCCTTGGGCAAGGGCGCGTGTACGATCCCGGCGCGCGATCCAACCATGTCGCGCACCATGGTCGCCAGCTCCAGCATCGAGGTTTCGCGCGGGTTGCCCAGGTTGACTGGATCGCAGCCGTGCGGGCTGGCCATGAGCCGCAGAAATCCCTCGATGAGATCGGACACGTAGCAGAACGAACGGGTCTGCTGGCCGTCGCCGAACACCGTCAGCGGCTGCTCGGCCAACGCCTGCACCACGAAGTTGGACACCA
>PMBY01000270.1:0-2824 GCA_003153875.1 Myxococcales bacterium | reverse complement strand
CCCCAGTAGCTCTCGCGCTGCGGGTGCTCGGCCGGATCGCCGTAGACCTCGGAGGTCGACGCGATCAGCATGCGCGCCCCGGCCTCGCGCGCCACCTCCAGCAAATTGAGCGTGCCTTGTACCGCCGTCCGGATGGTGCGCACCGGATTGCGCTGGTAGTGCACCGGCGAAGCGGGGCAGGCCAGGTGGAAGATCTGGTCGACCTCCATGGTCAGCGGGTGCTCCACGTCGTGGCGGAACAGCTCGAAACGCGGGTGGGACAGCAGGTGCGCCACATTGGCCCGCGTGCCGGTGAAGAAGTTGTCCAGGCAGACGACGTCGTGGCCTTCGGCGACCAGGCGTTCGCAGAGGTGCGAGCCAAGAAACCCAGCCCCTCCCGTGACCAGAATGCGCGCGGATTTCTTCACGGAGACTCCTGCTTCTTCGGCTCGAGGATGGCGATGAGCGACAGCGGCGGGAACGGCAATTGCTCGTCGACGCGACGAAACACCGGCATGAGCGTATTCAGTGCGAAGATCTGCCCCAGGCCGAAGACTCGTCGCTTGAGCACCTTGCCGTTGAGCCACCAGGCCGCCCAGCCCGTGCGGTTGAAGAGGATCGTCTCCCGCACCTTGAACCCCGCCTGCTCCGCGACTTGCTGAAGCGACTCCAGCGTGTAGCGGCGTCGATGCCCAAGCACCTCGTCCAGCGTTCCCAGGATCTGCGGGCCATGGGGAACCAGGACGATGGCGCAACCGTCGGGCGTGAGCACCCGACGAATGTTTTCCAGGGCAGCCCGATCGTCGTCGACGTATTCGATGACGTTGAGGCAAACCACGGTATCAAAGCCCCCGGGAACCTGGGGAAAGCTCTCAGGCTTGGTCACGTCGGTCGCGGCCACGCGCAGATAGGGCCGGTCATGGGTGAGGCCCTTGAGCGAATCCAGATACAAGGGACTGATATCCGTCGCCACGTACAACTCGCGCGGAACCAGCTCGCGCGTCAGGTTCCCCGTGCCACTGCCGATCTCGAGCACACGCTGCCCACAGTACGGCCGCACCACATCCCCCATCCAGGCATTGAAGCGTGGCGCGCGCGAAAGACGGTTGCGCGTGTGGGAGCCGTGCTCATCCCCGGTGAAGAGATCGTCGCCGATCCCAAAGCGCGCAATGGCCGACAAGGCCTGGATCCCGTCGCGCCAGTTGATCTTCTTGCCCTCCTGGTAGGTACGACCGGAGTAGCTGATGGGAACCTCGAAGATGCGNNATATCGGTCAGATTCAGGTTGGTCACGCAATTGGTGAGAAAGGTCATCAGCCGATTGCCGAGCTCGTGATGAAAGAACAACGCCCGGCGGACCTCGCTGCCGGCAAAGCGCGATCCGAAAACCGCGTCCGCCCTCTCCTCGATAAAGACCTTGACCATGCGATCGAGATCGCGTGGGTGATATTCCAAGTCCGCGTCGTGAATGACCGTGATCGCACATTGGGCGCGCGCCAGCGCCGTGCGGACAGCGCTGCCCTTGCCGCCGTTGCGCTCGTGTCTGAGGAATACCCAGTCGGTCTTGCCCGCACGCCCGCTGGCCGTGAGTGAAACCCCGTCCACCGGGGCGGCATCATCGTGCCAAGCCAGCTCACGCTGGGCCGCGAAACTGCGCAGCTCCTCGGGCGTGCCGTCCTTCGAGCAGTCATCCACGACGATGACTTGGATGCGCTCGAGGTGGGGCGATGATTCCAGAGAATCCAACCTGGCCAACGAAGCAGCCACCAAGTGTTGCTCGTTGTACACGGGGACCAGTACCGATAGCGATGTCATGCTTGGCCATCCTACCGCAGCGAAGGCCCAGGAGACAAAGCCCCTTTGGCCGGCACCCGTCGCGGAAGGCGAGCAGCTCGTTGCGCGCGATGCGGGTATACTTCCCGTGACCCGTGGATCTGTTTCAGGAGCTAAGAAGTCTCACTGCAGGAGGTCGGCCGTGGTTGACATGCGCCGTGAGGCGATCAGCGCCCGCCTGCACGAAATGGCGCGCCTGTCTGCCGAGCGCGGCCCTGTCAGCAAGGACGTGGACATGTCGAGCGCGGCCATCAGCGCGCGCCTGCGCACGATGGCTTCCCTTTCAGACCTGTGCCGCCGCCTGGCCCCGATTGGGCGTCGTCTGACTTCGGATTGAATTCGCGACCTGCCGATGGTCCGTGAAGTCTGCTTCGGTCTTCTTTGGCCGCGATTCAGGTGGCTGGTGGACAAGCCCGCTCCCGTCACTTGCATCCCTTTTCCTGGAAGGAACTGGGACTGTTGATAACGGCTAGATTCTCCCGTTCCTCTCGAGATGGCGCCCGCTGATCTTCAAGCCGGGCACGCGTTCAAAGTGATCGAGGTTGCGGGTCAGCAGAACGCCGTGGTTGGCCAGGCAGACGCCCGCTATCAAACAGTCGGCCATGCCGATGCCGTGGCCCGCCGACTCAAGCTCGCGCCGGATCGCCGCTGCCTGCTCGCTGGCCGCGGGGGTCACGGCCAGCACTGTGAGCGCCGCCAGCAGTCGCGACACCTTGTCTCGTTCGGCTGCGGCCTTTACCCCGCTCAGCAGCTCGAAACTGTTGACAGCCGTGGTGGCCAAATGGCCGGTCTTGATCTCCAACTTGATGCGTCCCGCCCAAGGTGAACGACCACGCAAGAAGTCGATGAGCACATCCGAATCGGCGATCATCATCGCCAGCTACTCCGGATGCGGCTGACCGACGCCACCATCTCGTCCGCAGCCTTGGCGGTCATCGAGCCTTCGAGTGCCAGGGCAGCCTCGACACGCCCCTTGCGCGAGTCCTCATCGGCCAGCAAACGGTCGATGGCCT
>PMBY01000322.1 GCA_003153875.1 Myxococcales bacterium | reverse complement strand
CTGGCTTCGGTTTCAGCCTGTCGCCGCAGACCACGCTGACCACCAGCGTGCCAGTGCAGCTCACCGGATCGGGTGTATCCGTTACGTTGAGCAGCCTTCCCACCGGAGGAGCGACGGCTCGCGTGCAAGTGACCGTGGCCGGCACGCAGTATTGCGCTGCGATGACTTCCGCCAGCCAGACCATCCCCTGGAGCAGTTTCAACACGACTTGTTGGGCCCCGGCTACCGGCACGGCCCTCGCTGGTGCACCCAATACAACGAACATCCAGATCGAGGCCAGTGCGGGCACGACGGCGGGCGCGTACGATTTCTGCGTGACCGCTCTGTCGTTCCAGTAGGCAGTCTTTGCCACGGGGCGAGGAACCGCTCGCCCCGCGCTGTTGCCTATACGCGTTCCCGCGCTTGCGCGGCACGTTGGCGCAGGCCAATGAGCCGCTGCCCGGCTGCTTCCAGGGTCTCGGGCCGCTTGGCAAAGTGGAAGCGAATCAGGTTGCGTACCGGCTCGTGAAAGAAGCTGGAGCCGGGAACCGCGGCCACACCAACCTCTTTGACTAGCCAGTCGCAGAAGGCCCGATCGTCGGTCCATCCTGATTCTGCAATGTCCACCAGGACGTAGTACGCGCCTTCGGGTTCGGTGAAGCGCAGTCCAGTCTGTCGCAGAAATCCGAGGAACAGCTCGCGCTTCGCACTGTAGCTGGCTTGCAGCTCGGTGTAGTAGCTGTCGGGCAGATTCAGGCCGGCCACCGCCGCTTCCTGCAACGGCGCCGCTGCCCCCACGGTGAGAAAGTCGTGCACCTTGCGCGCGCCCGCGATCACGGCCGGTGCCGCAATGACATAGCCCAGCCGCCAGCCAGTCACCGAGTAGGTCTTGGACAACGATCCGCAGGTGATGGTGCGATCGAACAGACCTGGCAGGGCCGCAAAATAGGTGTGCTGGTGGGGCGCGAACACGATGTGTTCGTAGACCTCGTCGGTGATCACGAAGGCGTCTGCTTGCGTGGCAAGCCGACCGATCAATTCGAGTTCGCCTCTGGTGAAGACCCGGCCCGTGGGATTGGCGGGGTTGCACAGGATTATCGCCTTGGGTCGCTGGGCAAAGGCAGCGCGCAGCTCGGCCTCGTCGAAGCGAAAATCGGGCGGGTTCAGCGGCACGTAGATGGGTTCAGCGCCCGACAGGATGGTGTCAGCCACGTAGTTTTCGTAGAAAGGCGAAAAGACAATCACGCGGTCGCCGGGATTGCAGGCGGTCATCATCGCGGCCATCATGGCTTCCGTGCTGCCGCAAGTGACAACGATGTTCGTTTCTGGGTCGATGGCCAGGCCCGTGAATCGGGACTGCTTGCGCGCCAGGGCCTGACGGAAGGCGGGTGCGCCCCAGGTCACCGCGTACTGATGCGGCCCGTGCCGGCCGGCGTGCTCGGCCGCCTGCTTGAGCACCTCGGGTGGGTCGAAATCGGGAAACCCCTGCGACAGGTTGATGGCCCCGTGTGCGTTGGCCAGGCGGGTCATGTGGCGAATGACGGATTCGGTGAAGCTGGCGACGCGACGACTGGTATCGGGCATGGGTAACCCGCGGTCTAGCACGACTGTCCGGAATTCTCCCGTCGGAGGAGCATCCAACCAAGCCAAGGAAGCGAGAGTTGACTATTTGGGACTGGAACGTATGTTGCGACATCCATTTGCCTGACCTGCGGAAATTCGCTTGCCACCTGTGAACAACTCCATGGCCGCCGGCGCGCCCAGTGGGCCACCGCCGGTAAACAAGTGGCTGGTCACGGTTTCGGTAACCTTTGGCACGCTGATGGGCACCATCGACGCGTCGATCGTGAACGTGGCGGTGCCGCATCTGCGCGGATCGCTCGGGGCCACGGTCGAGGAGATCACCTGGGTCACCACCGGCTTCGTCATCGCCAACGTGGTGGTCATGCCGCTGACCGCGTTTCTGGGACACCTTTTCGGCCAGAAGCGCGTGTACATGGCCGCGCTGTCGATTTTCATCCTGTCGTCTGCCCTGTGCGGCCTGGCCCGCAGCTTGACCACTCTCGTGGCATTTCGTTTCTTGCAGGGGCTGGGGGCTGGCGCCTTGCAGCCCACCGAGCAGGCCATCTTGCGCCAGACCTTCCCGCTCAAGGAGCAGGGCATGGCCATGGCCGTGTTCGGCATGGCGGTGATCATCGGACCGGCGGTGGGGCCGACCCTGGGCGGCTACATCGTGGACAACTACAGTTGGCCATGGATCTTCTTCATCAACGTGCCGGTGGGCGTGCTGGCGCTGATTATGGTGTCCAATTTCGTGCGGGAGCCGGAGGACATTCGCGCTGCCCAGCGGGCCATGGCGACAAAGCGCCGGGCCAATCTGGATTGGGTCGGCATCGCCCTGCTCAGCATCGGGTTGGCGGCTTTGCAATACGTGCTTGAGGAAGGAAATCGCAATGACTGGTTCGACTCGCAGGTCATTTCAGGCCTCACCCTCGTGTCATTCGTGGCGCTCACCAGCTTCGTCGTTCGCGAGATGACCGCTGTGGCTCCTGCGGTGGACATTGCGCTGTTCAAGGACAGCGTGTTCACCGCGGGGACAGTGGTGGGCGGGGTGATGTTCGCGCTGCTCATGTCGGTGACGTTCTTATTGCCGGTGTTCTTGCAGGAGGTGCTGGGCTACACCGCGACGCAGTCGGGGCTTGCCCTCATGCCTCGCGCTCTCATCATGATGGTGGTCACGCCCATCGTGGGCCGCACCTACAACGTCCTCTCCCCGCGTCTGGTGGTGAGCTTCGGCGTCACTTGCGTGGCGGTGAGCACCTGGATGATGAGCCACTACACCCTGGCCACCTCCGAGAGCGGAATCATCGGCGCGCTCTTGGTGCAGGGCGTGGGGTTCAGTTGTCTGTTCGTTCCGTTGGCCACGACGGCGTTGAGTCGGATTCCGCGTGCCAAGCTGGCCGACGCGGCCGGATTGAACTCGGTGGTACGGTTCATTGGCGGCTCAATTGGGCTGGCGATCTTTGCGACTTTGCTCACGCGCCACATGACGTCCGTCCGGTCGGTTCTCGGCACCCATGTGGTCGCGGGCTCGGCTACCCTGCTGCCGCGCCTTTACGGTGCGCAGCGCATGTTCGAGCAGATGGGCATGAACGCCTCGGCGGCCCACGCCGGCGCCGTGCGCGTGGTGGCCGGGGCCGTGGCCCAGCAGTCGGCGGTGATCGCGTTCGAACAGGTCTTCTTGCTCACGGGGCTCTCGTTTTTGTGCGTGTTGCCCCTGGTGTACTTCCTGAAGCGATCACCTCAGCAGGCCCCGTCCGACGCTGCCGGTCCCCCGGTTCACGTGGAGATGTAACATGAAGGAATCCCCGCTGCTTGCGAATGAGAAGAACGGCCCGGTGGCCGACAGCGCCTTGCCCAGACCGCGCAACAAGCGCCGACCCTTCGTGGTTCTGGCCGCGGTCATTGGCTCGGTGCTGGCGGGCGTGGGCGTGTACACCATCGCCACCGCTGGCCAGGAAGACACCGACGACGCGCAGATCACGTCCGATGTGGTCCCGGTGGCCACGCGCGTGGCAGGGCAAATCGTCGCGGTTCGCATCGAGGAAAACCAGATCGTGAAGAAGGGCGACCTGCTGGCCGAGATCGACGATGCCGACTATGCGGCCCGCGCGCGCCAGGCCGAGGCCGAGCTGTCGAGCGCCCAGGCGCAAGCCAAGTCCGCCGACGCGCAGGTGCAGGTGGTGCGGGCCAGCTCGCGCGGTGGCTTCGCCAGTGCGCAAGCGGCGGTCAGCGGTTCGTCAGTCGGGGTGAGCAGCGCCTCGGCCCAGGTGGCGGCGGCCAATGCCGCTGTGGCGCGCGCTGAGGCCGACCTTCACAAGACCCAGATCGATCTCGATCGCGCCAAGCAGCTCCGCGCGGCGCACGCCATCCCGCAAGATCGCTTGGACGCAGCCCAGATTTCCTACGACGGGAGTCAGGCGGCTCTGGCCCAGGCCCGCGCGCAGCTGGCCTTTGCCCACGACGCCCGGCGCAGCGCCGAGACGCGCGTGAGCGAGGCGCGGGGCCGTTTGAGCCAGAGCGCGCCAGTGGAGCCGCAGATCGCAGTGGCCGAGGCCAACGCGGCGCTGGCCCACGCGCGGATGCAAAGCGCGCAGGCGTCCCTGGATCTCGCGCGGCTGCAGCTCTCGTACACCAAGATCCTGGCGCCCGTCGACGGCTGGGCTTCCAAGCTGGTGGCGCACGCCGGGCAACTCAGCGCAGTCGGGCAGCCAGTGGTTTCCATCGTTCCCACGGCGACCTACGTGGTGGCCAATTTCAAGGAGACGCAGGTGGGTCACATGAATCCCGGCCAACGGGCCGTCATCACCGTGGACGCCTATCCCGGCCGCAAGCTGGAAGGCCGGGTGCAAAGCTTTTCTGGGGGAACTGGCGCAACCTTTTCGCTGATCCCGTCGGACAATGCCACGGGCAATTTCGTGAAACTGGTGCAACGGATTCCCGTGCGCATCGCCTGGGTCAATCCCCCCAAGGATCTCGATCTGCGGGCCGGGTATTCGGTGGACGTGACCGTGCATCTAAGGTGATCGATGGGCAAGTCCTTCTTGCTTCTCCTGGGTGGTTGCGCACTTGCCACGCTGGCGTCCATCGACGCAACCGCGGGCGAGGCGCGTGTGATCACGGTCGACGAAGCGGTGGCCATGGCCCTTGCACAGAACCCCGGGTTGCAAGCAGTGCGAGCGCGTCTGGAAGCGGGGCAAGCTGCGGCCAGCAGCAGCGCGCGCCGCCTGGCGCCTGCGATTCACCTGAGCGACGAGTTCCAGCACTACAATTCGACCTTCGATGCGTCCCTCGGCCCGGGAGCGTCCTTCCGGGTGCGCAAGCAGGACACCAACATGTTCACGGTTGCGGCGGATCAGCCATTGCTTGGACTGTTGCGGCTGTCTGCTGACTACTCGGGCCAACAAGAGAGTGCCGAGGCCGGCGCGGCCCAGGTGGAAAGCGCGGAGCTGTCTTTGCGACAAGCGGTGGAGACCTTGTACCTGCGGGTATTCGAGGCCAGGGCGCTCGAGGGCACGGCCCTCGCCTCCGAGCGTGAGCTCAACGATCGATTGGAAGTGGCGCGCGCTCAGTTGGCAACCGGCGTGCTGACCGAAGCCGACGTGCTGCGGGTGCAAGTGGCTGCGGCGAACGCGCGCCAGCAAGCGATCCAAGCGCACGCGCAGGAGCTGGTTTCGCGCGCCGGACTGCTGGCCCTCATGGGCCTAGCCGCCGACGATGCGGGCGTGACTTTCGTTGAGCCGAAATCTCTGCTCGAGTCGGGCCAGAAGCGGCCCGAGCCTTCGGCGGCCCAGGACCAGGCCCTGAGCGGGCGGCCCGAGATTCTGCAGATCCGGCTGTCCTTGCAAGCGGGCGAACACCAGCGACGGGCGCGACTGTATGCCCTGCTGCCTGAGATCGATCTGGAGGGCGCCTACCTGCGTTCCTACGGTCAGGTCATCGTGCCCACGAATTCGGCGTTCATCGGGTTGAAGGCCCAGTGGGCCATCTGGGAATGGGGTGCCAGCTACGCCGCCTATCGTGCCAGCCGGGCTCAGGCGCGCGCGGCTGCCTTCGATCTGGAAAACCAGAAGCAGCAGATTCGCGCCGAAGTGACCTCGGGTATGGCCCAGCTCGACGCCGCAGCCAGCGCCATTTCCGTCGCAGAACAAGCAATCGCCAGCGCGCAGGAAGCCTATCGGGTGACCGATGCGCAGCTGCAGGCCGGCACGGCCACGACCACCGATTTGCTGGAGGCGCAGTCGGCCTTGACCCAGGCGCGGCTCAACTACCTGCGCGCTCAGTACGAGCTGGCGATCTCGCGCGTGAATCTGCGACGGGCATTGGGACGGTAGGGGGACGCTGGTCGGGTTGACGCTGGGCTGATACGCTCCGCGGCCGATCCCATGCGAGGCAACATTCCTCGGGTCTACGCGTTTCGATTTCTCCGGGATTTCTTGTTGATCATGCCGGCCATCGTGCCGGTGTATCGCTCGTGTGGACTGGATGCCACGCAAATCCTGCTGGTGCAGGCCATTTTCTCAGCAACCAGCGTCTCATTCGAAGTTCCATCCGGTTATCTGGCAGATGTTCTCGGCCGGCGTCGCGGCTTGCTGATGGGCGCGGTCGGCATGGCCGCCGGCATGACAATGTACGGACTGGCTACCAGCTTCTGGCAGTTCAGCGGTGCTGAGATCGTGCTCGCCTTCGGCTACAGTTTGTTCTCGGGCACCGAGTCCGCGCTGATCTACGACACGTTGAAGGCGGAGAGCAGAGAAGCCGAGTACACTCGAATCGAGGGCAAGGCCGAGGCTTGGACCCGTGTGGGAACGGCAACGGCCGCGGTGGCGGGCGGCCTGCTGGCAGCCGTCTGGCTGCGCTTGCCCTTTGTTGCGAACGCGGGTACGGCTCTCGTCATGTTCGTCATCGCGCTCACCTTGGTCGAGCCTCCGCGGCCCACGCTCGCGGTGCGGGCATCTGTGCGCCAGATCTTGCACCTCTCGCGGCAGTCGCTGGCCGATGCGCGCCTGCTGCCTGCCATGGTGCTGTCGGCTGGGCTCTTCGCGGTCGGCGTCATTGGCATCTGGGGGTACTTTCTTCGGCTCAGCAATCACGGCATCACGGTCGCCTCTTATGGCGTCTATTTCGCCGTGTTTCAGGGCGCCTCGGCCGCGGGCGCAGCCGGTGCGACCAGACTGGCGCGCGTTTTCGGCCCACGCGGCAGCTATGCCATGCTAGCCGTCATTCCGGCTGTGCTGGTCATCTTCGCGTGCACGTCAGCGCCGTGGCCGGTGCTGCTCACACCATTGGCCGCTGCCGGCTGGGGCTTCTCCACGCCGCTGTTGCTCAACGTCCTCAACCGTCACATCGATTCCGATCGCCGTGCCACTGTGCTGTCAGTCTCGGCCTTGCTTGGCCGTGTGCTCTTCGTGCTGGTCTCGCCTATCTTCGGAGTGCTATCAGACCAGGTCTCTGACCGGGCTGGGTTTGGCTTTCTGGCAGGGGTCTTCGCGGCGCTTGCTGGCATGGCCTGGTGGCTGAAGAAGAGGATGAATTGAGCGTGTTCGACCACGACTCGTTGATTGGTACGAGGCCAATGCAACGTCAACGTGGGCTGCGCGCGGTGGCGGTGTACGAAGCGGCCAAGGGAATCCTTGTCCTGTCGGTGGGCCTGGGCCTGCTGGGCCTCATTCATCGGGACTTGCAGCAGACTGCCGAGCACATTGTAAAGCACCTGCACCTCAATCCTTCGGCGCACTATCCAAGGGTCTTCCTCGCGGTAGCGTCGAAACTTGACGATGCGCACCTGTGGGCTTTGGCCAGCGGCGCTGCGGCCTATTCCGGGCTTCGTTTGCTCGAGGCCGTGGGTCTATGGAAGGGACGGCGTTGGGCTGTATGGTTGGGCGCGCTCAGTGGAGGAATCTACGTTCCGGTGGAGGTCTACGAAGCCGCGCAAAAGGTCACGGCCACGCGCTTGGGTCTGTTGGTTCTGAACGTCGCAGTGGTCGCGTATCTGTGTTGGGATCTGTGGCAAAAGCGCAAGTCAGGTCCGGCGCCGGTGGAGTAGGCGGGCTCAGTGAGCCGCCAGATTCGCCGGTCCAATCTTGAAGCCGACGGCTGTCTGGAAAGGCATGGACGCCGGGCAGGTGATGCTGAGCCCGGTTGCCGTCTGAGTCCAGACCAGGGTGGCGCTGCTGCCCAAGAGAGACACCGACTGGATGCGGCCCGCGAGCGCAGTCTGGTTGGTGCCCAGCGACGTGATAGTGATTTTGGCACCGGCCGCGGGAACCTTCATGCAGTAGGCGTAGAGAAAGCCGTCCTGCCCGACGGTGAAGCGGAAGTCCGCGGTATCGAAGGTGGCGGTGGCCTGCGTGCTCGTCAGCTTGCCAGTAGGTTGCGTATGAGTGCCCTCGCCATACTTAATCCAGGCGCTGCTGCCATAGATGCCGGCGCTGTTGATGTTCATCCAATCGCCGATGGCCTTGAGCTGGGTGACACTGGCGGGATCCAGCGAGCCATCGGGCTTGAGAGAGATGCAAATGGCGGCGGCCCCATCGCGCGAGACGCATTCCAGCAGGTAGCGGATCACCATGCCAGGATCGTAGCTGTATCCAGTACCGTAGAACCAATCGCCTACGGGAACCTCGCCAATCCAAGGTTGGTCGGTCTTCACGGCAGAGGGGAACGTGTTCTCGAAGGTGGTGACGATGCCCTTGTTGGGGCCGTGGAATTTGACGATGCCGAAGGTGTCGAGTGAAGCCCGTCGTTCCAGTGTGCGGTTGAAGTAGTGGGCGAGCACGCGCTGGATTCCGTCGGCCTTGTAGCCCGTGCCGCTCTTGATTCCCGAGAATGGCTGGGTGGAATCGCCGTCAGTGAAAATGAAATCGGGATCGTAGTTCTCGATCACATCCATGATACGCAGAGCCCACCAGGTCACGTACCAGTGGGCGTAGTCGAGGTGATTGGAAAAGATGCCCTGGGGAATGGTGGTGTTCATGCTGTCGATGCCGTTGTACACGCCGGCGTACTCGCGCAGGTTGATCCCGTACAGCATCCGGGGGTCGAGGCCCTCCCACCACTGGCCCACACCACTGGCCAAAGAAATCTGCGCACCATCATAGGGCACGCCCAGCTTGCCCTGGGCGTTGGTGACATCGGCGCGAAAGGCGCTTTGGTACCACCACCAACTGTATTCGTGATGGAACGTGACTCCGTAGCGCATGCCCTGGGCGCGAACCGCGGTCTTCCACTCGCCCAGCAGATCGCGATGCGGGCTGAGTTTGACCGAGTTCCACGACTGGTAGCGTGAGTTCCAGTTGTCGTACTCGTCGTGGTGCACGCCTTGAACCAGGAGGAACCGGGCGCCGGCATCGTGATAGGTTTTGGTCAACGCCGCTGGATCCAGGGCAGCGGGATTCCAGTTCTGGAGGATATCCTTGTAGCCGGCCACCGATGGATGCCCGAAGTCACGAATGTGGTTGGCGTAGGCCGGGGCGCCCCAGGTGGTGTTTTCTATGTACATCTTGCGCGCGTACCAGTCGCCGCTTTGGCCGGCGGCCTGGGGACCAAAGTGGACCCAGATACCGAACTTGGCCTGGCGTAACCAGGCAATGTCGTTGCTTGGGTAGTTGGCCTCGAGCGAGGCCCAGGTCGGTTGGAACGGTCCCGTTTCGATGGGAAAATCCATCTTCACTTCGGTGAAGGTGGCCGGATCGCCGAGGGCGACCGAGCCCAATGCCTTGGGAGTCGGGATGGTGGGAATGGGAGGAAGTACAGGCAGGGCGAAGCCGGTTGCGCTCGCACCACCGGGGGCGCCTCCTGTGCCTGATATCGTGCCGGACGCGCCGCCAGACCTCGTTGTACCGCCACTTCCGTTCGTGCCGCCATTTCCGGACGCGCCGCCACTTCCGGACGCGCCGCCAGACCTCGTTGTGCCGCCGCTTCCGGTGACGCCGCCCCTTCCGGTCGTACCGCCGTCTGCAGTGGCACCGCCGTTTGCAGCGGCGCCGCCGTTTGCAGTGGAGCCGCCGTTTGCAGTGGAGCCGCCGTTTGCAGTGGAGCCGCCGCTCGCGGACGTGGCGCCGGCTCCGGAGGTACCGCCACTCGCCGTAGTGCCACCGCCCGAGGACGTGGCGCCGGCTCCGGAGGTACCGCCGTTTCCCGTTGCGCCGCCAATTTCGGTCGCGCCGCCAATTTCGGTTGTCCCGCCGACCGAGTTCGGGCCGTCGGCGGCCGCCGCGCCCCCGGTGTCGGTGACCTTGCCGGCCGTGCTTCCCGGCACGGAGCCGCCGCCAGCGCAAGCCGCTGCCTCAAGTGCAAGCAACAAGACAAAGCAACCCAACCTCCACGTCGGGAAGACGCGGTTTGTTGATACATCGTGCATCTCCAGTTCATAGTACCACTGCGCTCTCGACGCCGCTGACCCACACGCCATGACTTTTGCCCGTGCCCAACTCGACGAGATCTTGCACCGCCTCTTCATTGACGCGCCTGCGACCAGTCTGCGCGACGAGGATCGGCGCAAGTCAGACGAGATGGCGGGGCTGCTTGCCGAGGTGGCGGGGGCCGTAACCCGTCGGGCTGCAAAGAGCGAGCTGGTCTTGGTGGATGCGGCTGCCGGCAAGGCATACGTGGGCTTCTTGGCCGCGGAGTTGATCCTGGCGCCGCGTGGCCAGCCGGCGCGCGTGCGCGTGATCGAGCGCGAACCTGCGCGCGTGGTCGCCTGTCACGACGCCATCGCGCGGCTGCGGGCGCCTGGCGTGGCCGTCGAAATTGTGACCGCTGATGTTGGGGATGCGGCGGCCTGGCCCACAGAGCCCGATCTCGTGGTCGCGCTGCACGCTTGCGGTCCAGCTTCGGACGCAATCATTGATCAGGCGCTAGCGGTGCAGGCGCGCACGTTGCTGCTGGTTCCCTGCTGCACATCGAAAGACGTGGCGGCCGCTACCCTGGCGCAGCAGCGCGCGGAGCAATTGGGCCTGCCTCGCCACGCCGAGGTGCGACGCCGCTTCATCCAGTCGATTGTGGATGCCGAGCGCACCCTGCGTCTGGAGGCCGCGGGTTGGCAGACCACCGTGGTCAACTTCGTGGCGCCCACCGTGACCCCGCACAATCTCCTTTGGCGTGCCGAGCGCGTGGGCGAGCCGGGCCGCATGGCCGAGGCTGCGGAGCGATTGGCGCGGTTGCGAGGTGCGGGTTGACCCAGCGCCGTCCAGCGACGGCACAGACGATGCTATCCAAGCGGGTCGGTCAATGGCAAGCTGGTCAATAGGGAGAGTTCGCATGCAACGAATGTGCGCGCTTGCAGCCTTGCTTGGATTCGCTGGCGCCGAAGTGGCGGCGTGCAGCTCGGGCCACTCGCGCGTGGGCAGTCCCAGCGATGCAGCAATCGCTACCGACGTTCCGGAGGCAGACAGCTCGGGCCACTCACCCGTGGGCAGTCCCAGCGATGCAGCAATTGCTGCCGACGCTCCGGGCGCGGGCGAGAGTCCGGCGACCAGTTGCGGCCAATCCCTGTGCGAGCCGACCCCGCCCAGTACTCTTCTGCCTGCGGGAACCACCAGTTTGCCCTTCGCCGTGACCAGCGATGAGCCCACCGACTGCGCCTGGTCCTCCAGCGCGACGGCCAGCTACGCTGACATGACCCCGTTTTCGTCCGGGCAAGGCACCACCTTGCACCAGACCACGTTCACTGGCCTAGACCCAAACACGATGGTCGTGAATCGCATCACTGTCCGCTGCGACGCAGGCCCGAACTATGTCCTAGATCTCAAGTACCGATCCCTGCCCAACGCCAACCCGAACTTCCCGCGCAAGGGCAATCTGTGGGGCTCGTGGGGGGTGGTCGAGCAGGGCCTGGCGCACGCGGCGCGCATCGATCTCTACAACGGTGCCGGTTTCACCCCGCAGGAGATCCAGACCCTGCGCACGCTCAACCCCAATATTCTCATCACGCGCTCGATCAACACTGTCGAGCGCGACACCTCCAGCCAGGCCGGCGTGCCCGACGCCTACTGGCTGCACGACACCACCGGCAAGAAGATCGAAGTGTGGCCGGGCGCCTGGCGCCTGAATCTGACCAAGCCTGAAGTGGCCGCGATGCAGGCCCAATACGCCTACCAGCAACTGGTCGACGCCGATTTCGCGGTCGACGGCTGTTTCTTCGACAATTTCTTCACCAGTCAGTCCTGGGTCAAGCAGGACATCTACGGCAACCCGGTCTCCATCGACGCCAACGATGACGGCCAGCCCGACGATCCGGCGTGGCTGGACGCTGCCTGGAAGAAGGGCGTTTACGACGAGCTGCGCGCCTTTCGCAAGTGGATGCCCTGGGCCATCGTGACCGGGCATTTGCCCCGACCGCCCGACGCCGAGCTGGGCCAGATCTTCAACGGCGACAGCTTCGGCTTCATTGTGCCCGAGGTGCGCGAGGGCCTCAACCCGTTCGCCGATTTCTGGGGCATGTACCAGCCTTGGTACACCCTGGGACAGAAGCCCGTGGTCACCATGATCGAGGCCGCGCCGCCCATGCAGATCGGCTACGGCTACGGCTACGACCCATTGAATACCATCCCAGCCTCGACGCTGGAATTCGCGCGCGGCGACTGGCCCAACATGCGCTTCGGGCTGGGCGTGACCCTGATGAACGACGGCTACTTCGCCTACGAGTACGGCGACACCTATCACGGCAACGATTGGTGGTACGACGAGCTGGATTTCGATCTTGGCCAGCCCTGCGGCGCTGCCCAGCGCGTGGCCTTGCCCGGCGCGGTCGCCAGCGACCATGTCAGCGATGGCGGCTTCGAGAACGCGGCGCTGGCGCCGTGGACCACCTGGGTCAACACCGACGTGGGTGCTGCCGCCACCTTCCAGTTGGAATCCAGCGACGTGGCCGAGGGACAGCAGGCTCTGCGCGCCGACGTCAGCAACGCAGGCCAAGGCGTGGACTGGCATATCGCTGTCCAGCACCGCGACATCTCAATCGTCCAAGGGCAGAACTACGACGTGGTGTTCATGGCCAAGGGCTCGGCCAGCCAACCGATTTCCATCGGTCTGCAGAAGCAGGTGGCCAACTGGGACAACTACGGTCTGTGGCAGCAGGTGACGTTGACGCCACAGTGGACGAAGTTTCAGGTCACGTTCGAGGCCAGCGTCAGTGCTGCCGACGGCGAGCTGGGATTCTCGGTCGGGGCCGTCGTGGGGACCGTGTGGCTGGACGGCGTGCACATCACCGAGCACCCAGCCGACGTGTTCACGCGCGCATTCACAAACGGTCTGGCCGTGTTGAACGGCACGCACGATCGGCAAACCGTCAGTGTGGGCAGCGGTCTCGCGCGCCTTTCCGGCACGCAGGCCCCGCGCACCTTCCTGATCGTCGACGATTCCAGTGCCGCATTCGCCAGCACCGGCCCCTGGCAAAGCTGTGACTACGACAGCGGGGACTGGACCGCCACCGGTCCCTTCTTCCACAACTGGCGGCCTGGCTGTCACGAACTGACGAGCGGCACGGGCGACGCCACCTGGGCTCTCGACATCCGCGCCGACGACACTTACAGCATTGACGCCTGGTGGGCCGCAGCGCCCGGGCAGGCGGGCTGGACCAAGCAGGCCGTGTTCGAAGTGATGGTGGGCAGCACCGTGCTGGCCACCGCCACGCTCGACCAGAGCGCGACCGGCGACCAGTGGCACCGCGTGGCCAGCGTGGCCTTGCGCGCCGCCGACCAGACCGTGGTGCGCGTACGCAACGCCGGCGCGGGAACGCTGATGGCCGACGCGCTCCTGCTGCAATCAACCGCGCGCTACAACGACGGCTCGGCCGCGCCCAGCGTCGATCTGGACCCGATGGACGCCATCGTGCTGCGCCGGACCGGTGCCGCCGGATGTCCGTAGCCAGAGATGGACTACAGTCGATCTTCGATCATTTTCTGGAAGGAAGACGCGAAATTCGTGGGGACTTCAATCGACTGTTGGTTGACGTGGCCCATTCCATCGGACATCCTCCCGCGCGCTGCGGGCCATGGACCATCGTGCCCTGC
>PMBY01000428.1 GCA_003153875.1 Myxococcales bacterium | reverse complement strand
CTAGAAGGTCGTGAACGCCATCGCACTCACACCGTCGCGCGTGAATGCCGGGGCGAAGTGGAAGGACGAACCGCGGGCATCAGCGGTTGCGCTGGAAGACCCCGACAGGAAGCCGTAGTAGAAGAACGCGGCTGAGGTCGCCAGCATCGCGGCACCAACCCCGTACCCGATCCACTGGTAGGTTTCGTACTTGTCGCCAAGGTCTTTGGTGTGCTGCATCCATGCAACTAGTTCCGGCTGGGTGATTGGGTCGATGGGGGGCTTTGCAACTCCGCTCTTGTCGCAGTAGCCGCCGGGCAAGCCGCAGGGGAAACGCCGATACTGATCGAGCTTGCTGTTGGCATCGGAGACAAAATAGCTGTAGACGCCTCCGACCACGATCCCCGCCACCCCGACGGCCAACGAAGCCAAGGCTGCCACCCTGGCGCCGGTCCGGCCTCCGCCTGAGCGGCCGCTGGGCACTTCCTGGGTGAAGGTTTCAGTCGACTCGGTGGTGGCTGTGGGTTCCACCGCAGGCGTTTCAGCCTTGGGCATTTCCGCGGACGCCTCTGCCGCCATCTCGATGGCGACCTCTCGCGTGTCCCCGGAAGACAGGGTGACCGTCTTGTTGGCCGGAGCATAGCCTGGCTTGGTCACGACGATTTCGTGCTTGCCTGCGGCCACGCTGGCGACGGTGAGCCCGCCCGCTCCCATGACCCCGGCGCTGACCCCGTCGACGGCCACCGCGGCGCCCACCACACCACCTTGAAGATGGAGAGTGCCCGGCAACGACTGGCCAGTCAGAGTCGCGATCCACTTCTGCGCCGGTGCATGAAGGGCAGGGCCAGTCGATTGGGCGCGGCTGAACTGATCCGTGGTCCACGACTGCACGACCTCTTTGTCGACATCGAACAGCTTCAGTGTGACGCTGTAGGCGTCGGAACCGGCCTTCTTGACCGAGCCAAAGATCAAGAGCGACGAGCCCAGGCTCTTGGCCGCCTGGCTCATGCACGCAGGCGCCTCGTCGGGACAGGAAAACACCAACTTGACCTCGACGAGATCGCGGCCCTGAACCAGGCGATAGCCGGGCGTCGACGACATTCGCTGCCGAAGCGCCTCAGTGATTCCGACGGCCACCGAGTCAGGCACGCCCTCGCTGGCCTCAAGGCCCAGGACAGCCACCGTGGCGTTGTCGCCGGCAATAGCCTGGCCGCTGGAGAAGAAGAACGCGGCCGCCGCGCCCATGCCGGCGATGAGAGACACTGGGAAGAAAGCCCGAGCACGTGGATTCTGCATGCCGAGATGATTGTTTTCCCAGGGGGCGTCCCTTGTCAATGACTAGGGCTTNNCCAACCATGCGGATCGGCGTCTCGGCCAAGATATTTCTCGCGTACGCCGTCCTGCTGAGCGTGTTTGGCGCAAACAGCCTCTTCACCCTGCTCTATCTGCACCGTGGCCGCCAAGAACTTGCAGCCAACCAGCGTCGGTTGGAGGTCCAGGTCGCCGTGGACGCTGCGTTGCGCTCGTTGGAGGACTTCTCGAGTTCCCGTGCCAACGACAGCTCGGGAATCCCGCAGGGCCTGACCAGTCGGGTGGCAGCGCAAAATGGCATCGCTTCTGCGCGACAGAACTTGCGTGACGCGCTTGCCGCCGTCGACCAATACTTGAACGACGAAGCGAATCCGCGGCGGCGGAACGAGTTCGAAGACTATCGCCGGGAGATTGTGGGGATGGAGGCGCGCGTGGTGGCGGTGGCTGCNNCTTCTCTCCACCTTCCATCGGCTCAAGAGCAATCTGCGCGGCCGTGGCAACCAGATTGCCGCGGAACTTTCCAACAATGAGCGTCGTGCGGTGGATGCGGCCATGCTGCTGACGGGCCTAGGCCTGTTTCTCGCGGTGGTGGCTGCCCTGCTGGTTCTGCGGACTTTGTGGCCCTTACGCGTGTTGCGCGAGCATGCGCGCCAGATCGCGGGTGGCGACTATGGGCGCCGCACGGGTGTCCGGTCGCACGACGAGATCGGCGACCTGGCCCGCGAATTCAACGCCATGGCCCACGCCATCGAGGAGCGCGAGCATAAGCTGATTCGCTCCGAGCGGTTGGCCACGGTGGGCCGCATGGCCGCGCATATCACGCACGAGATTCGCAACCCGCTGGCTTCGGTGGGGCTTTATCTGGAGCTGCTCTCCGACGAGATCGGGGAGAACCCTGAAGCGGGCCGTTTGGTCAAGTCGCTCTCCAACGAGGTCGACCGGCTGAGCGAAATCACGGAAACCTACCTGCGCTTCGTGCGGCTACCCAAGCCCAAGCTCGAGCGCGAGGATCTGGGCGCACTGGCCAGCTCGGTGATGGAGTTTTCGCGCGGCGAACTCTCCTTGGCCCACATCGACCTGGATCTGGCCATCGCGTCCGGCTTGCCCGAGGTGGCGGCCGACGAGAGTCAGATCCGACAGGCCTTGCTCAACTTGGTCCGTAACGCCAAGGAAGCCATGCCCCAAGGCGGCCGCCTCCGGGTGGAGGTGGGCACCGTCGACTCGGGTTGGGTTCGACTGGCGGTGGGCGACAGCGGGCCGGGCATCAGCCCGGAGAACCTGAGCAAGATTTTCGATCCTTTCTTTTCAACCAAGGAAAAGGGCACAGGCCTGGGACTGGCGCTGGTGCAACAGATCGTGAGTGACCACGGCGGTCGCATCGAGGTGGATCTGCCCCCCTCGGGCGGAACCACCTTTGTCATCTTGCTGCCCGCAGCCGCGCGTTCGGAGATCGCCCTGCCGGGCGTCGGCCCTGTCGAGAGAAGTTCTGTGCCCAACGCCGGGGCTGTGAAGGACGTGGTACGATAGGGTCATGGCCAGCGACGAAGCTTCCCGCCGAGGAGATGACGTCCTTGCGGACGTGTATGACGACTACGACGCCTTTCTCAAGCAGGCGATTCGCCAGTACTACGAGCGCAGCTGGAAAAGCCGCAAGGCCAACTTCATCGCCCTGGTCCTCGCTTCGGGGCAGATGGCTTCGATGGCCAAGGACTCGGTGACGGACGGCTCGGGCCTGAAGAAGGCGGCCATTGGCGCGGCCAGCGTGGTCGCCTTGCGCTTGGCCTGGCGCTATTTCTTGGCTGGCCCGCTGGGCGTGATTGTGGGAGTGGCCGCGCTCGGCTCGGCGGTTGCGTACCTGGGCAAGCACCAGAAGGAAGTCACCGGCCAGATCCAGCCGTACCGGACCCTGGTGAGCGAAACCCGCACTCGTTTTGAGGAAATCCAGGGCGGCTATCGCGCCGGTCGCTACGACCAGGCGGGCCGCAATCTCATGGTCGACGGTCTTCTGCAGCAGTTCTTGAGACAAGTCGACGAGAGCTAGGTGGACGGCGGCGGGGCCGGAGGCCGGCTGGCCGGGGCCGGAAACGGATCCGGATTCGGAGCCGGATCCGGCGGGGCGCGATGTTGGCACGAATCTTGGGCCGTGGGGGGCGAACGCCGCCCTTCGAGGCGGCAAGGAGGGATCACATGGAAAATGCCACCGCCTGCTCCGCACCGAAACCGAAAGCTGGGATCCAGGGACTGGACGCGTATCGCGTAGCCGTGGAGTTCTACCGGCTGCTGCGCGACTCAACCCGCAACCGGCGCGGTCACGTCATCGACCAGTCGTACCGCGCGGCCGAGTCGGTGATTCTCAACATTGCCGAGGCGTACCCCATGCCCGGCGCCGACAGGGCACGCCGGTTCCGGATAGCCGGGGCCGAGGCGGCCGAGTGCCACGCCGGCCTCGACCTGCTGGAGATCCGGGGCGAGCTGAAAGGCCAATCGCTATCGGAGCTGCGCGCGCTGCTCGACCGCACACGCGCCATGCTGTGGCGTTTGGGACGGCCATGAGGTGATCACCGTCGGCGGGCGCCGGACAGGTCACCGGCCCGGGACCGGTTTGGCGAGATCCGGAACCGGCTTCCTAATGCACACTGGGCTCACTGCCAAGTCATGCCGCCGCAGTACTACGCGATGCCCTTGATGCGATTGTAGTGGTTCACCCATGACACAATGTCGTCGTAGACCTTCCCTTCCAGGGTCCAGCGGTGACGGTTCATCAACGCCTTGGCGTCCGCCGTGAAGTCGGTAGTGGTCACAATCAGGGCTTTCGACGCGGGATCGTCTTCCTTGACCCCGAGCAGCTCGCGAACTGTTGTCACGGCTACCAGGTTGCCTGGATCAGGTCGCTTGCATTCGATCAAGTACTTCAACTGAATCGAGTCGACTTTCTTCACCGCAACGATGTCCTTCCCGCCGTCACGTGTCTGCTTGGTCAACTCGACGTCGTAGCCGAATCCAGAAAACAGTTCGGCAATAAGCCGCTCAAATTGGCGCCTCTCGACCTTGAGCAATACCTTAGGGTGGCGGGCGATCTCCTTCATGAGTTTGTCAGCGACAAAACCCGTGACGGGGACAATCGCCTTGTTCGCTTTGTCGTCACAAAGTTCTGCATATACGGTGAGTGGTACAAACCCGACGTCGAAGCCATGGTACGGTTCGAGATACCAGTCCGACGGATCTCCCATGATCACTTCGGGCGTCGAAGCATCCCAGGGGCCGTCTAGTGGTTGGAAGGTCACGCCCCCCAACGATAGATGAACACCCCACTCGTACGGGCCAGATTCCCACATTACCCGCCACTGTCGACCGTATCCTAGCTCGGCGGACTCTCCTGGAGACAGAAGCGCGCACTCGGTACTAGGGTCCATTCCCCAGGACGTGGCTTTCGCGGAGACGTACGCAAACAGCTCGTCCTTAGCGGTGAGCAAGTCGTACTTTGAAAGGTCGAGCTTTGGTATGTGCGCCACTTTCTTCACGTTGACTTTGGGGCAGAAGGGCTGCGTGCGAAGGACGCTACGGCGTTGACCTGCGGCGCGCAAGCGCCGTCAGGTCCAACGCCGAATGCCGGCGTCGAGCGCGTCCGACGCCTGCCAGAGGTTTCGGAAGTGACCACTCCCTGAACATGGCGGCACGAGAAAGAAACCGTCGCGCGGCATTCCGAAGATGTCGCAGCGAGAGCGACAGACAACCGCGTCGAGATCATGGTCCACGTCAAGTAGAGGCAGCGTGAGCCCGTACGTGGTGCTGAAGTGCGCAGAGCCCCGCTCGTCGGCGTCGAATGCGGCTCGCTGCGCGGGCAGCAAGAAGTGTCTTGGAATCCTCCCGAGGGTGATCTCGCCACGCCGGTCGCCAGGGCGTCGGCGACGTGTCCGGCGCCTGTCGACGGCGATCACCTCATGGCCGGCCCAAGCGCCAGAGCATGGCGCGCGTGCGGTCGAGCAGCGCGCGCAGTTCTGACAGTACCGGGCCTTTCAACTCGCCTCGGATCTCCAGCAGATCCAAGCCAGCGTGGCACTCGGCCGCCTCGGCCCCGGCGATGCGGAACCGGCGCGCCCGGTCGGCTCCGGGCATCGGGTACGCCTCGGCAATGTTGAGAATCACCGACTCAGCAGCGCGGTACGACTGGTCGATGACGTGACCGCGCCGGTTGCGGGTTGAGTCGCGCAGCAGCCGGTAGAACTCCACGGCCACGCGATACGCGTCCAGTCCCTGGATCCCAGCTTTCGGTTTCGGCGCGGAGCAGGCGGTGGCATTTTCCATGTGGTCCCTCCTTGCCGCCTCGAAGGGCGGCGTCTGCCCACACCTGGCCCACAGATTCGTGCCAACATCGCGCTCGGCCGGATCCGGCTCCGAATCCGGATCCGTTTCCGGCTCCGGCCAGCCGGCCTCCGGCCCCGCCGCCGTCCACCAGGTCCCCCAACCAGCGACGAGTTTTCGAGAGGCGGTCCTAGCTCAGCATCACTGACTTCATTCCGCCGCTGGCAAAGCGTACCAGCATGCTTGAGCGCAGAACGGTTTGCACCTTGCCGCGGCCAAAGGTTGGGTGCCAGATGGCCTCGCCGACTTTGTAGCGCTCGCGCGGGTTGAAGGTGCGCACATCGGCCACGTCTGCCAGCTCGCGTCCCAGGGCGCGCAGTTCTTCTGCCTTCTGCTCCGACCTGCGTGCGGCCTCGGTTTCCTGAGGCGANNGGTGTCGCCCCGACCATGGCCACGATGTGGTGGGTGGTCAATCCATCACAGGGGCCGCACCAGGAGTCGACCTCGCCGCCGACGCGGAAGGCTCCCGCTGCTGCGCCAGTGCCTCGACTCTCGCTTCGCCAGGAAACCCCGGTGATCCGCCGCTCCTCGACTTCTGACGGACCAGAGCCGTGGCGATCGCCCGTCGGGCCGGAAGCGATGGTGCCGATCCGGGGCAAGAGCGAAGCCAATCGACGCAGGTCAGTGACCCGCCTCCCGAGCTTGCGCTCGACCAGCACCCGTTCATTTTCTGGGACGGCCGCGCAAAGATTGCGATAGTTCTGCGACAAGCGCTCGACCGCCAGGTGAGCGGAGGTCACCAGGTCACGCTCTTCGGTGCGCTCCTGGGCGGAGTTGACCAGCAGCGCGACTTCTCGAATTTCCTCGGTCAGGTTATCCAGAGCTGAACTCATTTTTTTCCTGGCCAGTTCCTCCCATGGACGCGGCCAGAAAACAACTGGCCAAGTGATCTAGAGCTTGATTGCTTCGAAGACAAAGGACGTCTAACATGCGTCCCGCTTCTGCCCCCTAGGAGCTACCCACCATGCGCACCACGCCCATCGTCCTCTTTGGTCTTGTTGTGTCCTTGTCTTCGGCAGCCGGCGCCCAGACAGCGCCCCCTCCGGTCGCCGCTCCGCTAGCCCCGCCGGTTGCAGCCCCAGCGGTGGCACCTGCCGCGGCGCCAGCGCCGGTGGTCGCGCCTGCAGCCATGCCGATGGCAACACCTCCCGCCACTCCCAACGTGGCGCCGCCTACCGTTGCCAGCGCACCCGCTGCCGCCGGGGGCGAGACCGATGACCGGCCGCTCGGCTTCGCGCCGCAGAACGCCCTGGCTGGTTCGGTGGGTCTTCTGCGCATGGGCACAGCCGAGGTTGGCCGCCTGTGGCAGCTGCGCCTGGGCCTGCACGGCGAGTACTTCAAGACCACCAAGATGCTGATTGATGACAGCACCATGACAAACGGCGGTGATACCAATACCCGTCTGCAAGGCGCGCTGACCTTTGGGCTCACGCCGCTCGAATTCATGGAAATCTTTGGGGCTGTGTTGGGCTCGGGAAATAGGAATACGCGTTGTCTCAATGGCCACACACCGTGCACCCGTGAAGTCGGCTGGAGCGACCCCGAGATCATCAAGGCATTCGGCGACCTGATTCTGGGAACCAAGTTGGCCTACGCATTGCCAAGCGGCTTCAGCATCGGCGGCGAGTTGGGCGTGCGTCTCATGTCATCGGTGAGTGGGCTGAGCTTCAGCGGAAATTCCACCTCGGTGTGGCTGACGGCGCTGGCCAGCTGGAACTTCCAGGCGCTAGAGCCCAAGCTACCTTTGCGGGCTCACCTGAACCTGGGCATGTACTTCGACAACTCCTATAACCTCCCGCTCTACGACGCGAACACCTCGGCTTACTCTCGCTACGTCTCTTCCTTCGCATATGGCCTGGGCAAGGATCGCTTTCGGCTGGCCCTCGGTCTTGATGCCCCGGTGGCTGATATGTTCGAAGGCTTCTCGTTGCGTCCTATGGTCGAGTATCACTTCGAGTACGTCACGGCCGATGGGGATCCCTTTTTCGCCGATTGGGGTTCCAAGTGCGTGCCGTCGGCGACCAGGACCTGCCACAACAACAAGAGTCAGATGTGGCTGACCCTGGGCCTCCAGGCTCAGATCGTGCATAGCTTGACTCTCATGGTGGGCCTCGACATCGAGATGGAGGCGGTGGGCTACCCCTACGGGCCGCCTCTGGCGCCGTGGAATTTCCTGTTTGGCGCCAGCTATCCGCTGGACGTCTTGCCCAAAGTGGTCACCCGCACGATCCCCGTCGAGAAGGTCGTGGCAGCGGTGGCTCCAGAGGGCTTTGTGGCAGGCAGGGTGGTCAGCAGCGTGGGCACACCCGTGGAGAATGCGGCGGTTGGTGTGGCCGGGCGCGACCATTCACGCGTGGTCGCGGAAGCCGACGGTAGCTTCCAGAGCGTGCCGCTGCCTCCTGGTCTGGCGGAGTTGTTCGTGGTGGCCCCCAACTACGAGAACGCGACCGCCAGGGTCGATGTGGCGGCCGGTCAGACCGTCAATGTGGTGATCACCATGACGCCGCGGGCTCCGACGGCCAAGGTCACCGGCCGCGTGGTCGACGAGTCGGGCAAACCAGTAGTTGCCACTGTGAAGCTGGCGGGCCCGCAGATCGCCGAGGCCAAGACTGACGAAGCGGGCAACCTATCGGTCGGTCTGCAACCCGGTCAGTATGTGCTCCGCGTGGAGGCCGACCAGCACCTGAGCCGAGAGATGTCGGCTTCCGCGGTGGAGGGGGTGGACGTCCCGCTCAACATCGTCCTACATGCGCGGCCTGGTATTCCGGGCGTGGGCTTCAAGGACGGAAAGATTACTTTGCGCCAACCCATTTCGTTCAAGGCGAATCGCAACAAGGCCACGGCCGAACTTGCGCCCGGGGCCGCCCGTGTTCTCGACGAGCTGATTGATTTGCTCATCAACCATCCCGAGATCCGGCAGATTCGCGTGGAAACGCACACCGACAACAGCCTGCCGCCGCCCAAGGCGCAGGAACTCACCGAACAGCAAGCCCAGGCGATTGCCGCCTACATCAGCCAGCAGGGCGTTCCCAAGGACCAGATTCTGACCCAAGGCATGGGATCGACCAAGCCGCGCGTGCCCAACCT
>PMBY01000268.1 GCA_003153875.1 Myxococcales bacterium | reverse complement strand
CGCCGCCGCCTTTGCGGAAGCGTTTCCACACCACGGCGTCGAGCGCCCAGCGGCCGCAGCCTAGCATCAGGATGGCCAGGCTCGCAGTCAGGTAGAGAACCGTGGCCTCGCGCTGACGCCAGGGCAGGCCGGCCTCGCCCGAGAACAGTGTCAATCCCAGGCTGAAGGCGAGCAACAGGGCCGCCAGCCGACCGGCCAGGCCGAGGGCGACCAGGATGCCACCAACGAATTCCGCTGCCACGGCCAACATAAGGCTGTGTCGATGGCCCATGCCGAGCGGGTCAGGGAGGCTGGTCGCAAGCTGACTGTAGTGGCGCACTCTCTCCAGGCCGTGCAGGAGAGCCATGTTGACGCCCACGCCGAGGCGCAGGAGCAAGAGTCCCAGGTTGACGGAGTTTTCCCTGCTGAAGATTGCCACGGCTCCAGCGTGGCACATCTGCACGAAAGGCCCAAAAATTCGGGCTATTCGTGACTACCCGCGCTTAACCGCGTCCGTGACTTCGTCGGCCGTGGGCAAGCCGGAACGCGAGCCCAGACTGCGGCACGCCAGTCCGGCGGCGGCGTTGGCAAAGGGCAGGGCGCGCTCCAGCGGCCAGTCTTTGAGCTGAGCGTAGGCGAAGGCCCCGCAGAAGGCGTCGCCCGCGCCCGTGGTGTCCTCCACGAAAACGTCGATGGCGTCCTGCTGGACCAGTTTGGTGCCCTCCAGGGCAACCGCGCCGGCTTCGCCCATGGTGATGACCGCGACGCGCGGACCCAGCCGCGTGATTTCGCGCAGGCTGTCGGCCAGTTCCTCAGATGGCGCAATCTCGTTGGCAAAGCGCTCGGAGCCCACCACGATGTCGGACAGGGCGAGTAGCTCGCCCATGCCGCCAGAGAGTTGACTAGCGTTGAGCAGGACGGTGACGCCTTTGGCGCGCGCTTTCTCCGCGACCGCGGCTTGCAGGGCCGGCTGCGATCCGTCGATGCACAGCAGCCGCGCACCGTCGAGCAAACGGTCCGGCAGATCGCGCGTGGAGAGCGACGTCACATTGCCCCGGGAAAGCAGGATCTTGCGCTTGTGGCTGAGCTCGTCGATCTCGATGACCGAGACCGGCGACACCTTGCCCTTTTCGATCGACAACACCGACGTGTCGATGCTCAGGCCTTGCAGAGAGCGCAGAATGAAACGGCCGAACTCATCGTCGCCCACACGCCCAAAATAGCGGCCGCGTACGCCGAGGGTGGACAGCACGGCCAGGATGTTGGTGGCCGACCCGCCTCCTTGCATACTGAAGACCGATACTTCCACCAAACGGCGTTCAAGGCGCGGAACGACGCACAGCAGGTCCACGGTGGCCAGTCCCACGCCTACAACCAAATCGCCGCGCGCTGCGGCCGTGCGTTGATCAGAACCCTTCCGGGTCGCGGCCGGGCGGGTCTTCTTGCGGCTGCGGGTCGGGCGCGCTTTCACCACAGGTATATGCTACCACCGCAACCAAATTTTTCTCTCTTTGCTAGTTGCCCGTCGCCTCAGGGGCTGCCGATGCTGGCAAGAGCGGCCTCCCCAGCGCGCCCTGGCCCTCGATGAAGCGTTCCAGCGCTGCCACGGCTTTGGCGCAGGTCGCGTTGGCGTAGTAGGCACGGCCCAGGTAGTAGAGCAGCTCGGGCCGTCGCTTGACGTATTCGGCGTCGTCAGCCAGCGGCTTCAGCTCGTCGATGGCGTCGCCGTAGAACTCGGCCTTGTATTCGAGAACGCCGGTGAGTAGGGCGACGTCCTTGCCCAGCTTGGTCCCCCAGGTCTCCTCGGGCCAGTCGTCAGCCACCTTGAAGGCGCTGGCGTACTTGTTCTTGCCCACCAGCGCCACGATCTGCTGGTAGTCCCCGACCACCCGTTCGGCCACGGCAGGTTTCAACCCAGCGGGCAGCACCGGGGGTTGCAGGCCGTCGTCCGGGGCCAGCGCGATCTCGGGATCGCGGTCCTCGCGCGTGGCCACTAGATCCAGCAGCAGGCGCGTGTGCGCCACCTCGGGGGCGCTGCCCGCAGCCTCGGCCCGCCGCTGCCACAAATGGGCCTCGCGCGCCTTGCCGTGAGCCAGCAGGCTGCGCGCCAGCCGCGCCATGGACACGGCCCGGTCAGGCCCGTCGTATCCCGCCACCAGCTCGCTCAGGCGGCCGTAGGGCCACATCGGGCCGTAGATCTTGGCCAGGTAGGGATCGAACTTGGCGTAGCCCAGTAGATCGCGCGGGGCCGCAAACTCGATGAGCGCGTTGTCGTCGGTGTTGATGCGCGCGCCGGCGGTGAACGAGCGCAGTTCCTCCGGCCCGAGCAGCAGGAACGCGGGCACGTCGTGGGGCGAAGCGAAGCCGGCCCGCTTGGCCTCGGCGGCAACAATCGGATTTTCAAAGGCGCGCGCGATTTGGCGCACGTCCAGATTGATGGGGCGGCGGCTGGCAATCAGAATGGTGTCGGACGACAGATCCTCGGCGGCGAANNTTGATGTTCCAGGGGGCCATCTCGTAAAGCTGCGCCCACTGGCAGAAAATGCCGTCGTCGCGCAGGCGCGCCTTGATGTCCTGGAAATACTCGCGCGTGAACAGGTTGGAAACCCCGGTGATCCAGGGATTGGACGGCTGGCTGATGATNNGCTTCGTAGATGGCCGGCTCCAGCTCCACCACCTCCAGCGAGGCGATGGGGTACTGGGTGACGGCACCCGCGGTCACGCCCGAGCCGAATCCGACGAGAGCGACCTTGGGCGCATGGTCGTTGTGGTAGAGCAAGAGCGGCAGAAGGCCCACGCTGATCTGGGTCGGCATGTCGGCGTCGTTGGAGGCGTCGACCTTGCCGTTGTTCTTCATGGAGAACACCTTGCCCCACTGGTCGACCGACACGGTCGTGGCGATACCGTCCTTGTAGTAGACCAGCTTGGGTATCTGCCATTTCTTCTTCTGGTGGCGGTGCTCGACGATTTCGATGTAGTCGCGTGCCATGGACACGCGAAAGAAACCGATGGAGAAATCGCTGAGGTTCCAGCGTGGCAGGGCCAGGGCCAGCAGGGCCATGCCGGCCGCGGCGGCCATGCCGAGGAGCCGGCGTGAGCGCGGCAGGCTAGTGGAAACCGCGAACAGCAGCGCGGCCAGTCCCAGATCGAGCACCGCCGAAACGTAGATGCCTTTTTGCAGTCCCAGCTGCGGCAGGACCACGAACCCCGACAGGAACGATCCCACGATGGCGCCCACGGTATTGAGCGCGTAGGCCGAGCCCACGTCGCGGCCCACTCGACCCAGATTCGCGGTCACCACCCGCACGGTCAGCGGGAAGATGGCGCCCATGAGGAAGGTCGAGGGCAAAACCGCGATGCAGGCCAGGGTGAACTGACACACCAGCACCGCGTCCGCGGTGATGGAGGTGGACGACAACAGATAGGTGAAGACATAGGGCAGCCGGTCGGTGACCAGATAGGAGAGTCCGATGGCTGCCACGATGCCCAGGTGGACCATGGCCAGGCTGCGCACCGGATCGCGGAACCGCTGCGCCAGACGACCGAAGGCCGCCGAGCCAGTGCCCAGGCCGATGAGGAAGGCCAGCAGGATGATGGTGAACGAGAAGATCGACGAGCCGATGATGACCGCCAGGGCGCGCGTCCAGAGCACCTGCAAGGTCATGGCCGTGGCGCCCGACACGGCGAAGGCGAAGAGGACCGCGCGTCGAGCGGCGGGTGAGATCACGGGCAGGTTGGCCTCGGCTGGGTTGGCCTGGGCGGCCAATTCGTCGAGGCTGGGCCCCTTGGCGGCTGCCGGCCAGCGGTGGCGAACCCGCTGGGCAATCACGATGGCCGCAGCCAGCGACATGTCGAAACTGGCGGCCAGGAAATTGGTGCTACGCACGCCGATGAGCGGCAGCGCGATGAACCCGGCTAGGAAGCAACCACTCACGCCGCCGAAGATGTTCACTGCGTACAGCGTCCCCAGACGCAGGCTCACGCGGCCGAATTCAAAGGGGCGCGATACGAAGTAGCGAGCCAGCAAGGGCAGGGTGGCGCCCATCAGAGTGGTCGGCACGATGAGCAGCGCGGCCGAGGCCACGAAGCGCAGCAGCGAAAGCAGGGTGTAGTGATCGCCGAAGGTGGCCCACAGCCAGTGGTTGAGCCCCGGGTAGAAGTGGATGAGCCAGGGCACGGCCAGGGCGTAGAGCCCGATGGCAGCCTCGGCCAGGGCATAGGCGCCGACGGAATTCTTGATTCGGTCCGCGACCTTGCCGGCCAGGTACGAGCCCAAACCCAGCCCACCCATGTAGGTGGCCAGGACGGTGGACACGGCGAGCGCGGTAGACCCGAAAACCAGGGTCAACATGCGCGTCCACAGCAGCTCAAGGATGAGCCCCGACGC
>PMBY01000405.1 GCA_003153875.1 Myxococcales bacterium | reverse complement strand
AAGATCGTCAGCCGTCGTCACCACGGACGAGGCACGCCTCACGAGGACCTGCGTGGGCACGCTGGCCTTCCTCCTGCCGCCCCGGTCCGGATGGATCCTGCAACGACGGTGAAGAATCGCTTGCGGCAGGCCGTGTCGTGGTCTCGAGAACGTCTCGGCCGCAGTGTGGGCAAACCCGGTGCTGTGTCAGCTCGTAGAAAGCGGAACCGACGAGACCCGTGGGAAGAGCGACCACGCCGATGCCGAGAATCATGATGAGCGAAGCGCAAATCCTACCGAGGGGCGTGATCGGGTAGATGTCGCCATAGCCGACGGTGGTCAGTGTCGAGAGCGCCCACCACAAACTATCTGGCATGCTGATGAACGCATTCGGCTGAGCCTCATGCTCGGCGGAATAGATCAACGTGGCGCTGATCAGAATCGTCAAGGCTCCAACGATCGCAAGGGCAGTCAGTTCTCTCCTTCGCATGCGGATAGCTTGTGCGAGGAGCCCCAGTGCCGCCGAGTAGCGTGCCAGTTTGGCAAGCCGAAACACGCGCAAGAGCCGGAAGGATCGCACGACCGTGAAGGTCGAGGCGCCGAGGTAAAAGGGCACGATCGCAACAAGATCGACGATCCCGCCCGGGCTCAGGAGGTAGGCCAGACGCGGAAACCTACGGCGCGCGAAGGGACTCGCTCGCCCGCCGGCGGACCAAATTCGCAGCAGCACCTCTGCGGTGAACAGTACCGTGCAGACAAGCTCGATATGGTCGAACAGGCGATCATAGGGGCGCAAGCGCGGAACCGTCTCAAGGATGGTCGCGGTGACCGAGGTCACGATTGCGGCGACGATGAGTGTCTGAGCTACCCGAGCAGTCCATGACCCGGTGGCGTGGAGCAAACTCGCAACTGCGTCCCTCGTTCTTGCGATCATCGTTGTTGGCGGGTCACGCCTCGATCGCTTCCTCGAACTTCCCCTTGAAATTCTGGAAGAAGAGCTTGAGCTGGCTTTCCGCCGCTCCGAGGACAGCGGCGTGGGTCTGATCGGGGAGCAGCGGAACCGCTGCTGCCACCACACCGGAGTCGTACCCCGAATCGTGGACGAAGCAATCCCTCGCGTTTGCGGATTCGAGCCCGGTTGATGCGGCGACTTCCTTGGCGAGACGGTCCATCGCTGCAGTGGAAGCTGGGTCGTGCGTCTTTAGGACGAAACAGACAGCCGGGCGCCCCTTGTCACCATCCTTGAGGGCACCGAGGAAGAAGCTCCAGAGGGTACGGGCGACGCGTTCCCTTGGTCGATAGAGGCGTCCCTCGAGATACCAGTCGTTCCTCACCGTTCGGCGCTGACTTCTCCGATCCGTTCGGTAGGGAACCGGGCTCGATCCGCCCAGCAAACCCGAATACAGCCCTTCCAGCAAAGTCACGGCCTGTTCCGACGCGCGCTCGCGGAACGAATCGATCGTCGTCTGGTCTTCCTTCAGCTCGGGCGGCTGATTCTCCTGTGCCTCAAGCGTCCGGAAGACGGAATAGTTCTCGATGTAGAGATGGAGACAGTTGCCTACGGTCGCTTCACTCATGGTAGCTCTCCTGATGGACGGAAGGCGTCAAAGAACGGCAGCTGCCGAAGACGTTCGAGCCCTTGCGCTGAAGCAGGAATTGCAAGGACGAATTTGAGGATGGACGAGATGTAGAGGTTCAGCAGCGTTCGGCCAGGCTCCGGCGCATCTCGGGTTGCGCGCGCAAGCGCGGCAGCAAGCTGCAGGTAGCTCATCGGCTGCCAGAGTTCCCGATCATACTCTTGGTCGGGAAAGCGGCCGTTGCGAGTTAAGAACACCAGTTTCGCATCGAGGTCCAGTCGTCGCCGTTCCCGGACCCGGCTCCAAAGGGCCTCTTCATAGGAAGCCAGCTGGTTATCATGCTCACCTGATTCGATCTTGTTCTCGACGATGACAATGAGCGATCGGACGTTGTCCTCCAATTCGAGCCAAAGGTCGCAACGACATTCCCTGCCGCCTTCGCCGCTTACGACACGCTCGGGTTCTACGCGAACCCGCCGTAGGGTGACCGTGTTGTCGTCGGCCTCCCGAGCCAATTCCTCAAATCGGTCTGGCCCTGAAATCAAGCGCCCAAGCAAAGCGAAAAACTCGCGTAGAACGCGGACACCAAGACCATGGCTCTCAGCGGGGTCGAGGAAGAAAGCCAGCATCCGCGTGTGCGTCGGCTCGTGGAGCTGCTTCCCGAGCGGTGAGAGGAGGTCGGCCTGCCAACCGAGCGCGGTCAAGGCCCAGGCAGAGTCCGAAGACAGCTGACGCCGCGATGATTCGTGTCGTTCAGAAATCCGTTGAGTGAGCCGCGGAATGACGGTGCGCACTTGCGTGGCCAGCTGCAGATCTGTCTCAGCTGCCGTGCCATCATGCTTTAGCGCCGCTCGTATTCGCGGCATCAAAGTCGCAAGAGAGATAGCGGGGACGTGTCCCTCGTGGTCCGACTCAAGTGCCTGCCGAATCCTTGGAATCAGATCCACTACCCTCGCAGCTATCGGCATGGTGGCAGTGTCTCAACCAACGATGGGTCATGTCAATTCACGAACATGATCAGCGAACGTTCTCCCTGCGGGCGCAGGGACCGGCCGACAGCCCCGTGCCTTGGCCGTGGTGACGACGG
>PMBY01000539.1:6272-12064 GCA_003153875.1 Myxococcales bacterium | reverse complement strand
CGAGCGCGACTGGAGCAAGTGCAACCCGCCTGGCACTCTCTGTGCGACGGGATTTGCTTGTGTCAACTACCTCTGCGTGCCTGCAGACGCTGGCGGTAGCGATGTGGTGGCGGCTTCAACAGAGGCGGGCCGGAGCGAAGTGGTGGGGGACGGGCGCGAGGTTGCGGCAAGCGACGCAGTGGATGCGGCTGCTGACGTGCCGGTGGACGCGCCGGTCGATGCGCCTCAGTTCGACGTCGAGCCAGACGCGACAGTGGACACGAGACCGGTCGACGGATTGGGAAGCTGCGGGGTCGATCGGGATTGTCCGACCAGTGCGCCCATGTGCCTCAATTTCAGGTGCGCGAAGTGTGCTGGCAACAACGACTGCGCGGGCCGCAGCGGGGCCGGAGTGTGCGAGCCGAGCAGCGGCAAGTGCGTGGCTTGCGTGAAGAGCAGCGAGTGCACGTCCGACACGACGAAACCGGTGTGCGTGGCCAATCAATGTGCTGCGTGCAGCTCTGCCGCAAGCGAGTGCGAGACCAAGAACAGCGCCGCGCCGGTGTGCGAGCCGACGAGCGGCAAGTGCGTGCAGTGCGTGGCGACCAGCGACTGCGCTGGCGACGCGGATGGCGGCGTCGACGGCGGAGCAGACGGAGGCGTGGTTGCAGGCTTCTGCGACACGAAGACCAATCAGTGCGTGGGCTGTCTTAGCAGTAGGGATTGCAGCGACCCGAGCAAGCCCATCTGCGGAACTGCGCAAGCCTGCGTGGCCTGCGGCAATCAGCTTGCGCCAGCCGGCAGCTGCACAACCAAGAACTCGGTCTTGCCTGTGTGCAAAGCTGCCGCAGGCACATGCGTGGAATGTGCCGTCGATGTCGACTGCAAGACCTCGACCGCTCCGGCCTGCGACACGGCCAACAAGTGTGTGGAGTGCGTGCAGTCGAGTCACTGCAAGAACGCGTCCGCACCGGTATGCGACACGTCGGCCGAGCACTGCGTGCAGTGCCTCAAGGACAGCGACTGTTCCGGGACGACGCCGATCTGCACCAACAAACAATGCACCAAGTGCACCAGCGACGCTCAGTGTGTGGCGAAACTGGGCGCCAATCCGGGGGTGTGCGGACTGGATGGGTCATGCCCAGGCGACGATGCGGTGATCTATTTGCAGAACAGCGCGAGCTGTTCGACAAGTTTGGGAAACGGCACCTCTGCATCGCCATACTGCTCGTCTGATACCGCGACCGGGGACTTGTCAGCTACCAAGACCGTCATCGTCATCAGAGGTCCGCTCGCGGTTGGCAACCTAACGCTGGCCTTTACTCAGAAGCCGGTTCTAATCGCGGGACAGGCTTCTGCGAATCTCACCAAGCCGACAATCGGCACACCGCCGCTCGTGAACATCACCACAGGCGAGGTGACCCTGCGCGACCTTACGATCCCCGGTGGGAGCGACGCTGGCGTCAGCGTCACAGGCGGCGCGATTCTGCACATGGACCGGTGCTACGTGACGGGCAACACCAAGAACGGTATCATCACCGACAAGTCCGCCTTTGACATCGTGAACACAGTCATCGCAGGCAACGGCACCGACGGTCTCAGTTCAGGTGTCGCTCTTGGCTCCTACACCGGCAGTGGCCCGACGAGGTTCGCGTTCAACACCGTTGTGAACAATGGTCTCGTCGGTGTGGCCTGTGGCCAGAGCTACACCCTGACCGGCATCCTCGCAAACGGCAACGGAACCGCCAACTTCACATCATCGACCTGCGTAGCCAATGCCACCACGTCGACATCGACAACACCGAACTTGGGCACCAACTATCATCTGACCGCGACCTCTCCCTGTGTGAACGCCGGCGGCGCCTCCTGTCCTCCTGACGACATCGACGGCGATACGCGGCCGATAGGCACTGCCTGCGACTGCGGCGCTGACGAATACAAGCCCAACTAATCCGACCCGCCTTCTGCTTTTCTCCATCTGCCACACAACTTCTTCAACCCCTTGCCGAGAACTTCACTGATGACAAACAGAGAAGTTGTACGTTTGAAGGTTGCAATCCTGGTCGTGCCAGTGACCCTGGGACTTGCCTGCAGCGTGAAACGGGACTGGAGCGTCTGCTCGGCGCAGGCTGCTTGCCAGACCGGCTTCATGTGCACCGACGCTTCCACATGCGTGCCGATTCCTGATGCTGGGGCCAGCGACGGGACCAGTGTTGGTACTGCGGATGTTGGAGGTGGCCTTGATGGCCCGCCAAGTATCGAGGGCGGCGGTGACCTTGCGGCCGACGGCTCACCGGACGTCGCAAGCCCCGACGTCCCGCTGGTCGTGGTGGCGGATGCGCCAGCTTCCAGCACTGCTCCCGACGCGCTAGCAGTCGACATGGCGCCGGACCTGCCGCCGGTGGATGCGCCAGGCACTTGCAGTACGGACAAGGATTGCTCAGCCAACGCTCCTCTGTGTTCGCACAATCAATGCGCAAAGTGCTCCAGCGACAACGACTGCCGGGCGCGGCCAGGCACGCCGGCCTGCGCGGCCAGCGGGCTGTGCGTGGGCTGTACGCAGAACAAGCACTGCGCTGGCAGCGCTGATGCAGGCGCGAACAGCGATTCTAATGATGAGGCAGACGGCGGCGCAGATGGCGGCACGGTCAGCGCGGCTGCGAACGTGTGCGACACCACGGCCAACCAATGCGTGGAATGCGTGCAACGCAGCGACTGCAAGGGCGTGTGCCAGGCGTGCTCGGCGGGCGCTTGCGTGGCGGTGAAGAACCAAGACGATCTTACCAGGTGCGCCGGCACCTGCGACGGCCAAGGAGCATGCAAGAGCAAACAGGGACAGCTTTGCTCGATTGCCGCCGGCGGATGTTTGGCCGGGACTTTCTGTTCGCCTGACAGCACCTGTTGTGACACGGCCTGCACGGATTCGTGCATGGCCTGCGATATTCAGGGCCACGCCGGCACTTGCACCGTTGTCACGTCGGGCGCGCCCCACAGCGGCCATTCAGGGTGCGGCACTGACTCCCAGTGCATGGGAACCTGCAATGGCCGCTCCGATGGCAAGTGCGAGTATCCCGTGGCCAAGACATGCGGGGGCGGACCGATTTGTTCAGGGCCCAAACTCGTCGGACAGAGCACCTGCAAGCTAGGCGTTTGCGCGACCCCGGAGGACCAGCTTTGCAGCAACGGCTTCAACTGTTCGGGCAACGCCTGCAAGACTTCCTGTTCCATCGCAGGGGACTGCCAGGACACATACGCGTGCGTGGAGGGCACTTGCCACGTCAAGGCGCTGAGTGTCGCGGTCGGCGCGGCTAGCGTGTGCGCAGTCTTCGTCGACGGGAAGGTGCGCTGCTGGGGCACCTCATTGTACGGAGAGATTGCCGACGATCAGATCCGGTCGGCTGGGGAGACGGTCCTGGTACCCACCGCAGTGATGGGAATCAGCAACGCGATCGCTGTGGCAGCTGGCTCACATCACTACTGCGCCGTGCTGAGCGATGGAACCGTCCTCTGCTGGGGGGACAACAGCTCTCGCCAGTTGGGCATCGATCTCTATTCCAAGGCATACGTGCCCATCGCTGTCCCCGGGCTCACAGGTGCGAAGGCTGTTGCCGCGGGGACAAGCCACACGTGCGTTCTTCTTTCTGATTCGACAGTCCGGTGCTGGGGCGCCAGCAACTTTGGGCAACTCGGCGTGATCGGGGGAAATCCTGCCACCCCGCAGGCCCCGAATCTCACGGGCGTCAAGGCCATCGCCGCGGGAGGTGACCACAACTGTGTTATCATGGGCAGTGGTGAGGTTCGTTGCTGGGGCGCGAACACCAGTGGCGAACTTGGCAATGCGAGCAGCGGCGGAATCGATCCGCAAACCGTCACGGCTCTCCCAATTGCGGCGACTGGCGTGGCCGCCGGCGACTCCCATTCCTGTGCACTGCTTGCGGACTGGACAGTCTGGTGCTGGGGCGCGGATGACCAGGGTCAATTGGGGATCGGGTCGGTCTCTTTCACAGTCCCTCCCACTTCCATCTACGTCGCGTCTGCCACAGCGGTCAGTGCATCCGGCAATTCCACCTGCGCTCTTCTTGGCACCAAGAACGTATCCTGCTGGGGCGATGTGATGAATCCCAGCAGCGCCTTTGGGAGCCCCACCGGAAGCTGCCTGTTGCCGGGGAACGTGTCTGGCGCAAGCAACGCGGCTGCCATTTGCGCGGGTGAACGTTCCTGCGCGGTCACGCAGGATGGTTCCATCCTCTGCTGGGGATGGGACTACAGCACGATCGTGTCCGTCTTCACCGCCACGGCCACACCCGTCCCTGGCTGGTAGCCAACGCGCCACTTGACTCGCCCGGGCTCTATCGCCATGGTTTCCCGCATGACGGTACTGGGTAGCCGGAGCAAGGGCGCGACGTGAAGCAGCCTGGGCAGAGCATCCCCGATACCCTGTCCTACGACCGGCCTCGGCCGCAGGACACGGCGGAGATGGGCTTGCCAGCCGCACAGCCCGCCTACCCCGCGACCTGCGAATTGCCTGACAGCTCCGTCGACAAAGGCCGGCCGCAAGACGACGCCACGGCTCGCGAGCGCCCGCTGCGCACGGATCCGCTGGCGGTCGGGCCTGCGCCGCAGGCTCCGCTGTCGCTGGTCCCGCCTGAAACCCCGGAGCCGCGTCCTGTCGTCGAGCCCATGGCCGGCGCCTTTCGTCCCGGCGAGCAGGTGGACCACTTCGAGATCGTGAGCCTCATCGGCAAGGGCGGCATGGGCTGCGTGTACAAGGCGTTCGACCGCGATCTCGGCCGCACCGTGGCCATCAAGACCTTGCACGGCATCGACCAGCAGCGGTCCAACACACTGGCCCGTTTCCGGCGCGAGGCTCAGGCCGCCTCACGCGTGGTCCATCCCAACCTGGTCATCATCTACAGTTACGGCACCCAGGGCGAGACTCCCTACATCGTCATGGAGTATCTGTCGGGCCGCAGCCTGGGCGCTGAAATAGCCGAGGGCCCGCTCTCGGTCGAGCGCACCGCTGACGTTCTGGTCGCGGCTTGCGCTGGCGTGTACGCCGCCCATCGCGCCAACGTAGTCCACCGCGACCTCAAGCCGGGCAACATCTTTCTCGCGCGCACGCCCATGGGCGAGACGCCCAAGATCCTCGACTTCGGTATCTCGCGTGTTGGCGGGGACGACGCCAACCTCACCGGCACCGGCCACATCGTGGGCACCACTTACTACCTTGCGCCCGAACAGGCGGCTGGCCGCGAAATCGACGCGCGCGCCGATCAGTACGCCCTGGGCGTGATCCTGTACGAATGCCTGACCGGCGCGCGGCCCTTCACCGGGTCGGTTGCCTACGCGATCATGCGCAACATCGTGGAGGGAATCTTCCGGCCACCCTCGCGCGTGCGCCCGGACATCCCGCGCAGCCTGGAGGCGGTGATCCTGCGCGCCATGAGCCGCGTTCCCGAGGACCGTTTCGCGCGCGTGCGCGATCTGGGCCTGGCTTTGATGCCATTCATGTCAGCCCAGGGGCGCCAGCAGTGGAGCTACCACTTCACCGCGCCCGAGGCGGAGATGCCCATCGCGCCTTCTGTTGCTGGGCCCACGCCTGACGGTGCGCAGGCTCCCACTGTAATCGCGCCCGCCAAGCCGTCTGCGCCGCCCGTAGCGCCCACCAAGATTCTTCCCGTGGCTCAACCAGAGTCCTGGCAGGTGGTGCCAACTCACACGACAGTTGCGCCGGCCTCGACCCCGCAGCCCGCGGCGGCAACTACCGGCCCGTCCCTGCGGCGTAGTCGCAATCTGGCATTGATCGTGACAGC
>PMBY01000539.1:0-6239 GCA_003153875.1 Myxococcales bacterium | reverse complement strand
CAAACCCAGGAAAGGCCCTCGCAGCTCGGTCAAGTTCACGCCCGAGGGTGTGCCCATCATCTAGTAGGCTCGGATCCCATCATGATTCGCGGCGCGGCCTTGTTGATCGCATTCTCGCTCGCACTGGGGCAGGGGCAGGCACGGGCCGATGGCGATGAGTCGGACGCGCTCATCAACCAGGGACTCAAAGCCATGCGCAAGGGCGACTACCAGGCGGCCCTCGATGCTTTTCAGCGTGCACACCAGGCCCGGCCCACCACACGCTCGCGCACCGAAATCGGGCTGGCCGAGCAGGCGCTGCACCGCTGGGTCGAAGCGGAAGCGGACCTAGCCGGCACGCTGTCGCAAGAAGCGGAGGATGCTTGGATCGAGTCGCACCGCGCGCTGCTTGAGAAGGCGTTGACTGACGTGCATTCGCACTTGGGCATGCTGACCGTCGAGGCTGGGCCGCGTGGGGCGCAGGTGAAGATCAACGGGGAGACTCGTGGCCTTCTGCCTTTGCCCCGGCCGTTGTTTCTGCTCCCCGGCATGGCCCAGGTCGAAATCACTGCGCCGGAACGACGGCCGTGGCGCAGCGAGGTTCCGATCAAGCTCGGCGAGACGGCCCGGCTGGCGCCTATCTTCGAGCCGCTCGAACCGCCACCTGTCATGCCGGCCGCGTCCATCGCAAACACCGGCGACGCTGACCATTCACGATGGACAGAACCCAAAGTCCTGCGGCTGGTCGGCTGGCTGGCTGTGGCCGCGGGCAGCGCAGCCGCAGGCACCGGCGCCTATCTCCTGTCCNNCTCGGCGGTGCGGTGGTGTTGAGCGGCGGAATGATCGCCGTGGTCACCGCTTGGCGCAGCACTGCTTCGGATCACAGGACCGCGGCAATCTTCTCCCTTGCCGGCCGGCTGTGACCTGCCGACTGCTTCTAATGCTGGCGCACTAGATCGTGCCGCTCTGAATGATGCGGCGAAGCTCCGTGGCGGGAAGGCGTGATCCGCGCTTCTCCTCCTCGAAGATGATCTGAGCCAGCGTCGCGGTGGTCAGGTCACGGTTTGTGCCGTGGTCCACCACCTGGAAGTCCTCGCCGGAACGGACCAGCGCGGCGAGCGCCTGCAGGGTGACGTAGTGGCTCTCGTGCGTGTCATACAGTTTGCGGTTCGAGTAGCGTCGAATGGTTCGCATGATGGATAGCATTACACGGCCAGCACAGTTCGTCACCCCGTACCAATATTATTCGCCGCAAAGCGGAAGACGCAGTGCGCGCGCGTCACGCGGCGGTCTTACAGCTTGTCAACCTGAGGCTCTTGTCCAAGACTTCAGCTTGTCATGGACTACAAGACGGGCTCGACGGCGAAATTGGAGATCGACGGCAAGGTGCATGAACTGGCGGTGATCGAGGGCACCGAACATGAGCGGGCTATCGATATTGCCAGCCTGCGCAGCAGCACCGGCTGCATCACCCTGGACGACGGCTACGGGAACACGGGGTCGTGTCAGAGTGCCATCACTTTCATCGACGGTGAAAAGGGCATTCTGCGCTACCGCGGAATTCCGGTGGCTGAGATGGCTGAGAAGTCCAGCTATGTGGAAACCGCGTACCTTCTCATCTACGGCCATTTGCCCAAGAAGTCCGAGATGCAGCGTTTCTCGAAGATGCTCACGCAAAACGAGAACCTGCACGAGGACATGAAGTACCACTTCGAGGGCTTTCCCTCGCAGGCGCACCCCATGGCGATTCTGTCGGCCATGATCAACGCTTCCAGCTGCTTCTACCCGGGGCAAATGCAGCGGCCCACGCGCGACGAATTCGACGAACAGGCCGCGCGCCTCATCTCGCAGGTACGCACCATCGCCGCCTTCTCGTACCGCAAGTCGCGCGGGCTTCCCATCATCTATCCAAAGCCCAGCTACAAATACACGGAGAACTTCCTGCACATGCTGTTCTCCGACGTGTACGAAGACTACGAGCTGCGGCCCGAGGTGGTGCGGGCGCTGGACACTATTTTCATTCTGCACGCCGACCACGAGCAGAATTGTTCCACCTCGACCGTGCGCATGGTGGCATCGGCGCAGGCCAACCTGTTCGCCAGTGCAGCCGCCGGCGTGTGCGCCCTATGGGGACCGCTGCACGGTGGGGCCAATCAGTGGGTCATCGAGATGCTGGCCGACATCCACCGCGCAGGTGACGACGGTTCGCGTTTCATCAAGGCGGCCAAGGACAAGAACAGCGGCAAGCGTCTCATGGGCTTCGGCCACCGGGTGTACCGCAACTACGACCCGCGCGCGCGCATCATCAAAGAGACCTGCGATACCCTTCTCAAGTCGTTGAATATCTCGGACCCGTTGCTGGACATCGCCCATCGCATGGAAGAGGCGGCGCTGTCGGATCCGTATTTCATCGAGCGCAAGCTCTACCCCAACGTGGATTTCTACAGCGGCATCATCCTGCGTGCCCTGCGCATCCCCACCGAGATGTTCACCGTCATCTTCGCCATCGGCCGCATGGCCGGCTGGATCGCCAATTTCAAGGAAATCCTCGACGATCCGAAGGGGCGCATCTACCGGCCGCGCCAGGTCTACATTGGCTCGACGCTGACCAGCTATGTGCCCATGGGCGCGCGCGGGGAGTGAGCAGGCCCGCTCGAATCATTGATCTAGGCACGTGTGACTACGCGGAGGCGTGGCACACGCAGCTGGAGTTGGTGGCTGCGCGCCAGCGCGACGAGGTGCCGGACATCTTGCTGTTGGTGGAACACCCGCACGTACTCACCTTGGGCCGCGGCGCGCGTCGGGAAAACCTGCTCGCGTCCGCAGACATGCCGGTCTTCGAGGTCGAGCGCGGGGGTGACGTGACCTACCACGGGCCAGGCCAGCTCTGCGGCTACCCCATCCTGTACCTGCGCGAAGACGAGCGGGACGTGCACCTCTATCTGCGCCGCCTCGAGGATGCCATCATTCGCACGCTGGCCGAGTTCGCCATCGTGGGGGACCGGCGCCCAGGGCTGACCGGGGTGTGGGTCGGTGCGCGCAAGCTTGCCTCGCTCGGCGTGGCGGTGCGCCGCTGGGTCACCTTGCACGGCTTCGCGCTCAACGTGTGCACCGATCTCGAGCGTTTCTCCGCCATCAACCCCTGTGGCCTTTCCGCTTCGGTGATGGGCTCGATGACCGGTGTCCTCGGTCGGCCCGTAGCTGTGGCCGAGGTGCGGGCCCCCTTGCTTCGCCATCTGGCCACGGCACTGGATCGATGCTGGGTCGAGGAAGAGCGGGGCGACCGCCGGTCGGCCCGGCCCACGTAATCCGGGTGGCACGCACTCCATCCGGCGTTGTTCGACTTGGGAAAGTCTTTCCGGTACCGTAGTCGCACCATGAGTCAGCTTGGTTTCATCGCGCGCAGGATCGGAATCGCTGTTGCGCTGCTGGGAGTGACGCCGGCCTTGGCCGCGCCAGCCCCAGCCACCTCCCCTTTGCCGGAACCGCTGCTGCCCACGTCTGTGCTGGAAGTCCCCGCGCCCGTGCCTGCGCCGCCGCCGCCGCCCGCTGCCGCACCTGCAAGCGCCGGCCCCTTGAAGCTGCTGGAAGCAGATGTCGGCACCCGGCTGGGCCTGCGCGTCCAGAATCCCTACAAGCCCGACAAGCTCAATGACTTGGGTGCGGATGGGCAAGTGCAGGTTCTCCTGTCGGGCCAGGCCACGCGCCACATCTTGTGGCAGGCGGACTTCATTGGGACCTTCGGCACCGTCGATGTGGACAATCACTACGACACGATCGGGAGCGCGGCTGTGTTGGATCTCATCGGCCGGTTCGAACTCCACGACGTCTTCAACCTGTGGGTGGGCCGCATGCTGGTGCCGGCCGACCGATCCGGGCTCAGCACCGAGTGGGCAATCGCGCCCTGGCTCGTTCCGGGCCAGTTCATGGCCGGGCAAAAACCGGTGGGCGCGCTGCAGGGCCCCCACGGTCGCAGCGACGGCGCGACCCTGTGGGGGCAATTCGGCGGCGGCACCGTCAAGTACTACGCGGGTGCCTTCAACCTCGCTGATCCCACCCAGAGTCCGCTCTATTCGGGCCGCCTCAGCCTTAGCCTGCTCAATCCCGAGCCTGGTTACCGCAATGCCAGCACCTACTATGGCAGCAAGGACGTGCTGGCGTTGGGCGCGGGCTTTCAGCACCAACACAACGGCTGGGCCTCGAAAGACCTCGACCCCACCACGAAGCTGCCGGTGGCGTGGGCCGACTTCACCGAGCTGAATTGCGACCTGTTTTTCGAGAAGAACCTGGGCGCCGCCGGCGTGATTGATCTGGAGGGTGCCTTCTACAAGATCTGGGGAAGCTACACCCCCGAGAGCCTCAGTTACTTTGTGCTCGCCAGCTACCTGCTGCCCATCGAGGTCGGCCCCGGCAAGTTCCAACTCCTGTTTCGGCTGCAGCAGGCACATGATCGGGAGACCGACGACACCGACGCGCTGGCCGACGCGCAGCTCGGGTACATCATCGATGGTCTGCGCACGCGCATCGCACTGGACTACCAATACAGCAAAGTCATGGGCCAGACCGGCAACGCGATCCTGCTCGGGCTGCAGCTCCAAACCAAGTAGCACTCAGCCCCACTGTATCCAATTTGCCTTCGAGACCCGGCCGACAAGCCGGGCTGCTGGCANNAGGACCGGAAGCGCAGGCCCGACGCAGCCAGCGGCCCGGATCGTCGGCCGTCGGTCAATCGAAGAGCTGGTGGCTCGCTGCTACCCCGCCCGGAACTGGAAGTCTCGCTGGCGGACAACTTCACCCTCGTCGAGGTCGACCAGAAAGGCCGTGCCTTCACCCACCATGCCGTTAAAGGCGCGCAGGTACCACACATCCAGGCCCCAGCCCTTGTATCCACTCTCGCTGGGGGGAGACCATTCCGCGGTCTCCAGATCGCCAAGACCGGGCGGCCGCGCGCGCGTCTGGCTGGCAATTTCTTGGAAGTGGTGTGAGGCGCGCACAATCTGCTCGGCTTTGCGCGCCAGCGTGGGCTCGATCTCGCGTCGCCATTCGCTGACCAGATGGAAGGCCTTGAGCGCGCCTCCCACCGGCCCGTCGGCCTCATACACCTCGTCAGCGGGCAGGCCGGCAAAGTCGGACACGTCAAATTCTGGAAAGATGGTCTCGGCTACGATCTGCGCCTTGCGTTCGCCGAAGCTGTCTTCCGCCACCTTCTTGCCCTGATCGGCATAGTAGGCGTACAGGCGCATGATGATGTTTTGCGAAGGCAGTCGGTGGTCCCAGTCCGCCACCCAAAGCACGGCCTGGTAGGTCTTGCCCATGAAGGGCAAGAACACCGGCAACGACTCCGCCAGCTTCTCACGGTCAGCCGTCGACTCATACAGGCCTTGCAACTCAACGCGCGGGTGGCGCCGCAAGTCGCGCTTCAATTCTTCCCGCAGGTCTAGCGGAGCCATGACACCAGAATAACCGGGATTAGGCCTGAGCGCACTATGGACGGCTACAGTTCTCCCTTGACCCGACGGATATCCGCGCCCAGGCCGCGCAGTTTCTTTTCCAGGTGCTCGTAGCCGCGGTCCAGGTGGTACACGCGCAAGACCTCGGTGGTGCCCGCGGCGACGAGGCCCGCCAGCACCAGGCAGGCCGAGGCCCGCAGATCGGTGGCCATGACCTTGGCACCTTTCAACTTGCTGGGACCGCGCACGATGGCGGTATGGCCTTCCACGATGATGTCCGCGCCCATGCGCCGCAGCTCGGGCACGTGCATGAAGCGATTCTCGAAGATGTTCTCGCTCAGCACCGACTGGCCGCGCGCTTGCGCCATCAGCACCATGAACTGGGCTTGCATGTCCGTGGGGAAACCAGGGTAGGGCCGGGTGGCGATGTCGGCGGGGCGGATCTCGTTGCGCCCGACCACGCGGACCGCGTCGCCCTCGATGGTGACCTGCACGCCAGCGGCGCGCAGCTTGGCGATCACCGCGTCCAGGTGCTCGGGCAAGCAGTCCTGGATCAGGACGTTGCCCCGGGTCACCGCGGCCGCGACCATGAGCGTGCCCGCCTCCACCCGGTCGGGGATGATGGCGTGATCGAGCGGGTGCAATTCGTCCACGCCCTCGATGGTGACCAGCGAGGTGCCCGCCCCGCGGACGCGCGCGCCCATTTTGTTGCGCACGCGCGCCATCTCCTCGCCCTCGGGCTCGCAGGCGGCATTCTCGAGCGTGGTGCAACCCTTGGCCAGTGCCGACGCCATCAAGAGCTTCTCGGTG
>PMBY01000001.1 GCA_003153875.1 Myxococcales bacterium | reverse complement strand
TCGGCCTTCTCGATGTCGTGCTCGGCATTCTGCAGCAGGTTGACGATGATGTTCTCCACATCCTCGCCCACGTAGCCGGCCTCGGTCAGGTTGGTGGCATCCGCGATGGCAAAGGGAACGTTGAGAATCTTGGCCAGGGTCTGGGCCAGCAGGGTCTTGCCCGAGCCGGTGGGGCCCAGCAGCAGGATGTTGGACTTGCCCAGTTCGCATTCATCGGGGCCCACCTTGGCGTCGATGCGGCGGTAGTGGTTGTGGATGGCGACCGAGAGGATCTTCTTGGCGCGCTCCTGCCCGATCACGTACTCGTCGAGCACGGTCTTGATGTCCACCGGCTTGGGCACGCTGGCCAAGCCGAACCCCTCGGTGTCCTTCTCGATTTCCTCGGCAATGATGTCGTTGCACAGCCCGATGCACTCGTCGCAGATGTACACAGTGGGGCCGGCGATGAGCTTGCGCACCTCTTTCTGGCTCTTGCCGCAGAAGGAGCAGGAAAGGCTTCCCGAATCATCGCGCTTGCCGGGTGGCACAGGAGAACGTTAGCACCGGCCCGACCGCGCCGCCACTCTCGGGGCCGCAATCCCGCGATAGCCGCGGAAGGCCGTGGCCGGCGAGGGCGAAGCGCGCGGGGGCCGATTCGTGCGCCGATCCCGCAGGTTGTCGGCAAACTTGTACCACTTCGCGACGGACAGCGTGCGTAGCGCGGTAGCCGCCGTGGCCGAGCGACGTCGGGTCTACAGAGTATTGACGACTGATCGGCGAGATCTTGGCGCCATTCGAATTGGTCCTCGCCTTTCTCAAGCGCTTGAATTGGTGCCATGAACGTCACCCGCCACCGAACCCGGCGCGGCACACTCTTCGCCTCCCGCCCACGAACTCGCTCTCGCCCACGCGACCCGCGCTCCGCTGGCCGCCTCCCGCCTACTTTTCTTTGGCGAGATCCTTGTGCGCGATCACTTCATCCACGATGCCGTAGTCCTTGGCCTCGGCTGGGCTCATGAAGTAGTCGCGCTCGGTGTCGTGCTTGATGCGTTCCATAGGCTGGCCGGTGTGCTTGACCAGCAGCTCGTTCAGGTTGTCGCGCGTGCGCAGGATCTCGCGCGCGTGAATGTCTACGTCGGTGGCCTGACCCGAGAACCCGCCCAGGGGTTGGTGGATCAAGATCCGCGAGTGCGGCAAGGCGTATCGCTTGCCCCTGGCCCCGCCGGCCAAGAGAAACGCGCCCATGGAGGCTGCCTGGCCCATGCAGAAGGTGGCCACGTCAGGCCGCACGTACTGCATGGTATCGTAGATGGCCATGCCCGCGGTCACCATGCCCCCCGGCGAGTTGATGTAGAGCATGACGTCCTTGTCCGGGTCCTCGCTTTCCAGGAAGAGCAACTGGGCGATCACGATGTTGGCGACGAGGTCGTCCACGGCGCTGCCCAGGAAGATGATGCGGTCCTTGAGCAGGCGCGAAAAGATGTCCCAGCCGCGCTCGCCACGGTGGGTTTGCTCGATGACCGTGGGGATAATGAAGTTGTTGGTCACGGGCGGCATGGACGACATCGAATTTCTGGGGTCCTGCATGGACTTTACTTTCCGGGCGGCTGGCCGCCCTTGTTCCGGGACTCGGCGACCACTTCCTCGGGGGTGAGGACCAGCCGCTGCCCGCCGCCTTGATCCGGTGTGATGATCAAACTGTCCGGATCCTCATCGACAATCTTAGCCTGGGCCAGGAGCATATCAAGCGCCTTCTCCTCCAGCATCTGCACGCGAATGCCCTCGATGCGGCCCGAATTCTCCAGCTCGGTTCTCAGCTTGTTGACGCTCTCGCCGCGCGCGCTGGCTAGCTCGACCAGGCGCTTCTGCATGTCGCCCGCGTCGACCTGCAACCCTTCGCGCTCGGCTATGGCACGCAGGAGTACACTGGCCCGCGCTGACTCCTCGGCCTCGGCGTGGACCTCTTTCTTCATGGCCTCGTGGTTGTAGCCACCCTCGGCCTCGACATCGATGCCCGCCATCATGAGCTGGGTCTTGACCCGGGCGACGATGTTCTCGGCGTGCCGATCAATCAGCGAGGGCGCAATGGGGAAATCATTGCGCTTCACGACTTCCTTGACCAGTGCTGACGCCATCTCGCGCCGGATGCGCTGCTGGTCGGCCTCGACCAGCTTGGCGCGCACCTTGGCTTTCAGCTCGTCGAGCGTGCTGGCTTCGCCCGTGTCCTTTGCCAGCTCGTCGTCGAGCGCCGGCACCTTGCGGCTGCGCGCTTCCTTGATGGTCACGCGCAGGCTGATCTCTTTGCCTGCCAGGCTCTTGATGGCGCTGTCGTCACCCAGCCGGTAGCGAAGCTCCAGGCCCGCCGCGTTCACGGGAACGCCGCGCAAGCGCGGGGCCAGCCCCGGCAGGCCCCCGGCGTTTTCGTCGGTCAAGTCCACCACCACGGTCTTGGTCTTGATCTTGAGCTCGCCCACCTTGCCGTGGACCTCGACCCGCAGCAGATCGTCGTCGGCCGTCATGTCGCGACCCTCGACCGGCAAGAAGGCGGTGTGTTGCCGGCGGTAGCCCTCCAGCGCCTGCGTCACCTGCTCGTCGGTCACCTTGGACGGCCGGCGCGACGCGCGAATCCCAGAATAATCCTTGGGCGTCACCTGCGCGCGCACCTCGATGCGCGCGGAGAAGCGCAGCGGCTCGTTCTGTTTCAGCTCCAGCTTGTCGACGGTGGGCGGGGCCACCGGCTCGATTTGCTTCTCGTCGATGGCTTGCCGGATGGACAGCTCCACCAGCTCACTGGCCACGTCGCCCTCGACCTGGTTGTGGTACAGGCGTTCGATGACCTGCCGCGGAACCTTGCCGGGACGGAACCCTTTGAGCTTCGCTTCACGCCGCAACTTCTCGTAGGCGGTGTGCAGGCGGGGCGCCACGTCCGCCCAGGGGACTTCAAAATCAACGCGTTTCTCAACCGGGGAGATGTCTTCGATGGTTATTTGCATCGCGAGCGCCCAAGGATGGGGAGAGAGGAACGGCGCAGTCAACCCAAAAGCAGTCAGCGCTCCGCGTTAGCAAGCATCGACTTGTTGCTTGCTTTGGACAGGCTATCTTTGCCACCATACGAGCCCTTCCGATGGCAGCAGGAAAATTCACTCTCGCCGATAGGCTGGGCGCCAAGTCGGTGCCCTGTCGAGTTGCCGGTTGCAACCGGACTTGGATCCAGCTCTCAAACAAGGCCTTCAGCCTGGGTGGAAGCATGGCGCCCGCGGCCGGCGACGCCACCCTAGGCATGTGCGATCCATGCCGAGAGAAATTCCGCACCCTGCAAGATGCCGTGCGCCCCTGCGACCGCAAGGGCTGCACGGGCACGTGGACTTGGCCGGTGATGGATCAGTTGGAAGCGTTTGCCGCGCGCCGGCCGGCGCCCAAGCACTTGTGCGCCGATTGCCAGAAGTTGCTCGATAGCCTGCAGGACCAGCAAATCCCCTGCGCCGTGCCCGGCTGCACGCGTACGGCGACCCTGACCCGTGAGCAGCAACTTGTGTCGCAGGGCCAGCCGCCCGCCGAATCGGTAGCGTCGCCCAACGGCGGCGTGAGCTTCGCCGGGCTGCTGTGCGAGCCCTGCGCCCAGGTCGCGCGCAAGCTGAAGGACCGGGCCGTCAACTGCGGAATCATCGGGTGCTCGCGCAAGTGGACCTGGAAAGCGGACGACCAGATCCAAGCCTTCGCTGCCGGCAAGCCCAACGAGCCGCCCCGACGCATGTGCGCCGAGTGTCGCGCCGAATTCGGCAAGCTGGGGGACCGCGAGATTCGTTGCCGCACCTCGGGCTGCAAGACCACATGGACCTGGCCGCGCAGCGACCAGCTCGATGCCTGCGTGGCTGACAAGCCAGCACCCAAGGCGCCGTCGCGCATGTGCCAGCGTTGCTTCGATCTGTGGAGCAGCCTCAAGGACGTGGAGCGGCCTTGCCGACGGGCTGGTTGCAAGGGCACCTGGAGCGACAAGCGGGGTGCGCAGTTGGCTCGCCTGGTGCGCGGTAAGAGCGCGGATCCCTATCCGCGCTACTGCGGCGAGTGCGAGAAGGAATTGGGAGATCTCGAAGATCGGGAGATCCCCTGTCGCACGGACGGCTGCCCGGGAACCTTCACTTGGAGCAAGGAACAGCAACTCGCAGCGGGCGTGCGGCCGAAGTTCAAGGAGCCGCCGCCGGTCGAAGCCGCGGCTGACGCTGTCGCGGTTGCCCCGACTGGCAGCGGCGATGCCTTGCCTGCCCCCGACGCAGCTGTGACCATTGTTCCCGTGGCCGCAGCCGCAGCAAGCGAGACCGCCCCTGCCCCCGAGAGCACCCATGCGCCTGCGCCCGAGACACCCGCTGCTGCAGCTGATCGACCGAGCAAGGGCAAGAAGAACCGGCGCCGGCGCGAGCCGCAGCCGCCCGAACGGCGTTGCTCGGCCTGCGCTGAGTTCTTGGCTGGCCGAAAGACACAGGAAATTCCCTGCATGCAGTGTGGCACGCCGATCTACTGGCCGCCCGAAAGCCAGCTACAAACCCACCTCGGCAACTGGGCTGCACCCGGACTTTGTGGGGCGTGCAAGCTGGCCCAGGTCACGGCCGCGCGCGAAGCCGCACGCGAGGCCCTGCGCCACCCGCAATTGCCCCCGCGCCCCGAGAGCGAAGCGCCCGCGCCCACGACACCTGAAGGTGGCGGCAGCGGCGGGTAGTGGTCTAGCTTCCGGGTTCGCCGGCCAGGCGGAGCGCCAGCGGCACATCGGCTGGCGTGAAGGCTAGGCTTGCAAGCTCGGCCCGCGTGACCCAGGCCACAGCCGCCACCTGCCGTGCGGCAGGCACTCCCGCGCGAATCGAGGCGCGATACACGGGCATGATGAGATCGAAGGTGTCGTAGGCGAAGAACACCACGTCCACGACCGCGCCCACTTCGATCGAACACGCCAGCTCCTCCTCGATTTCGCGCACCAGGGCCTGGCTGGGTGACTCGCCTGGCTCGACCTTGCCGCCTGGGAATTCCCACACCAAAGGCTGCGCCTGGTCGGCTCGCCGCTGCGCCAGCAGCACCCTCCCCTCTTGCTCAATAAGCGCGGCCACCACGAGCAACTGCTTTCTTGCCATCTTCACCCCGTAAAGTCGGCCGCTACCCTTCGCTGCCCGGCTCGCGCGCGACGACTTCGCGGCGCCGCAACCCGAGCACGTAGAACACACCCAGCACGGCCAGGCACAGGGCGCCCAGTACGACATAGCGGTGGACCATGGTGCCGATGGCCCAGCCGTACTCGCCCACCAGTCGGCTGGGATCACTGGGGCCCGAGCCTTCGTTTTCACCAAACGGAATGCTGTCAAAGTTCTTGCGCGCATCCCACCAGGTGGCATAGGCGTCGCAGAACGCAGCGGCGCCGATGACCAGGAAACCCCAGCGCAGCCAACCCCGGTGCAGAACATGGTCGCGCCGCACGTAGAGCGTGGCCATGAGCAACGTACCCAGCACCATGCACCCCGCGTCGCCACCGAAGATCATCAATTCCTGCGCACGGCGCAGGCTGAACGCCAACGTCCCGATCCCCTGCAACAAGAGCAGAATTCCGCACAGCACAGCGACCACGCGATGCTTGCTGCGCCAGGCGCGCTCGGCACAAAAGGCGAGAACCGCAGCCAGGCACAGGCCAAAGATCCAACTTCGTTGCTGCGCCACGGGCGTGAACCAGGGACCGGGAAAGGAAGGCAAGCCGCACAGCCATGCCGTGAGCGCGTGGCCGCTCTCGTGGATCCACANNCCCCAGGCCACGGCAATGGCCAAGGGAAGCGCAAACACACGCAGGCGCAGCTCCATGGCCGTCTCTTCTGCGGGCAGGGTCCACTGCGCGGTTCCGGGCGCTGGACATGGGGGAACCCACTGGCCAGGGGCCGGATCGCAGGGCGCGGATCGCGTAGGCGGCGGGCTCGCCATGGCCCACCATTGTAGCACCGCCGCTTGTGCGACTTTCGGTCCGCCCGCCCCACGCGACCCGAACACGCTCACGCTCTCGCCCACGCCCGCGCGATCCGCAGGCCGCTCTCCCTCCTTGTGTCCCCGTCGCACACGTTCCCTGTGCAGGGGCGACCGCAGGTCGCCCCTACGGAACGCGCATGCATGCGTCTACGCTCCGAAGATCTCCTTGCCGTGCCCGGCGGATCCCAGCACGTTGCGGTTCTTCTCGACGATGAGCAGCTTGAGCTCGTCACGCGCCGGTCCTAGATACTTGCGCGGATCGAACTCCTTGGGGTTCTCCCACAGGGCCTTGCGGATCAGCGCCGTCATGGCCAGACGGCCGTCCGAGTCGATGTTGATCTTGCACACCGCGGAACGAGCGGCGCGACGCAGTTGTTCCTCCGGGATGCCGACCGCGTCGTCCAGCTTGCCGCCGAACTTGTTGATCATCTCGACGTATTTGAGCACAACCGACGACGCCCCGTGCAGCACGATGGGGAAGCCAGGAATGCGCTTCTCGACCTCCTCCAAGATGTCGAAGCGCAGGGGAGGCGGCTCGAGCACGCCCTTGTCGTTGCGCGTGCACTGCGCGGGCTTGAACTTGTATGTGCCATGCGAAGTGCCGATAGAGATAGCGAGCGAGT
>PMBY01000441.1 GCA_003153875.1 Myxococcales bacterium | reverse complement strand
ACGCCTTCATGGGAACCCTGGGAGGGTTCCCATCCCCTCCCGCGCTCTGGCTCCAGCGGGCAAAGCCCGCCTTCGCCTACGCCTTCATGGGAACCCTGGGAGGGTTCGCTTCGCCCTTCGGCCCCCCACCTGCCACCTCCTCGCCGCTCGCGTTGCTCGGCCTCGCCAACCCCTCCCGCGCTCTGGCTCCAGGCCGCCAGGCCGCGGGCAAAGGCCGCCTTCGCCCACGCGATCTACGGCTCGATGTTGAGCGGTGGCCCGGAAGGTCGCGGGGATTCTCCAGATGGGGACGCGGCTTGCGCGCGCCCGACCTGGTGGAACGTCAGGGGCAAGTCCACATGCACACCATTTCCTTCGAATCGCGGAAACCTCATGCCCTGGACAACGTTCCGAACGCAGCGCTCGGCATCTGGGGGCGCCCCGTTGACGCGGACAAGGCTGGCTCGTCCCGCTGGATCTGCCTCGAACGACACCGACACCATGGGGTTCTGAGCGGAGGGCGAGAAACAGGTCGCCAGCGACCCCATGGTGCCTTGGATCGCGGAGTTCAGCACTTCACGGCTGAGGCCGTTGGGATTCCCGTTGAGGGTGCCTGAAACACCTGAAACGCCGGTCGGGGTCACGGCAGCGACCGGTGCTGGATCGGCTTGCGCAGCCTCATTCTGCGGGCCAGCCAGTTCAAAGGCCCGCAACTTCTGCTGGGTCACCGGCCCGTGGGACACGAACGTCAAGGGCGCGGGTTGGCCCTGGGGAAGGGGTGGCGGCTTCGATTTGCTGATGCCCAAGGCTTCACATCCCGTGCTCGACAATGCCAGAACAACCATCAGGCCGAGCGCGACTGACTTTCCCGCCAAGCTTTGCAGCGACCGAGTCTGCATGTGCTCATTGTATCGGAAAGTCGCGTGCGTCGCTTGACCGGCAGCCGCCGCCCTGCGGCAATACGAAATCCAATGTGGCGGGCTTGAACCGTCGAGTCGGTGTAGTGTCTTCCGTCGATGCGCATCGGCGTTGATCTCGGCGGAACCAAGACCGAAAGCGTGGCGATCGACGACACCGGAATCGAACGCGCACGGCTGCGCGTGCCCACGCTCAGCGACAGCTACGACGCGATCATCACATCCATCGTCCGGCTTGTGCACGACACAGAGGCGTGCGTCGGACAGACGGGCACCGTTGGCATCGGAATCCCCGGCGCCTTGTCTCCTGCCACCGGACTGGTCAAGAATGCCAACACGGTCGCGCTCATCGGGCATCCGCTGGACCGCGACCTGGCGCGCGCCCTGAACCGGCCCGTGCGGGTCGCCAACGACGCCAACTGCTTCGTGCTATCGGAAGCCTCAGACGGCGCAGGGGCCGGCGCCCGGGTCGTCTTTGGCGTCATCGTGGGCACCGGCACCGGTGGCGGCGTGGTGGTAGACGGGAAACTGCTCACCGGGCCGCACGCCATTGCGGGTGAATGGGGACACAATCCCCTGCCCTGGCCTCGCGACGACGAGCGCCCGGGCCCGTCTTGCTACTGCGGAAAATGCGGCTGCATTGAAACCTTCCTCGCTGGCCCCAGCCTGGCCCGCGACCATCGGCTGCACACCGGCGAAGCCCGGGATGCGGACGACATCGCCCGGCGCGCCGAAGCCGGCGACGCGGCTGCCCTGGCGAGCATGATTCGCTATGAGGACCGCATGGCGCGGGGGCTGGCGTCGGTGATCAACCTTCTCGATCCAGACGTCATCGTCATGGGCGGCGGCGTCTCGAACATCGCGCGTCTCTATCGTGAGGTTCCATTGCGCTTGGGTCGGTACGTATTCTCGGACACAGTCAGCACGCCCATTGTCCCGGCCCGCCATGGCGATTCGAGCGGCGTGCGCGGGGCGGCCTGGCTGTGGCCCGTGGGGGAGAGTTAGCCTATTGACCACAGAGATCACAGAGGCCACAGAGCCGGATCGGGAAGAAGAAAAGGGTGGACTCCTGTATCTGCCCTTCCGATCTCTGGGTTCTCTGTGCTCTCTGTGGTGAAAGAGCTAGCCTACCTGCCGCCGGACCTGGATGAAGGTGGAAATCGCCAGAAAGAGTCCCAGCAGGATCCAGATGATCCCCCAGCGGATGTGCCGGCGCTGCTCGGGCCCGCGTTGCAGGCGCTCGTCGGGTTCAACCGCCCGATCACCGGAGGCTTCGCCCACTGTCTCGTCAGCGCTGCGCCTGCGCGCCCGCGGTGCGCCCAGGTACTTGACTCGAAGGGCGCCAAAGAGAATCAAGATGCACCCGATCGCGTAAGGGATGATGGGAGGCAAGTTCAATTGCATGACGATTCAAACTCCCGGGTGGCTAGCTCGCGATCTCGTCGGCCCTGAACTCGCGAATCACAGTCACCTTGATCTGGCCTGGGAAAGTCATCTCGCGCGAGATGCTTTCCGCAATCTGGGTTGACAGAAGGGTCGCGCCTCGGTCGTTCACCCGATTCTCATCCACGTAGACACGCACCTCGCGTCCCCCTTGCACCGCAAAGGCCTCATCAACGCCCGAGAAGGCCCGGCTGATGCGCTCGATCTCCTCCAACTTGGCCATGTGAGTGTCTTCGGCCTGCCGGCGCGCGCCCGGCCGTCCGCCCGACATGGCGTCAGCCGCCGCAACCAAATAGGCGTAGGGACTGTTGAACGGCTCGTCGGTGTGATGCGCCCCGATGGCGTTGGCCACCACCTCGGACTCATTGAATCGACGCGCGTAGTCCGCTCCGATGGAGGCGTGCGATCCATCCAGCTCGTGGGTCAGCGCCTTGCCTATGTCGTGCAGCAATGCCGCCCGCCGGGCGATCTTGACGTTCAGCCCCACCTCCGCCGCCATCATGCCGCACAGGAATCCCGCTTCCACCGAGTGCTTCCACTGGTTCTGCGCATAGCTGGTGCGGAAGGTGAGTCGCCCCACTAGCTTCACGATCTCGGGATGCGCGCGGTCGATGGCCAGCAAGGAAAAGCCTCGTCGCCCAAGATCGAGCGTCTCGCGTTCCACATCCACCACAAGACCGCGGGCCAGCCGAGTGACCGCAGCGGGTCCGCTGATGGATCGCTTCAACATACGATTGACACAGCGACGAGCGATCTCGCGGCCTACCCCATCGAGACCCTCGATGCGGATCGCCGCTTGTCCGTCCAGGAAAGAGAGCTGCACGCCTGTCACCGCTTCGATGGCGCGTAAGTCCGCGTCCGCGGGTGGCACCTGCCCTGGGCGAAGGTCCGACAGAGAGATGACAAACTGAAGCCTCTCGGTCAGATCGTGGCCGGAAAAGCGGCCAATCGCGATGCCCATGATTCTCTTGGCGGCGCGAATCTGAGCTCCGGCCAGCGCCGATTCCGCCGTCTGACGTAGCACCTGGGCTGCCGCCGCGCGCGCGTCCTCGACTTCCGCTTCCACCAGCATGCGCTGGGCTTCCCCCGCGGATCGAGATGCCACCCGCTCCAGCTCCCCTTGTCGACTGGCCTCGATCGACCGCACTTCCCCCGTCAGCGCCCGCGCGTCCTGCTCCCGCTCGGCCACAGGCGCTTCACGTTGCTTGAGACGGTCGCGCGCCTCCGCGACCAGCCGCAGCTCTTCGTCAATCCGCACCGCCTGAGCCGCCAGCGCGGTTTCGCCCTCCGCCAACTCGGCTTCCCGTGCGCGCAGGGCTGCCTCCGCCTCAGCCCGCATGGCCAGGGCCTGTTCGCGCGCCTGGATGTCCGACTCGCGCAGCAAGGCCTGTCGCTCGATCTCTGCCTCTCGTCGCATGCGCCGGGCCTCGCCCGCGTCGAGGTCGGCCACCGGCCGCCGCAGACGGCGCCCCGCCCACGTGCCCACGAGCGCGCCGGCCGCCAGGGCGACCAGCACGGCGATCCAGAGGGTCGGCTCGCCCATTTACGCGATCGCAAGTCCCAGGTGCGCGCGCAGGGCGAAGTATTCGTCCGACACGCACCACTGAATCAGGTCTCGCACCTTGTCCTTGGGATCGGCGCAACCCACCGCCAAGGGCTCGGATTGGATTTGGTGGGCCGCCACCTCGATGTCGTTACACATGAGGAAGCCAGCGCGCGACGACGTGTAGTCCACCGCCTTGGACCAACGGTGCAGATCGGCTTCGGCCTTGCTCTCGATGAAACGCCGAACCACCTCGGCCAGCTGCTCGACGTTCTGGGGCGGAACCAGGCGGCGCAGGAGCTCCAGGCGCTCCGCCACCGGCTGTTCCATGTCGGACTTGATGGGCACGTTGGGCTGTACCAGCTTGAGTGCCGCGAGGAAATACGCTTTCAGCTCGGACACCTGGGGCACCACCGCCGGCCAGCGCACGACGTGATCGGGCCGCATGAGGGCCAGCTTCTTGCCCAGAACGTAGGCCAGTTCTTTCTCCTGCTTGCCCTGCAACAAGGCAGCCCCAACCACGAAACCCGGACACAGCTGCTGCTTCTCGCGCGCGTTCATCATCTCGATCTCACCCGCCCAATCCTGACGCAGGTACAATTCGGGCGCCGTCACACCGAGGGCTTGGCTCACGTATACGAAGACGCCACTGAACATCAGCTTGTCGTTGGTGGGATCGCGGCGATCCCTCCGCTTGATCTGCAGGTCCCTGTGCTCGCGGGCGCGCGCCGCCATGATGGCCTGGCTGATGTTGGCGAGGATCAGCGAGATGTAGCGATCCTCGTCGGAATGGTAGATGTACTTCTGCCAGAGTTCCTCATTGAGTCGCGCCTTCACCCGGGACAGGGTCTTAAGCTTGTATTGCTCGTGGAAGCGCAGTTCCTCGGCGTCGGCCTGGCGCAGATAGGCGAGCACCGAGGCGGTGCACCACACCTGGTCGTACTTGCCCATTTCGGAATACAGGTGCCGCAGCGTCTTCAGGATGGGCACCATGGCCGCGATATCCTGCGTGCGCTTGAGGATCGCCCGCCACTCACGCACGGCCTTGTCGTAGGCCTCCGGCCCCTGCATTTGGTAGAGTTCGGCCAGGATCTGGTGGCGTGGCATGTTGTCGGGCTCCAACTTGGCGCACACCTCGAACGCCTCGCCCGCGGCGCGGTAGTCTTTGAGTCGTGAGCGATAGATTTCGCCCAACGCGTGCCACAGGGCGATCTGGGTGGACCGCTTTTCAGGCGGCACTTCGGCGCCCAAGCGCTTGATCATGCGGCGGTAGGCGCGCTGTTGGTTGGTCCAGTCCTTCTTCGCGGTCATGATCTTGTCGATGCGCTCGAAGGGCTTGAGGTCGTCGGGATATTCGTCCAACGCCTTGTTGTACAGTTCCACCGCCTCATCGGGCGAGTGCAGCTCGATGTTGGTGATCTGGCCCGCCGTCTGCAGGTACTTGGCCTTGACCCGACCTGTCTCGATGTTCGCCAAGCGCAATAGAATCTCCACGGCCTTCTTCCACTGCTTGGTTTCGGTGAGCAGCTCCAGCACGTCGACCAGGAGCCCGCGCGCGTCGGGCTTGACCTCGAGCGCCTCAAGATACGCCGCGATGGCCTTCTGCTGGTTCTTCACCTTGTCCTTGTAGACCTCGATGATCTGCTGGTGCAGCTGCAGCTTCTCCTCGACGCCCTCGGTGTGCGCGAGCAAGGCCCGCTTCTGGCGAATCACCGCCTCCCAATCTCCCGCCGCAGCGTGGATCTCGGTCAACGCCTCCAGCGTGGGTCGATGGCCGGGACTGATCTCCAGCGCCTTCTCGAACATGTTGATGGCCTTGGCCCGATCACCGGTCTGCATCTTGATGTGGCCGATGCGATGGAAGATCTCCACGATCTGCGCTTCGCTCTGCGACTCGCGGTGGTGAACCAGGATGGTCTGATAGAGCTTGAAGGCCTCGTCCCATTGCTGGCGGCGGTAGAGCAGATTGCCCCGATCCACCAGGGTGGGCAGGTGGGTAGCGTCCAGCTCGTAGGCCGCGCGGTAGTACTTGAGCGCTTTCTCCTCATCGCCCATTTGCTCCGCCGCCTTGGCCAGGCGGTAGTAGAGAATGTTGAGCTCGCGGTGAGCCCGACGATCGGCCTTACGCGCCAGCATCTCCAGGATGGGCACGAGAGGCGCCCATTCCCCCTGGCGGTAGTAGATGTCGGCCAAAGGGGTAGCCGCCTCGACGTGTTCTGGATCGAGCTCAAGCGTACGCTGGTAGAGCTCTTTGGCCTTAGCCTCGTCGCCCAATTCCGTCTGGTAGAGTTTGGCCGCTTCGTAGACCAGACGCGTGCGCTCCAACACGTTGGGCGTATGGGCCTCGGCCCGCACCATCAACTGGGCCGCCTTGAAGGAGTCGCCGCGCCGCTTGTAGATGTTGAGCAGCGACAACATGCTCGGCACGTGAGTCGGGTCGATGGCCAAGGCATCGCTCAGGCGTTCCTCGGCGACGTCGGACATCTGCATCTGTTCGTCGAGNNAGTCGCGCCAGCCCCCGCAAGGCTTCGGCATGGTCCGCGTCCGCCTTGACGACTTCGTCGAAAGCCTCGATGGCGCGGTCGGGATCGCGCAGCCCCTCCTCGTACACCCGTCCCATTTCCAGATAGAGAGCAATCTTGGCCGCGACGTCGCCCTCCATGTCGATGTGCTTGCGGAAGGTATCGACCAGCGCGTCCCACTTGCGTTCGCTGCGGTAGAGGCGTTCCAGCTCTTGGCACGCCTTGAGATTGTTGGGATCGATGGTGAGCGCCTGCTGCAGGCTATTGATGGCCTCGTCGATCTTGCCCGGCAGCTGCTCGCACACCTGCGCCATGCGCACCAGGATATTCACGCGATCGGCGTCGGGCGCGGTGACCTCGAGCTGATGCTCCAAGACCTCGAGGTAGGCGTCCATCCGGCCGGCCTTCTCGTACAACTGCTCCAACGCCTTGAGCGCGGGCAGGTTCTGCGGATCGACGGTGAGCACCTCTTTGTACGCTTGCACCGCTCGCTCGTTGTCGCCCAGGCGGACCTCCCACAGCTCGCCCACCTGCAGACGCAACTTCACCGCCAACTCGCCGTCACTGACCACCTGAGACTTGCGGGCAAGCACGTCGGCCAGTCGCTCCCAGGCCTGGGTGCGCCGATGCAGGCGCTCCAGGGCCTCGATGGCCTTCAGGCAATGCTCGTCGGTCTGCAGGGCTTGGTCGTAGGCCACGGTGGCCTGGCCGGCGTCGCCGATGTGAGTTTCAAAGGCCTCGGCCAGCGCCAGCAGCACCTCAACCCGGCGCTCCGGATCGGGCTCGACCTCGGCATGCTTGGACAGAATGCTAACCAGATCCTTCCACTGGGACTCCTTGCGGTAGAAGTCAGCCAGCGCCGCCATGGCACCCACGTGGTTGGGATACCGCGAAAGAGCCTCTTTGGCCGAGGTGATGGCGTATTCGGTGTGGTGCAGAGCCGAGTCGTACCAACGCGCGATCTTCACCCACAGATCCGCCGCCTGCTTCGCGTCGTCCATGCCCTGGGCGACCTGCGTGTACTCGGACAAGAGCTCGGCCCACTTGTTGGTGACATTGGCCAGCCGCTCCAGCTCCTGGGCGACGGTGTTGCTTGAGTAGTCTTCACGGAACGCGGCTTGCAGCATGACGAAGGCGGAGTCCCGATCGCCGTTGTGCTCCTCGTAGATTCGGGCAATCTCACAGAAGAGTTTGATCTTCTCCTCGGTCTCGCCTGTGTACTCCACCCGAGCCAGCAACAATTCCACCAAATTCGGCCACACCTTCCGCTGACGGTACACCTCCTCCAACGCCGCCGAGGCCACGGCATGCGAGGGGTCCATCTTCATTACCCGCTCGTAGGCTTCCGCTGCCGCGCCGCCATCGCCGATCTTCTCGGACCAGATGGACGCAATCTGCATCAGCACGTCGACCTTGTCACCCACCGACGCGAGCGCAGCCACCCGACGCTCCAGCACGTCCACACACTCCTCCCAGCGCCCCTCCTGCGTGAACAGAGTCTCCAGAGCCGCCAGAGCACGGGCATCAGCCGCATCGATCTGCAAGACATGGCGCCACGCCTCGATAGCCGCATCGACGCGCATGAGGGTGCTGCCCTCCAACTCGCCGAGTTCCGCAAAGCAATCCCGCAGCGTGGCCGCCGGGAAGGTCTCGCTGCCTACGGCGATCAGCTTGCGCAGAGTGTCCGAGAGTTCTTCCCAGGCCGCCGCGCTCCGGTAGTTGGCGGCGATGGCCTGTAGCGCCTCGACGTCACCAGGATTGATCTCGATGACCTTCTTCCAACACTCGAGGGCGTTTCTCTCGCGACCCAGCTTCTCGCCCCACACGTGGCCCAGGCGTTTGAACGCGGGGATACGCGCTTCGGGGTCTTCGATGGCCCGAATCTGGCTGTCCAGGACTTCGGTCAGCTCGCGCCACTCCTCGGCTTGCTCGTGCAGGTCGGCCAGGGCCGAGAGGGCCCCAGGGTCGGCGCCGCGCAGGTCGATCACCCGCCGCCACAGCTCGACGGCATGCTCACGCTGGCCGAGCACATCAGACATGATCCTGGCCATGCGCGCGTAGCAGTCGGAGAGTGCTTCGTCGCCCGGGGCGATGTCGAGCATCTTCTCGTAGATCTGGTACAGGTCTTCCCACTGCTCGGCGCGGAAGTAGATGCGCTCCAGGGCTTCCAGGGCCTCCGGCGAACGTGACTCCTGTTCCAGCACCGCCAGATAACTGGCCACCGCTCCGTGCGCGTCGTCGATGACGTCGGCCAGGATCTTGCCCAGACGGAGATGCAGCGCGACCAGATCCCCCGACCCGTCGGTGATGGCGATACGCCGACGCAGAACATCCGCCAGTTTCTCGTAGTCGCCTTGCTTGTCATAGACCCGGTCGAGAAAGGCCAGGGCCTCGCCGTCATTGGGATCGAGCGCCAGCACCTGTCCCAGCACGTCCTCCACCCGCACCAGGTCGGCAAGCTCGACGTCGAACACCGTGGCCAGACGGAAAAGAACGTCGCGACGGGCGCGGCGATCACTGGCCCGAGACGCCGCGTCCGCCATGCTACCGACGTAGGTTTCCCACTGATGCGTGGCGCGGGCCAAACGCAACAACTCATCCAATCCCTGCTCGGAGGTCGGATCCTCCACCACCGCCCTCGACCACCACTCCAGTGCCGCCACCTGGTCCATGAGCTTGCTTTCGGCAATATCCGCCAGCCGTCGCAGCAAGCGCTGTCTCTCCTCTGGGTTGGACTCGACACCCAACTCGACCTGATAGACCCGAACCAGCTTCTCCCACTCCTCTCCCACCCGGTAGAGCGGCTCGAGAACCTGCGCGATTTCGTGTTGCATGGCCCCGCCGGCCAGCAAGCGCTCCAGCGTGGCCCGCGTCTCGGCGTGCTTGGGATCGATATTGAGGATGTCCTGGTACGCCTCGACCGCTTTGGGCATGTCGCCCAGCGCGACTTCGAGGATCTGAGCCAGTCGGAAGGTCAGATCGATGATCTGCGCGTCGGAGTCCGCCAAGCGGATCTCGCCCCGAACAATGTCCACGAGATCGGCCCAGCGCTCGGTCCTGGTATAGAGGCGATCGAGCGCCTCCAGGCCGTCCTTGCGATCAGGCTCGGCCTCGCCCACCCGTCGATAGGTCGCGATGGCCTTGTCGAGGTCATGGGTTTCTTCCTCGTAGATGCGGGCCAGGCGCAGCAGCATCTCGGTCTGCAGGCGACTGTCCAGAATGCGATCGATCTCGGCGTCGTACACCGCCGCCAGATCGGCCCAGCGGCCACTCGACTCGGCCAGGCGGTCGATGTGAGCAATCACATCTTGGTTCGCTGGATCCACCCGCAGCGCGCGACAGTAGGCATCAAACGCCGCATCGAAATCGTTGAGACGGCGCTCGTGCAGCTTGGCCAACAGGTCGAGCAACTCGACCCGACGCACAGGCTCTTGCGTGGCGGCGATCATGACCTCGTAGACGGCTGCCACCTTGGGCCAGTCGCCCGCGCTCTCGAACACCGGCAGCAACACCTGAGCTGCAGCGATGGGCTCCTCCCCTCGCTGCATCATGCCCTCAAGAGCCTTCAGGGTCGGCTCGTGGTTGGGGTCCATGGCCAGCACGCGCTGATAGGCTTCCGTGGCGCGGCTGGCATCCTTGAGCTTGTCCGACCACAGCTCACCGATGCGGTAGCGCAGCGACACCACCTCGGCCGCCGACGAGGACAGCTCAGTCTGCCGCTCAAGTACGTTGAGCAGATCGTACCAACGCTCGGTCTGCAGATACAGGCGATCCAGGGCCTGCAGGGCATCCAGGTCATCGGGATCCATGTCGAGGATCGAGGTGTAGGTTTCGATGGCGCGGGCCGCGTCTTGTAGCTCGCGGTCGTACACCTGCCCCAACACGAAAAGACGTTCCTTCTTTCGTGCCGGCTCCGCGGCCAGCTCGGCCTGGCGAGCGTAGATGTCCTTCAAGTCGTTCCAGCGTGACAAGCGCAAGAACAGCCGCACCAGATTGTCCAAGGCCTCCTCGTTGCTGTCGTCGAGAGCCAGAACCTGCCGGTAGACCTCGATGGCCTTGTCGGAGTCGTCGAGGACTTCCTCCCAAATCTTGGCCGCGCGCGAGCCCAGTTCTTTCTTGTCAGCCAGCACGTCGACCATGTCCATCTTTCGCTGCAGCAGCAGAACCAGCTGAGCGTAGTCGGCGGTGCGGATGTAGATGGCTTCCAGCGCATCGGC
>PMBY01000450.1 GCA_003153875.1 Myxococcales bacterium | reverse complement strand
GCGCAGCGAGCGGGTGTGGTGGGGCAGGTGCAGGTCCCGAAGTCCCCGAAGGGGGAAGCGAGCGGGGTGGGGGTGGGCGTGGGGAGCCGAAGGGCAGAGCGAACCCTTTCAGGGTTCCCATATCAGACCGAGCGCACGTCGAGGCAGTGCCCCTCTGGCGCGCAGTAGCTTCGCAGCCCGTGTCGGCGAGACATTATTGGCCCCGATCAAAGAGGTGGCACGTCCCCGCCGCACTTTATGCTACAATTCTCCCCCTCACTCATGACGTCGGATTCGGGGCCGCACATCCGGCTGGTGGCAGCTGTTATCGAGCGTGAAGGTCGCTATCTGATTACCCAACGGCGGCCGACGGCGGTGCTGCCCGGCCTGTGGGAATTTCCGGGCGGCAAGGTGGAGCCCGGCGAGACAGACGAGTCCGCTCTCAAGCGCGAGCTGCACGAGCGTGTTGGTGTGGAGGTCGAGGTCAAATTGCGCATGGCGCAGCGGACCCACCAGTACGAAGGATATTCGGTGGACCTGACGCTATACCAGGCATGCATCCTTCCAGGTCAGGAGCCGCGGCCCCTGCGGGTGGCCGACTTCCGCTGGGCAGCATCAGGGGAATTTGAGAAGTACCCATTCCCGGCGGCCGACCAGGCAACCACGGATATTCTGCTCGGCTTCAAGCGCTAAGGTTCAACTGGCGCGCAGAACTTGGCCACGCTACTGGCGTTGGGGTCGGACAGAAGTGCGAGGCTGCCGTCGGTTTCGGAGACGCGGCAGACGTAGCCGCCCCGGCAGTCGCCGTTGCCGCCGCACTTGAGAGCGCAGTAGCGACGCTCTGACGCGCTCGGTACGCAGCAAGATTTTGTCTCAGGGCTAGAAACGCTGGGCCCGCAGACTACGCATAGCTCGTCGGCTTGGCACTTGCCGATGGTGCCCGGGGCGCCGCAGTCGGTTGCGGTGGGAAACTTCTGGTCGAAGAAGCGGACACAAACAGCTTCCGAAGGGCACGAGCTGTCGTCGCACCCATCCTCGGTGCAGTAGCCGCCAGGCTGGGATAGATCGCAAATGCGGCTGCCATCCTGGGCGCAGTCAATGTTGGTCGAGCAACGATCGCCGATGTTGTGGCCGCAGCCAGGGGCCAGCAGCCCCACGAGCAGAATGGTCAGGAAAGAGACGGCACGATTCACGGCGCAAGTATGGTCCACGGATTGTCCATCAATCAACGCAAGACTGCCCCAATCAACATGGTCAGGAGGAATCCCAGAACCAGCCCGGTGGAGGCGGCGCCCTCGTGACCATGGCTGTGCGATTCCGGGATGATTTCGTTGGACGTGACGTAGATGAGGATTCCGGCGGCCAGGGCCAGGATGAAGGGAAGGGTGATGACCGTCCAAGACGACAGGCCAAGGCCGACAAGCGCGCCCAACGGGACGGCTAGACCGCTCGCGGCGACCACCAGCAGGCCGCGCATGGGCGACACGCCCGAGAGGCGCAGGGGCGCGCCCATCACCACGCCCTCACAGATATTCTGGATGCCCACCGCAGCCACCAACAGCCAGCCCAGGCGGCTTCCATGTCCGGACGCGAACCCGGCGCCGATGGCCAGACCCTCAGGGATCCGGTGAATGGAGAGAGCGCCGACGATGGTGTAGCTCTGACGAATCTCCAAGTGTTGGTCATGCGCCTCTTCGTCGCGACGGCCCGGGGCGATGTGGTGTCGGTGGCCGCGAGCGTGACTGTGTGGGATCAACCGATCCATCAGGTTGGCCACGGCCACGCCCGCCAAGAATCCCAGGGTCACCAGGACCAGGCGGCCCAAGTCCAAGCCGGTGGCACCGCGTACGCCATCCAGGGCCTCGTGCAGCAGGCCCAGGGTCGCGGCGGCCAACATGAGCCCAGCGCCCAGACCAAGGATGCCGTCGTAGGCCCGTCGCGGGAGTTGCCGAATGAAGAAGAAGGGAAAAGCGCCGACGCCGGTCACAAGGCCGGTCAGGGCAGCGGCGGTGAGTGCCTGCAACATTGAAGGCCGTTCTTACCACGAGGGGCGGTCGAGGTATGCTGGGACCGTGGTCACCGCCTATCTTGCACTGGGATCCAACCTGGGTGACCGGCGCGCGTTCCTGCACGCTGCGGCGGCAGCCCTGGGTCAAGTCGCGGGCACCCACCTTCTGGCCGAAAGCAGCATCTACGAAACGGTTCCCGAGGGAAACGCCCCCGAGCCGCTCTACTTGAATGCGGCGGTGCGGGTGGAGACTTCACTGACAGCGCGCCAGTTGCTCGATTCGTGCCTCGGCATCGAGCGCACGCTGGGCCGGGTCCGGCCGGCCGATGGGGCCAAGCGTGCCCGGGTCATCGACATCGACGTGCTGCTCTACGGGGAACAAACCATCGACGAGCCGGGGCTGCAGGTGCCCCATCCCGCCTTGCTCACCCGTTGCTTCGTGCGCATCCCACTGGCCGATGTTGCGACCCCTGGGCTGCGCCATCCCCAGGCAGGAGAGCGCCTGGACATAGCCGAGCCCGATGCGGGCGTGCGCCGCGTGTCTGACTAGCCACANNGTGGGCGATTCGCGTGAGCGGCCCGCGACCCGCCTCCGCCTTTCCGCAAAACGCCCACGAACACGCTCTCGCCCACGCTCACGCGAGTCGCGAGCCGCGGGCCGGCCTTTCGGGCGGCCCAGTATTTCCCGCCAAGCCGCGGCTATCGCGTTCACGCGAAGGCGCGGCTTATCTTGCGAACCAGCCGGAACAAGCCCCACGCATTGAGCGCCCAGCGCAAGGCGCGGCGAGGCTGCACGACCGCGAAGGCGAGCGCCCCGATCACCAGGAGGCCCTTTCTGGCCGCGCAGAACTTGATCACCTCCAGCCCCCGGTCCGCCAGCCAAAAAAGGTTGCTCTGGCTGCTGAGCACAGCCTTGACCTCCGCGCGCTCTGCGCGGGCTCGCTCCAGGAGCTCCCCGCGGTGGCGCTGGATATCGGTCAGCGACAGGTTCACTTGTCCAGCTCCAGGCTCTCGCGATCCTTGGCGAGAACTTCCACGGTTTCGCCCAACGGGCGCTCTAGGTTGCGCGCAATGACGGCGAGCACGATGGCGTTGACCACGCCGAGACCCAGGAAGAGTCCACTGAGCAGACCGAGCACGGCCAGGCGATCAGAATCCCAATAGAGCACCACCAGAAAGACGGACAACAGGACAATCCCCAGACCCAAACAGAACAGCGCTGCGGCGCCGACCAGGAGCAGCCGGCGCAAGCGGACCAGCTCCTCTTGCAGATCGGTAGCCAATATACCCACCCTGGTTTCCGCAGCGGAAACCAGCACGGCGAGCAAGTGGCTGGCCGACCCGAGAAGCCCACGGTGCGAAACCGCGGGCAAGGGTGTGTCTGCCATTGCGAACTCTAGCGGCGGCTGATCAACAGTCCGAACAGGACGCCAGCCCCTGCGGCGATTCCCACGGCCTTCCACGGGTTCTCGTGGACGTACACGTCGGTCGCGCGTGCGGCAGCCTTGGTCTGCTCCATGGCCTTGCCCTCGAGATCGGCCAGCTTGGCCTTGGCCTGCTCAAGCCCCCGCTGCATCTTGTCCCGTACCGCCGCGACCTTGTCGCCGGCCTGCCCAGCCGTGATTCTGAGCAGCTCCTCGGCGTCAGCTACCACCACCTTCAGATCAGCCACGAGCTTGTCCCTGGTTACGATGTCCGTGCCATTCATGGTGAGAACCTCCTACGCAATTGTACCAACCATCCGATTTTGTGCACTGTGGGACTTTCCCCCGATCGTCCCTGAAGACGAACCCACCTCTCAAGTTACCGCGCTTGCGGGTCCGGGGCAACGACGCCAGCGTTTTCATTCAACGTCTGCGCCCGGGTTCAGTCCGCGGGCGGCTCCTCGTACTTGACCTCGAGCTTCCATTCCTTGGCGACCCAGTCGAGGATCGTGGACTCGTGCCCCTCGATGGTGTCGGTCATCGCGGCCCCCATGACCGCGCCGAATATGAGATCGCGCGCCTCAGGGCGGGTGATGGTTTCGAGGAACTTCTTCGCGGCCTCCTCGTCGGGAAAGCGCCGATCGACTTCCTCCACGGCCTGGCGATAGGCGTCCTCGCCGATCTCATCCACCACGGCCTGGATCTCACGCTCCTCGTCCTCGGTCACGTGGCCACTGGCCAACACCACAAACTCGATCAAGGCGGCCAGGGCAATCCTCTCGTCGGCGTTGAGCTCACGAAGTTCCATCTCTTGTCTCCTCGCAGAATCTTACACCATCAGCGCTGCGTTTGATGGCGCCACTTGCATCGCGTGCCAAATTCGCGTGAACTGCTCGTGTGGCACCGTCAAGCAAGCTGAAGAACCTCCTGGTCACCATGGGTGACCCAGCCGGCATTTCGGCTGAAGTGGTCGGCAAGGCATTCGTGGCGCTGGCACACGCCAAGCAGTCTTTGGCCCAGCAGATTCGAAGGTCCTTGCGCAAGGAATGCGCGAATCTCGCGGTAGTGGGCGACGCTGGGGTGCTTGCCGAGGCGATGCGACGATTGCGGCACCGGATCCCCATCACGCCGGTGGCAGACTTCTCGACCGCGTGGCTTCCGCCGACCGGGCTCCGGCTGTTTGCCCACTCCCACATCGACATGCGGCGTTTTCGCTTTGGCTCGCCGGTCTACGGGCGCGAGCAACTCGGCTATCTGGATTTCGCCATCGAGCAGGCCCGGCGTGGCAGGGTCGCGGCCATCGTCACCGGGCCAGTCACCAAGGAAGCCGTGGCCACATTGCTCCCCGACTTCGTGGGCCACACCGGCTACCTGGCCGAGAAGCTGGGAGTGCGTGACGAGCGCATGGCGTTCCTCACACCCGACTATTTGCTGGCGCTGCAGACCACGCACATTGCCCTCGGCCAGGTGTCCGGCCACATCACGGTGGCCGGACTCCTGACATCGCTTGAGATGTTGCAGCGGGTGGGCCGCGCCCGTTGGGGCCGCAAGCTGCCGGTGGCCGTGCTGGGCCTGAACCCTCATGCGGGCGAGCACGGCCTGATGGGCGACGAGGAGGCGCGCGTGATCATTCCGGCGATGCGGCGGGCGCGGCGCAAGGGTGTCGCCTGCGACGGTCCCTTCCCTGCGGATTCGTTCTTCATCGAACGGGTCAAGCGTTACAAGCTGATCCTGGCCATGTACCACGACCAGGGTTTGATCGCGGTCAAGCCGGCCTTTCCTCGCGCCTCGGTGAACGTGACCCTGGGCCTGCCCGTGGTGCGCACATCTGTGGATCATGGTTCGGGCTACGACATTGCGGGACGAGGCGTCGCCAGCGAGCTCAGCCTGCTTTACGCCGTCAAGGCGGCGCTCGAGCTTCTGGCGGTGCGCTCGGCGGGCTCCGCTGGTTAAAGTTGGCAAGCACGGCGTTCGCGCGTTGTAATGCAGGCATGAGGACGCTAGCGTTCTGGGCCACCGTGCTGGCCCTGGCCGGGATGGCTTCACCCGCCCGAGCCGAGTCGATCTATCGGTACCGTGATGCGAACACGAAGCGCGATGTCTTCGTCAACCGACTGGACCAGGTTCCGGCCGAGTATCGCGCGGAGGCCAAGCTCATCGTATCGGATGGTGTGCTGGTCGATTCCATCCACCAGCCAGACAAGGACGCACCACGGGGTGCCGTGATCTACGGAAACAAAAAGCCCGCGGGTGCCCTGGAGACGATCGAGCGCGCGGTTCGCGACGCCACGGGCAGCGGGCACGCTGCGGGTGGGCTGGATCGGGCATTGACCACCGCGGTCGACACGGCCTTGGTCGGGAAAGGCAAGCGGCCCCTCTCCGCCCTTGAGGCGGCGCAGCTCAAGCGCATGCTTGTCGAATCAGCCGTGGTGTTGGCGGCGGTTGGCCTGTTGTCTTTCGTGGCGTGGATTCTGGTGATGGTGCACGCCTTTCGCGCCGAGCACCGCTGGTGGATGGTGTCTATCCTGTTCTTCCACCTGCTCGGGATCGCGTACGTGTTGATTTACGTGGAGGGCAAGCGCCACTGGTTCAAGTTCGTGACGTTGTTCGCGCAGGCCGCGCCCTACGTGGTCTCGCTGGCCATGAGCTGGCGGTTCGTCGCCTTCTTCAGGACGATCCTGGCGGGAAACTAGCGGGTCCAAGCGCTCTTGGCGACGGGCTGTCGCGCGCGTCAGTCGGTGGCGCCCCCGTCGAGAGAAGCGCACTTGGACGGCAGAGCAAAGATGTCGCAGGGCAGGGACGGAAGCTGACCCGCTTCTTCGCACATAAAGCCACTGCAGTACTGGCCAGAGTCCGAGCATAGCCTCGCATAGATGAGCAGCCCCTGCGCGTCGAAGATGCACACAAGATAGGTGTATGAATCGGATCTCCAGACGTAGTAGGGGCCGCAGTTGCCCACGTGGAACTCTGAGCACGATTGCGTGAACGCCGGGGGCAGTGCCGCCTGTTGGGGGTTGGCGGGGCAAAAGCTGGTGTCAACGAGGCGGCAAGGGCCGGTGTTGCTCAAGCGGCCGCCTTGGCCCCCTCCGGCCATTCCGGTGATTCCGCCCACACCACTGCTGGCTGAGCCTCCATTTCCGGAACCTCCCACGCCGGCGCCGCCGGAGATCTCCGCCATGCCTGTTCCGCTCGCCCCACCGGCCGACAACGCGGCACTGCCCCCATTCGCGTTGGCCCCACCACCCGCGGTCGAACTGTTGCCAGCGGTGGCGCCTGTGCTGCCATTGCACCCCGGCAACGCGCCGCTGACCAGTGTCACGAACAGCCAAGACGTTGCGAGCTTTGCCATGGACCTTCCTCCTCGGCCCACCGAAGCAAGATACGTACCGCCAATCAGGGGCGTACAGTCCCGCGTACTTGAACGCATACACCTCGATCCTGCAGGACTCCGGCACGACACGACCGCGACATTCCCGCCCGGTCTTGCAGCCCTCTGGAGGCCAGCATCGGTCGCGACAGGGTCGCCTTGATCTCCAACGGCCTCCGTCGATTTGAATACTCACCGCACTAGCCGACTGTTTCGGATGACAGAATCTCGCCCTGCAGACCGACCACGGTCAGGGTGACCGGCAGCGGACGCGAGGACTGGGCGACCGCCTGGCGCACCAGCTGGAAAAGGCCGCCGCAGCACGGAACCTTCATCACCATCACGGTGATGCTCCTCACGCCAGCGTTGTCCACCATCCGCCGAATCTTGTCGACGTAGATCTCCGTGTGGGAATCGAGCGATACGGATGATTCCCTCTGCATGGCAGGGGCGAGCATGCCGCGACCGGAGCGGACGTGCCACCTTAAAAGAGGATGGGCGTTGTCCTGATTCGATTCGGCTAGCCCGCCCCGTGGGTCATAAGGCAATCGAGTATGTTGTCCAGCAGCCGGTCGCCGGGGGTCCGCATTCGGCTGACCGCCTGTTCCGCTTCGGCGATGATGCGCGCCGGGCCTCCGGCGCCCAGAGCCGCGGCCACGAAGTCTGCGTCCTCCTTGGCCCAGCGGCGGACCATGTCTGCGTCCACCTCGGCGTGGAACTGCAAGCCGAACGCGTGATCCCCGATGCGAAACGCTTGATTCGAACACGCATCGGTTTCGGCCAGCCGCACGCCCCCGGCAGGCAAATCGAAGGTGTCGCCGTGCCAGTGCAAGACCACCTCCTCCCGACGCAGGCCGAGCAGCGCTGATTCACAATCCCCGCCCAGGTAGCGCACGGGCGCGAAGCCGACCTCGCGCGCGGGCGTGCGCCCTCCCGTTAGCTCTGCTCGGGTCAGGGGAAAGACGCGGCTCCCGGCGGCGAAGGCCAGCAGCTGTGCCCCCAGGCAAATGCCCAGCACGGGTTGTTGAGACGCGAGCGCGCCCTCCAGCAAAATAACTTCCGATCCGAGGTAGGGGTAGCGGGGATCGCCGAGGTCAGCCACGCCCATGGGCCCGCCCATCACCACGAGCAACTCGTCCGGCGCGAGGCTGACGGGTACGGGGTCGCCTTGGGCGACGCGGCGGATTTCGACGGCCAGCCCGCGGCGGCCGGCCAGGGCCATCAGGCGCCCCGGGCCTTCGCGGTCAATGTGCGTGAGGATTGTGGCGCGCCTCGGCTTCTCTTTCTTGCGCGAAGCCTTCGGCTGAAGCGAGTGGAAACCCATGGGCGACCATTTTGCTTCGCCCATGAGTCATCCGCACGGCCTGTTCCGCGATGCACCTGTCGGCAGATCCCGCTGGCGCGCGGGCGCGGGCTGTGCCAAAAGAAAAGCTGGTCCCGGGTGACGGAACACTTGCGAACCCCGCCAGGCCCGGAAGGGAGCAACGGTAGCTGGTCGACCGGGTGCTCGGGACCTTTTGCGTTGTCCGCGGGCACGGAAAGCGCAGGGTCGGAGTCGAGACGGTGGAAAACGATGGTGCTACAATAGGGTTTTCTGGAGACGACTCGGAGCCAATGCCTCGCTTGGTCAAGTGCGCAAGACTCGGGCAGGAACTGCCCGGGGTGGCCTACAAGCCGTTCAACAACGAGCTGGGGAAAAGGATCTACGACCACGTCTCGCAGCAGGCGTGGATGGAGTGGATTGAATACTCAAAACGTATCGTCAACGAGTTCCGCCTCGACCTGACCTCGGCCGTGGGGCAGCAGGTTCTCCTCGAACAGGCCGAGCAGTTCTTCTTCGGCGCGGGAGGCCGCAACCCGCCCGATTTCGTGGCACCCAAGTCGTGACAGCTCGCCATGCCTGACGACAAGGGGCGCCGCACGACGGGTGCCATTCCCATAGCCAGCGAGCAGCCCGTGCGGCGGCCGACGGGGGCCATTCCCATAACCAGCGAGCAGCCCGTGCGGCGGCCGACGGGCTCCTTTTCTGTGGCGGACATCAGTCTGCAGCGCGCGGACCTGCAGGCACGTGATCCGCGTGTGGCGGTGATCGTACCGGTGAAGGTCCACTATGAGAGCATTCTGGATTTTCACGAAACCCAGTCGGTCAACATCAGCCGTTCCGGCATGTTCCTGTCGTGCGCCGATCCGCGGCCGGTGGGCACCGTCATCGACTTCGAGCTGGCGCTGTCCGACGGCCTGTCACTGCTCCGGGGCAAGGGCGAAGTGGTGCGCGTGACCGGCGCGCCCCACGCCGGCATGGGCGTGCACTTCCGTGATCTCGACGAGGAAGCGCGGCGATTTCTCGATCGCATCGTGCAGGTGAACGAAGAGGAAGGCCGATCGCCGGCAGTTCCGCTCGATTTCGCCACGCCCCCACCCGCCGGGCCGCCGTCCTCCAGCTCCATGACGTCCTCGCGCACCAACCTCCTACGCGGCGCCACCATGCTACAACCCGGCCTGCTGGTCAGCGGGCGCGACCTGCACGTGAAGCTCACACCCGCGACGGTCGGTTACTTCACCAACAACCCCTTACTCAACATCCGCCTGGGTGGTTTCGTGGTTCCCTGCGACGAGAACGTGTCCCTGGGTGCGGTCTTCGAGGTGGTAATCGAAAGCTTCGAAGGTCATGCGCTGTTCACCGGCAAGGGCAAGGTGGTGGCCAAGCAAGAACACCGACTGGGTATTCGCCTGGCCGACGTGGACAAGACCGTGCTCGCGCGCCTGCAGGCCGAAGTCACCCGGCTGAGCCCATTCGGCCGGTAAGTGACTTCTCACTGTCGAACCGCGGCCGTCATCGGTAAACTACGCCCGTGACTGCGAAGCCAGCGAACAAAGAGACCCAACGAGACGACAAGGCCGAAGCCGCGCGTGGCCGTCTGGCCAGCACCGGACGCAACGATGCCTGCGCCTGCGGCTCCGGCAAGAAGTACAAGAAGTGCCACCTGGCCGACGACGAGGCGGCTGCCTTGACGCCGCCCCAGGCGCCCGACCCCGACGAGATGCTCGCCTCGGGCTGGCAGCTTTTTGAACAGCGCAGGCCGGCGGCTGCCGAAAAGGAATTCCGCGCGGCGCTGGCCCTCAAGCCCGACTGGGCAGATGCCCTGGTCGCCATCGGCCTGGCGCGCCTGCGATCGGGCGACCAGGATGCTGCGCGCAAGGAGTTCAACGAGGTTCTGCGCGTCTCCGAGAAGCTGGCCACCGAGTTGCGCGAGTCGGGTACCAAAGACGCGTTCTCGCGCAAGGAGGCCCAGGCGTACCTGCGCGCCAGCCACGCCCTAGGGTGTTTGGCCTTTGACCAGGAACGCTACCAGGATGCTCTGGTAGATCTCGAACGCGTGTATGTGGTGGACCAGGGCGCGGTGGGCACCGAGGCCCGTCTCATCGCCGGCGCCGCGCTCCTCAAGCTCAAGCGGCCGGCGGAAGCCGTGCAGGTTCTGGAAGTGGCCAGCAAGTCAGAAGCCGGAGCAGGACGCGCGTTCATGAGTCTGGGACTCGCCCACTTCGCCACGGGCGATCAGGCCTCCGCCCGGGCCGCGATCCTGCAGGCGCTCGACGCGAATTCCCACTTCGGCGTGGCCCTGCTCGGCCGCATCCCCGCCCGCGCGGCCAACCTGGGTGCAGCCACGGCTGGTAGCCGCGAAGAGGCCGTGGGCTACGCGCAGACCTTCGGTGATGCGTGGGACGAAGCGGCCAAGGGCTTGCTCAAGGAGATCCTGGCTGCCCGATCCGCGAACGCCAGCAAGGCCAGCGGCGCAGCCGGCGCGCCGGCGGAGTAGCAAAGTGTCCCCCAAGGATCCGACTCCGCCAGTCCCGCAAGAACGTCGCGCATCACGGCGCAGTTCGATCCAGGTACGGATGCAACTGGTAGACATCGGGAGTAGTTTCTTGGGCCGCAGCGTGGACGTGAGCCGGGGCGGCCTGTTCGTGGCGTGCCCCGAGACGCGACGGGTGGGTACCTTGCTGCGCGTCCGCGTGCTCGGCCCACGCGGCGAGGCCGTGTTTGCCGTGGGCGTGGTGGTGCGCTGTTTCTCCGACCTGGAAGGCAGCCGCGAGGGCAGTTTGTCGCCGGGCATGGCCATTGCCCTGACCTCGACCAGCGAGGCGTGGGATCGTTTCTGGGAGGATGTCAGCACGAGCGAGGGCGACGAGGACGAGTCGTGAGCGGTACCGGAGCCTTGTTTCCGGTTTCCTCCGAGAAGGCGAATGCCCTGCGACTGCGCCTGGCTGCGCTGCAGATCCAAGAGGAGGATTTGGACGAAAGCTTCATACGCTCCGGCGGCAAAGGCGGGCAGAACGTGAACAAGGTGGCGACCTGCGTGGTGCTGGTGCACCGGCCGACCGGAACTTCAGTCAAGTGCCAGCAGGAGCGCACCCAGGGACTCAACCGCTACCTGGCGCGCAAGCTGCTAGCCGATCGCATCGAGGCGGCGCGGCTCGGACGGCAAAGCCAGCAACAGCAGGAGAGCGAGCGCATCCGGCGGCAGAAGCGGCGACGCTCGCGCCGGGCCAAGAATCGTATGTTGGCTGACAAGCACGCCCAGGGCGCCAAGAAGGCGCTGCGGGCCGGGGTTACCCGCGACGAGTAGAGCGGTATCAGCCTTCTCACTCGCCGTCTGGATACGCCATGCGAACCGCCGCCCAGGCCGGCTGACCGGGGCAGTCCGGTGGGTTGAGCTTGCGCAACTCGAGGCGCAAGGTCAGCTTGGGCAGGCGCGCCGCCAGCGCATCGATCATGTGGCGAGCCAGGGCTTCCAGGAGATGGTGGGTTTTGCCGGTCCCGATCCCCACGACTATATCGGCCACCTGCCGGTAGTCGATGGTGTCGGTCAAACGATCGGTGGACTGGGCGGTCTCCAGCGGCGCATCGATCTCGACGTCCACTTCGAACCGGCGCAAGGACCGGCGCTCCACCGGGGTCGCACCATGGCGTGCCTCGAAACTGATCCGGGACAACACAAGAGTGGGCATCCCTAGGCCGCGTTCTTGCCCGCTGCAGTTCCCGCGTTCAAGTCGCCTCGACCTCGGCTTCCTTGCGCATCTTGCGCTTTATGATCTGGCGCTTGACCGGACCCACCATGTCAATCAACAAACGGCCCGCGAGATGGTCGTATTCGTGCTGCATGGCCCGTGCGAAGAGACCGCTGCCCTCGACCGTGAAGGGTTTGCCGTCGACGTCGAGCGCCTTGAACTCGGCGGTCATGGCCCGCTTCACCGGCACGAATATTCCGGGAAACGAAAGACACCCCTCGTCCCCGGTCTGTGCTTCGTCGGACAGGCGCACGATCTCGGGGTTGACGAAGACCATGGGCGGGTCGGTGGGCTGTCGGCCCGCCACCTCGGGGTCTACCAGGAAGAGCCGCAGCGCCACGCCGACCTGGATGGCTGACAGTCCGGCGCCCTCGGCCAAGTACATTGTGTCCGTCATATCCGCCACCAAACGCTTCAGATCGTCATCAAAACTGGTGACGTCACGCGACGTCTCACGCAGGCGTTGGTCGGGAAAATGCAGGATGGGAAGAATGGACATCTCAGTAGAAAGAATGACATCCGACGACGGAGCAAGCAAGACGCGGCAGCGCGGAGACTGCAGAAGGAACGCGCGTTGACAACCCTGGATGCCATTCGTAGCTTAGCCACCCCTGCCGGCTCCACTTCCATGAAGCTCGTTCGATACGCCGAGGCCGATTTGCCGACGGTCCACGGACTGTTTCGGCTCTTCGTGTACCATGAGACGGGCGACAAGAACGGCACGGGCCCAGCCCATCCATGTCAGGAGCACATGGCTATCGTGCGTGGACCCATCCAGGGCAAGGCCCAGGTGCTAACCCGGGTCCATTCTGAGTGCTGGACGTCGGAGGTCATGGGGTCGCTCAAGTGCGACTGCCGCGAGCAGTTTCACGTGGCGCTGGAGAAGATCGCGGCCGAGGGCGCCGGCGTGCTGGTCTATCTTCGGCAGGAAGGCCGCGGCATCGGGCTGGGCAACAAGATCCGCGCCTATGCCTTGCAGGCCAGCGGCGCTGACACGGTAGAAGCCAACCTGGCGCTGGGTTTCGAAGCCGACGAACGCTCCTACGACATCGCAGGCTCCATCCTGCGCGACCTGGGCGTGGTTTCGGTGCGACTCATGACCAACAACCCACTCAAGGTCAAGGGACTGGAGGATGCCGGGGTGACGGTGGTGGACCGCGTCTCACACTGGGTGGGCGAAAACCAGCACAACGCAGGTTACCTGGCGGTCAAGCGCCACAAGATGGGCCACCATCCCGACGTGCACGGGACTGATGCGTCCGACCCCTTGCTGGTTCT
>PMBY01000365.1 GCA_003153875.1 Myxococcales bacterium | reverse complement strand
CGGCGCCGCCGGGCAAAGGCAATGGCATAGGCCAGCACCACGGTGGGAGCCGCCAGCAGGAGCCAGAGCATGTGCGGGTTGGCTATGCGCATTTAGGGAAGCCTCCGCAGGCGGGACAGGCGCAAAGCAATCTCCAGCAGCAGGACCGCGAAGGCCGGCCAGAGGAAGCGCGGGTAGAGCTCGGCATAGAGCACGCCGCGATCGCGGATGCGCGACTTTTCCAGTTCCTCGAGGATGTTCTGGAACCGCTGCGCGAGTGCACGTGTGTCGGTGGCCAGATAGGGCGAGCCACCGGTCATGCCCGCGATCTGTTCCAGCAACTTGGGATTGACCGCGTAGCGCTGCTGCTGCGGATTCGCGTCGTCAGCTTCGCGGCTGCTGTCATGGGCGCCGGCCAGGATGGTGTAGATCTTCACGCCCATTTTCTGGGCAAAACTGGCGGCCTGCAGCGGCGAGATGTTGCCCGAGTTGTTGTCCCCGTCGGTGAGCAGGATGATGACCTTGGACTTGGCGTCGGACTTGCGCAGACGGGACAGCGCCACACCCAGCCCGTTGCCGATGGCGGTCCCGCGCCCGTCGACGATGCCGGGCTGCAGTTCGGCCAGCATGCGCAGGAAGGTGCCGTGGTCGAGGGTGAGTGGCGTGTAGGTGTAGGCTTCGCGACCGAAGATCACCAGCCCGATGCGATCTCCGCGCCGCCGCGTGACGAAGTCTTGAATCACGGCTTTTGCTGCTTCCAGACGATTGGGCTGCAGATCGGTCTCTTCCATGGAGCCGGACATGTCGAGGGTGACCACGATGTCGATGCCTTCCAGCTCGAGATCGTCGTCCTTCTGCGGGGTCTGCGGTCGCGCCAGGGCCAAAGCCACAGCCACCACGACGAAGAGGCGCAGCACAACCGGGAGATCGGCGAGCCGCGCGGCCCATCCTCGTCGCAAAAGGCGCATCTCGCCAGCGCGCGAGTGCACCAGCACCGGATTGCGCGACGGCGCCCGCCTGATGCCAGCCCAAATCACCAGCGCGGCGCCGAGCGGGATCAACGCGAGGGCCACGGGATGGGCAAAGCGCACCAGCTCCAGCGAGCGAAACCACCAGAGATAGATCAATCCTGCCGGCAGAAAGACGGCAGCCAGCAACGAGTAGGGAATAGTTCCGCGCGCGGCTCGCACCTTCCCTTGCTCAGGCATGAGGCGCCTCCGGGGCGGGGCTGGTGGCGCCAGGCGCCGGGATCGGCGGCTCGGGGCGCGGGCGCGACGACTCCACGATGCGAATCCCGGTTTCCAGCGCACCTCGCGCCTCGGCCATGGATGGCGAAACCTTGGCGAACTTCACCAGGTCACAACCTGCCAGCCACCCTTCCACTTCGCCCAACACGAAGCCGCGCATCTCCTGGATGGGAACCCGTCGGCGCAGCCGGAGCACCAACTCCTCGGTGGTCAGCTCCAGCGAGTCGAAGGCAAAGCGAGCGCCCAGGTACTCGCGGATGATCTCGGACAGCTCGAAGATGAAGGGCCGCAGATCGTCGCTGGTTCCCAGGCGTGCGCCCAGGCGATCGAGGCGTTCCAGCGCCACCTCGTGCGCCGGCCGCGGCGGAGGCGCCGGGCGATGCGCGGCCCGCGCGCGCAAGCGGCGGCGAATGAACAGGGCAAGCGCGGCGCCCAGTCCGGCAGCCAGAAGGCCGCCCGCGATGTAGGCGTAGAGATAGTCACGCTGGATCACCGGCACCGGGCCAGCGTTCTCTTTCAACTTTGGTTCAGGCTCGTTGGCGATCAGGCTGGTGATGGTGACGGGAATCGGTTGCGTGCGTGCGCTGAGCACCTCGCCGCCCTTGCCGAAGTAGGTCACCTCCACCGCAGGAATCTCCCGCGCACCTGGCTCATAGGTCGCGACAGTCAGCACGAACTCGCGGCGCATCTTGCCGTCGCCCAGATCCTTTTCTTCCAGGCGTCGCTGAAGCTCGGTGAAGGGAGACAGATCGATGTTCTCGGGCAAGATGACCGGCGTGGTGATGGGACTCACCGCCGTGATCGACAGGTGCAGGGCATCGCCCACGTGGGCCTCGGTCTTGTCCACCCGCGCGGTCACAGTGGGCGCGTCGGCGCGCGCCGGGGCGGCCAGCGCGCTCGGCTGCGCGTCGGCGTGACCCCCGGCATCGGTCGGCGTGGCGGCCAGCAAGCCGGCCAGGACCCACTCAATCAATGCCGCAACCTCCGCGCCCGCGCTTCGAAGAAACTGGTCAAGGCGGGCAGGTAGGGACGATCGGTCCGCACCGCGATGGCGTCGAGAGACAGGCGGCGGAACAGACCTTCGCGCGCTTCGCGTGCCGCGCGATTCTGGTCGGCAAAGACCTTCCCCTCGGGCCCCGAGGTGTCGAACACCACCACCTCGCCGCTCTCCGGATCCTGCACCTCGAGCAAGCCCACCTTGGGCAGCTGCTCCTCCAGTGGATCGGTCACCGCCACCGGAACCAGGTCATGCCGCCGGGCTGCGATGCGCAGCGAGCGTTCGTACTGCTCGGGCGGCGCGAGAAAGTCCGAAACCAGGAAGGCGACCGCGCGGCGGCGGGCGATGCGCCCCAGGAAATCCAGGCCCAGCCCCAGGTTGGTCTGCGGCGAGTGCGGCTGGTACGACAGGATCTCGCTGATCACGCGCAGGACGTGCTTCTTGCCCTTCTTGGCCGGCACGAAGCGCTCGACCTTATCGGTGAAGATGATGAGCCCGACGCGGTCGTTGTTGCGGATGGCGGAAAAGGCGAGCACCGCGGCCAGCTCGGCGGCCAGCTCCCGCTTCTCCTGACCCACCGAACCGAAGCGACCGGAGGCCGACATGTCGACCAGCAGGAGCACGGTCATCTCGCGCTCCTCGACGTACAGCTTGATGTAGGGCGCGTTCATGCGCGCCGACACGTTCCAGTCGATGAGCCGGATGTCATCGCCCGGGATGTACTGGCG
>PMBY01000391.1:9808-14389 GCA_003153875.1 Myxococcales bacterium | reverse complement strand
GTCGGAACCTGGATCGGGTGGGGTGAAGCTGACAAGGACGCGCGCAGGAGTGGTGCTACCGGAGTGGTGAACCGCGTAAAGGTTAAGCCGGGCGCCTGGTGGTGGTAGCCAGGGAACAGAATGTTCTGGCGTGCAGTTGCGTCGGAATCGCCATGGAGGAACTTCAATGAGAACTCCTTCACCATATTTTCTTGCCATCCTGCTTGCGGCCTGCAACTCGAACACCTCGTCATCGCAAGGACCAGGCACGACTGGCGCCGACGCCGCAGCCCCCGCCGACGCCGCCCAGGATCGGGCGCCCGGAACTGACGGCCGGACCGGCAACGGGTCAACCACGGTCACCGCTACCGGGACCCACACGACATCGGGCACGGGGACCAGCACCGGCTCGGCCAGCAGCACCGGTACAGGGACTGCGACTCCGCTGGCAACGGGGACCGGCACTGGCTCCGATTCTGGCTCTGGCACCGGCAGCGGGACCGACACCGGCACGGGCACCGGCTCAGCGATAGGCAGCGAAACCGGCACGGGTAGCGGCACGGGAACGGGCAGCAAGACCGGAACCAGCACAGGCAGTTCCACCGCAAGCGGTCGGTGGCAGCCAGGTAGCGCCGGGACCATCAACTGGGACTGGCAGATCGGCGCATCCTCCGACGCCGCCATCATCCCGCCCACAGGTTCGCAGATGATCGACGTGGACGGGTTCAATGTGAGCGCCGCGAAGGTGGCGGCCCTGCACGCCGCCGGACTCAAGGTGGTCTGTTATCTTGACGTGGGCAGCTACGAGACAGGACGTCCCGACTCGGCTGACTATCCGGCGGCGCTCAGGCTGTCCGAAGATCCCGACTGGCCGGGTGAGTGGTTCCTCGACACCCGCGACGTCTTCAAATCAGGCTCTGTGCTGGCCGGCATCCTCAACAAGCGCTTCCAGATGTGCAAGGACAAAGGCTTCGACGCCGTCGAGCCGGACAACTTGGACAACTGGGACGCGAACCGCAGCATTCTGACCGAGCAGGATCAGGTCGATTTCGACGGCTGGGTCGCCGACGCCGTGCACGCGCTGGGCATCTCGGTCGCGCTCAAGAACTGCCCGGAACTCGTGACTAGGGTGGACCGGACCGGCCAGCGCCTGGTCGACAAATTCGACTTCGAACTCGACGAGCAATGNNAACCTCACGCTCAACTGCTCGCAGTTCCGCAGCCTGTCCATCAACGCGCTCAAGAAGGACCTTGACCTGGTAGGCGCGGGCGATTCCGGCTACCTGCGACAGACTTGTCCGTAGAGGAACTACATCCCGCCGCCCGCGATCGAGATCGTCACCCCCACGGCGTGCACGTCGATGCCGTAGCCCACGTCGACCTTGAAGGCCGGGATGGCCACCCCCGGCAGAATGATGCGCACCCCACCGCCGGCGCTGGCGTGGATGTCCTTGAGCTTCGAGCGCACCGGGGGCGGAGCAACGTCGGGCGGCGGGACGCTGGTGCCGCCGGGGTAGCGCTGGAGCAGGGTCGCTGCGTCGACGAAGATTGCTGCGGCGACGTTGAAGGGCACGCGCGTCCAAGGGATCCGCAGATGCAGGAGCACCGCCTGATCCTCGGCCTGCATGCTGCCCAGGGTGTCGCCGTTGAACTCGTTGGTGAGATAGCCGCGCAAGTTGGGCCCGCCAATCCGGAGCAGCTCTGTCACGGGACGCCCCCGGTCCGAGGTCGGGTAGTCGATGATCCCGCAAAAGATGACGGACGGGTAGTTCCACCGGTAGCGGCCATACAGCTCCACCAGGGTCTCGAACTTGGAATAGTCGAAGTCGGAGCCCCAGTAGCGGTCGGACAGCTCATTCTTGATGCGCACACGAACGCCATGCCGGAGTCCCTCCCGGGCGCTGGTGTCGTCGTACTGGATCTGGAACTGCAAGAGGAAGACCCGGCCGCTGCGCGGATTGTAGGGCAGTGCAATCGCTCCCGGTGCCAGATCCTGGACGGCACTCACTCTCAGGCGNNGTGTGGTTCACAAAGAAGCGGATCTGCTCTTGCCGGTAGAGCCCGGTCAGTGAGTAGGTGAGCGGGGCGCCTGCGACCAGGGGGTCGCTGTACTCGATGAAGGCATAGCTCCGGGACTGGCCCATCTGACCGGCAGCGAGCAGGTGTACGTCGCGACCGAGAACGTTCTGGTTCGCGTAGGCGAGGCCGCCGGCCCAATCGCCACTGCCGAAGCTGGCCGTGGGAAAGGCGAACCAGGTCAGCTTGCCGACAGCCTCCACCACAACCTCGACCGGGTAGGTCTTGTCGTCCAGGTACATACGTCGAACCGCCTCCTCGGTGGGCAACTCGATGAACACGCGCACGCTACGGAACAGGTCGCTCTCGATCAAGCGCTGCTCGGCCGCTTTGAGCACAGCGAAATCCACAGGGTCACCCGGGTACAGGTGCATGCGCGTGGCCAGCACCCGCGTCGTGACCCCAGGTGTGCCGCGGATCGCGACGTGGTCGACGACCAGCCAGGCCGCAGCTGGGGCCGGCCACGCGACCCCGCAGACAACCGTCAAGACAGCACCGATCAATCGATGGGAGTTCATGAGCTTACGCGATGGCATGGTTGCAGCTCAATGAACTCGCCGGTGCTTACACGTCGCCCGACTCGGCGGCGGCGCGGACTTCGGTGCGTTGAACCTTGAGTTGTTGGCGGCGAACGCGCAGCACCTCGCGCAAGATGATCTGCAAGGCGGCCACGACGGGAACGGCAATGATGGCGCCGACGATGCCCGCCATCTCTCCCAGGAAGAGCACGGACAGGATGACAACCAGTGGGTTGACGTGCACCGTGCGACGAAAGATCAAGGGGCCGAGGACGTTTCCCTCGAACTGTCCGTACGCGACGAAATAGATCACACAGGCCAACGCGTGCCAGCCGCCGCCTGTGATGAGGGTGAGCAACGTGATGACGGTTCCGGTCACCACCGGGCCGGCGTAAGGGATCATGCTGGAGAGGCCACTCAGGATTCCCAGCGGGAGAAAAAACGGAACCCCGTTGATGGCCAGGAACGTGCCGGTCAACGTGGCATTGACGGTGCAAATCAGCGCCAGCCCGCCCAGATAGCCGCCGATCGATCGATAGATCTTGTCGAGCACGTCCCCATACAGGTTGCGCGATTCGGGGCGCGCCTCATCCATGGCGGCGTAGATCAGACGTCCCCCAAAGATCAGCATGAACGCCGTCAACAGCAGCACCGTCACGGCCGCACCGACAAAGCTGAGAACACCGCCCACCGCGGCCAAAATGGGCTTGGCCGCCCCTTCCAGCATCGCGGGAAATCCCTCCTCGAGCTTCTCGATGTGATCGGCCAGGTGAAAGCGAGCGTCGAGGCGCCCGAAAAGGTGACTACCGCGGGCGCTGTGAATGTAGGCCGGGGCTTGTTCGACCAGGGTCTGGCCTTGCGAGACAGCCGGCGGGATCAAGGTGAACGCCAGCCCGGTGAGCAACCCAGCCAGCAATATGCTCACCACTGCGATTGCGAGAGAGCGCTTGAGTCCACGCCGCACCAGCATCTTCACGCCGTGATCCAGCGTCACCGCCAGCAGCAGGGCTACGTAGGTCAGGGTGATTGCCACCAGCGAGTGGATGATGGCCATCACCAGACCGAGCACGATCAAGACACCGAAACAGACCGTGAACACCGTCTTCAGCGTCACCCGGGACGGCCGAACCTCGGGACTCGACTCGGGACGGTCGTTTGTCACGTGGCCTTTCTAGTCGCGTGGGGAGCCCGCCGGCTTCGCCGGCGGCGCACCATCGTGGGAGGGCATGGGAACCCTTTCAGGGTTCCCATATAAGACCGCCGACCGACAGCAATGCACCCACGACGCGTCGATGCGTCGCACACCCGCGTCGCCGGAGTTAGTCCCGCCCATCCAGCGCCGCGAGCCCCGATCATGGACCACACAAGTCCCATACCGGCCGCAATCTAGCACGCCCTGGTTTCTTTTCCCTTTGAGAGTGCAGTGCGAGCGCAATCTTTGCGTATCCGCTGTCGCACCAACCGTGCGTGTAGGAGTACACTCGCGCTCATGACGGTTCATCTGCACCACAGGGCTGAGCTGCAACGGGTTGCTCGAAAGGCGATGCTCGATCGAGGACTGCAGCCGGATTTCGATGCCGTGACGTTGAAGCAGCTCGACGGGATGCGCGGCCCCGCGCCGACAGACGGCGCGGCCGTGCGCGACCTGCGCGACTTGCTCTGGTGCTCGATCGACAACGACGACTCACTCGATCTCGACCAGCTTTCGGTGGCGGAGGATCTGAGCGGCGGCATGGTGAAGATCCTCATTGCCGTGGCTGACGTCGACGCCCTGGTCGCCAAGAGCACGCCCATCGACCGGCACGCCGCGGGCAACACCGCCTCGGTCTACGTGGCCGGCCATGTCTACCCCATGCTGCCCGAGCGACTCTCCACTGACCTGACTTCGCTGGGGCCGGACTGCGACCGACTCAGCCTGGTCATTGAATACGCGGTCAAGCCGGACGGCACGCTGGGCGACACGCGTGTGGGCCGCGCGCTGGTGCGCAACCGGGCCAAGCTGGCCTAC
>PMBY01000391.1:0-9780 GCA_003153875.1 Myxococcales bacterium | reverse complement strand
GATCTGCAGTCATTGGAATCCCGCCCCGTGTTCAGTGGGGACGCGGTGGTGGGGTTGCAGGGGGAAGAGCCCAATCGCGCCAAACAACTGATCGAGGACTTCATGATCGCTGCCAACGGCGTGGTGGCGCGCTTTCTCGAAGACAAGGCNNGTGGTGCGCTCGCCTGAGCGCTGGGCGAAGATTGTCGACGTGGCCGCGAAGTTGGGCGAGTCGCTTTCCGCCGAACCGTCGTCGCGCGCGCTGGAGGCGTTTCTCCTGCGACGCCACGCTGCCGATCCGCTGCGTTTTCCCGATCTCTCGCTGGTGATCGTGAAACTGATGGGCGCCGGTGAGTACGTGGTGGAGTTGCCGGGCCAGGTCCCCGTGGGACACTTCGGACTTGCGGTGAAGGACTACGCCCATTCCACCGCGCCCAACCGCCGTTTCCCTGATCTGGTCACGCATCGGCTGGTCAAAGCCGCGCTGGCCGATGGCCCCGCGCCCTACAGCGTGGCCGAGCTAGGCGAGATCGCCACCCATTGCACCCAGCAAGAGGGAAATGTGGCCAAGGTCGAGCGCCAGGTAGGTAAGTCTGCTGCGACCCTGCTGCTGGAAGGGCGCGTGGGTGAGAGTTTCGATGGTCTGATCACCGGCGCCGCGGACAAGGGAACCTGGGTGCGCATCTTCAACCCGCCGGTGGAAGGCCGCATGGTGCGTGGATTCCAGAGTCTGCGCGTGGGTGACCAGGTGCGCGTGACTCTCGTGCACACCGATTTCGATCGGGGCTTTCTCGACTTCGAACGGCGACAGTAGACGCCGCCACCCAACAGAACAATCAGTCAAGCGGCGTGACCAGCAAATCGCTGGCACCAAAGACGGCCGGAAGCTCGGTGGAGTCTGGCGAGCCCCGGTAGGCAACCATTCGGTAGACTGAGTCCCCATCATGGCACAGACGGAGCGCGTACCCACCCGCTTCGTCTTCGCAGGAGAGCGGGCCATCGTTGTTTTCAAGAATCTGGCTTGTGTTGCCGGCCTGCGCTGGGTCGGTGCAAACCGGGCCATTCATTGTGACGGCAAGTGGAGAAACGAGGAAGTTGAACTCGTCCACACTCCCAGGGGCCGCCACACCAAGCAACACGGGCCCAGAAAGTGAGCGGCGAAGCACGATCGCGAGGAGCCCCACCTCCCCAGTCCTGGCGTCCTGCAACCACCATTGCGACATCTGGTACGGCTGATTGTCGGCTGCGAACTGCAGGTTAGGGAGCGAAATGACCACATCGAAACCACAAGACGCTGTTGTCCGAAACCGATGCGCAACGACTTGATTGCCCGGCGAACCGGTGGTCGTCTGGCTGACGAAGACGACCTCGCTGTTCCCCAGGGCGGGTATGTACGAGGAACACGTCTTCTGAAACGCAATACTGGGATCGACCGGCAAGACGGAACAACTGGAAGCTGTCGCCGTGGTTCCACCCGTGGCCTCACTTCCGCCCATATTCATAGTTCCGCCCACGCTCGTGGTTCCGCCCACGCTCGTGGTTCCGCCCATACTCATGGTTCCGCCCATGGACGAGCTGCCACCCGGCCCATTTGAGCTGATGAGACCTGTCCCTGAACTGCAGGCGATGAAGAGAAGAGGTGTCGCAAGTGAAATGGCGTGGCTCATGGTCTTCGCCTCAATTGGGCAGGTTGTCAGCAAGTTCGAGGCCAAGTCCGAGTCTGTCCCTCGACCCGGGAGAACGCCAGATGCTGGCTACCAGCCATCAGCGGTCTGAGACCACCCTCAGAATTCTGAGGACTCCCGGACAGTTCTGTCGGCGTGGGCGCACGTAGCGCGCGGAAACGTGGCTAGGGTGGCGGTATCGTGGATAATGGCGGCCATGAAGCCCCTTCGCCTGCACGCCAGATGCCTGGGTGGTCGCCTCGCCCCGGCGCTGGCGGCCGCCCTGGCCTGGACGCCAGCCGGGGCTCAAGCCGCGGCATTGACCGAGAGCGACTTCGCTCTCGCTGCCTACGGCTCTGTCGGGAGTTCGTCGGGCGCGCTCGACTCGAGCGGTTTCTTCAACCGTCATCGGTGTCTTTGTCCTGACACCATCACAGCCGTAGTGCAGATGACCTCGGCCGGGCAAACCGACATAGGCAGCTCGACGATCACGGTCAGTTTCTACCTGGGCGCAGACTGCTCCAGCTCTGCCTCGTCTGCTTCGTGCGTGTCGGTCGGCAACCAGATCGCCCTGACCGCGTCCCAGGCGGCCCAGTCAACCTTCGACAGCAGCCAGGTGTTCCAGTCGGCGGCAGGCAGCGCAACCGTGGACTGCGGGAAATTGACCCCTGGGTCGACCACCCTGTGGGCGGTTCTCGCCCAGGACGGAACCGTGCTCCCCTTCGCGCTCCCGCTACAGCTTCCGGTGGTCGCGACCGTGGTCTCGGCTCCCACCGACGTCAAAGCCCTGCCCTCGAACCACGGTCTGCTCGTCAGCTGGACTCCTCCGGCCGACACCTCTCAGGTCGCCGGGTACCAGGTGCTGTGCCTGCCCAGTCCGGCTCAGGCATCCACAGCCGCCTACGAAACTTGCGGGCTGGACAGTATCGCCATCGGCAGCGCGGTCCTGACCCCGTCTGACCTGACCCAGGTCTGCTCGGCCGAGGTTTCCGCCAGCAAGACCTCGGTTCGTCTGGCCGGACTGGACAATGACAAGTCCTACACGGTCGCAGTGATCTCGATAGATGCGAGTGGCGGCGTGAGCGCGCCTTTGTCGCAGGCCACGGCGACGCCCCAGCAGACCATTGGATTTCTCCAGAAGTACCAACAAGACGGCGGGGCGGCCAGCGGCTGCACGCTGTTGCCGCACTCGGATCGGGCGGGTCTGCTCTGGATGGCGCTGGTCGCCGCCCTGGTCGTCGCGTTGGGCCGCAGCCCACGACGCAGGGGGCGCCGGGGAACCGCTGGCGCCAGCGCGACACGCGCAATTCTATTTGTGCTCGCGTTCAGCGCGACCGCTTCAGCGCAGATCGCGGTCGATCACCAAGCCGCCGACTGGCCCTCGCAATCGCCGGTATCGCCGCTGCCACAAATCCCCGATTGGGGCTTTGAGATCGGGGTGTCGCTCTATCGCCCGGCCGTGGACAGCGAGTTCAGCAACGGGAACCATCCCTTTGGCGAGACCTTCGGGTCCAGCCGCCATCTTCTGTCGGAGATTGAGGTCGACCGGTACGTGTACCACCGTTTCGGAACCTGGGGCGTGGGCCTGCGCGGCGGCTACTACAGCGTGACCGGCGTGGCCTTTCTGGCCGACGGGAAAACCCGCAGCGGGGACGAGACCGCGCTGCGCCTCATCCCCTTTGCGCTGTCGCTGGTGTACAAAGCCGATCGAATTCCGGGCCTAAAGCAGGTGCCGCTCATCCCGTACCTCAAGGCCGGGCTGGACGGAGTGGTGTGGACAACCAGCGGCACGGGAGGCAGCGCTTCCCACAGTGGGTTCACACCGGGGTGGCACACGGCCGCGGGCCTGGCGCTCGGCCTGAACTTCCTCGGTATGGGCACCCTCAACCCGGGAGCGTTGGCCGACCCCTGCGCCCTGTTCTTCGAATGGGACTACGCCGCGATCAACGGACTGGGTTTTGGCAAGATGTTGCACGTCGGCGACAGCACTTGGTTTGCCGGCGTGACGTTCGACCTCTAAGACAACGAACGCGAGCGGCAGCAAGAATCTTTGCCGTCTGGACATGGCGATCTCCCTTTATCGGCGCGAGATGATAGCCGGAATCTAGGAATCAGGAACCACCTCAATATTTTTCGCGGCCGCCGATAGGAACGGAGATCGTGGCTCGAACTCGGCTGGGCGCGTCGTCGCGTTTCGCCAGTTGCTTGGATGCCGTGGGGCGCCCGTGTCAGCACGTGAAGACACTCCACTCAATGGGCTCCTCCAGCCGCGTGCTAAACTAGAGACTGAGGTTGCCCTGGTGAGCACACGGAGGAATCAATGCTCAAGATGTCAATGGGCGTCGCAGCCCTTCTCGCAGCTGGTCTGCTGGGCCTAGCCTGTGTCAACCAGGCCGGCCTGAACCCGGGCGGGGGAACCGGCGGTGCTGGAGGCGTGACGAGCGGAGGCCAGACCGGCGGCGTGGCCGGTGGATCGGCTGGTACAGTCGGCGTTGGTGGCATTGTGGCCGGCAGCTCGGGCGGCATCGGCTCGGGTGGAGTCAGTGCTGGCGGGACGAATGGAACCGCCGGCGCCGGTGGAACGAGCGCCTGCCTCCCGACAGCGTGCCCCGCGCTCGCTTGCGTGGGTGGGTTCCGGCCGAACCCCGATCCCTGCGGCTGTGCCATCTGTCCGCCGAATCCTGACGCTGGCGCGACAAAGGACGCCGCCGGCCGAGACGCCCCGATCTGTCCTGGGCCCGTGCCCCCCTGCGCCCCACCGCCCAATACCTGTCCCGCGGGGTATGAGTTCAATTCTCCGCCCTGCGGATGCACCAGTTGTACTCCGGTCGACGGTGGAACGGTGACGGACGCTGGAAAGAAGGACGCGTCCATCTGTCCGCAATTCAATTGCCCGGCGCTGCTTTGTGTGACCGGGTTCCTGCCGAGTCCTGAGCCTTGTGGCTGTCCCATCTGTCCGCCGAATCCTGACGCTGGCCTGGCGAGTCCCGACGTGGGGCTTGCCTGCTGTCCAAATGGGTTCTCGCTGTACGGCTGCAAAGAGCCGGGCGGCGGAGCAGGGTTTGCGTGCCACAATCCCGCGCTCGGCTGCGCATCGTCGCTGACTTGCGGGCAGGGATGCGATCCCCAGGTATCGGGGCGCTGTGTGCCCGATCAAGACGCAGGAGCAAAGCCGCCGGTCGACGCCGCATGCCTAGACAATGTCTTGTGCATAAAGGGGGACCACTTCGACAGCACCCTGTGCAAGTGCGTGCCTGACACTTCGACCACCAGCTGCAGCAAGGCAACCGACTGCACCGGCGCCTTGCCTACGCTCTGTGAAATATGCGCAAACGGCAGCGCCGGCTGCGCACACTTCACATGCGTCGCCGGCCAATGCCAAGTGGCGTACTGTTCCTAGTGCTTTCAAGCGCCAAGTCCCATCAGCTTTGGGACCAAGATTTCATCTTCGACTACCGGAAGCGCATGCGGGAGCCCGTTTGACCGTGCGATGGCCCTAACGGGCTTGTTCTCCTGCCCACGAATTCGGAGTAGCGTATTCCGTTGGAGGTCACATGCGGCCATTCTGGACTTTTCAACTCTTCCTCGCGCTAGCTGGTGCCATTGTCTTTGCCGGTGCCGGTTGCGGGAAGTCCGGTATCACGAGCCTTTACGACGGAGCCGTGGGGGCAGACGGGTCAGCGAGTACGGGCGGTATTCTTGGCGGCAGCGGCGGATCAGCGGGCAGCCAAAGCTCGGCTGGCAGCGGAGCCGGCGGCGCGACGAGTGCGGGCGGCAATAGCGGGACGACGTCCGGCGGCACCGGCGGCTCTGGTGGAACTGCGACGGGAGGCGGAGGTGGAACCGGGGGAGCCGGTGGAATATCCGGTGGCGCGGGTGCGACGGCGGGCACTGGCGGAACTGCGTCCGGAACTGCCGGCGCTACCGCAACCAGGGGCGGGACGGCATCGGGTGGCGCGGGCGGCACGGCTGGCGTAGGCGGGGCCGGGGGAACCGGCGGGGCCGGTGGCGCAACCAAGGTGTGCAACATCGAGAGCACCGCTGGCTGCAAGGCCCTGGTGCCAGAGGGCTGCGGCGATGGAATCAACAATCAGAATGGCATCGAGCAGTGCGACGACGGGAACGTGCTGCCCGGCGACGGGTGCGACGGCCTTTGCAGGGTCGAACCCAATTGGGTTTGTCCCCCGGCCGGAGCTTGCACGCGAAGAGTCGTCTGCGGCGACAGCCTCATTGGGCCGGGCGAGGTTTGCGACGACGGCAACACTCTCGACAATGACGGCTGCAATTCCACCTGTACGGTTCAGGACCCCGCCTACAAGTGTATCGCCGGACAACCCTGCACCCGCATCTCCCAGTGTGGCAACAAGCGCATCGAACCGGGCGAACAGTGCGACGATGGCAACAGCCAAAGCGGCGATGGTTGCAGCAGCAGTTGTCACCTCGAACCCGGGTGGGTCTGCCCAGTGCCGGGCAAGACCTGCCAGCAGGCCCCCCATCGCTGCCTGCCAAACTGCCCGCCTGGCGACTACTGTGGCAACGGCATCGTGAATGGCACGGAGGCTTGCGACGACAGCGTCAACGACGGCACCTACGGAACCTGCAATCCCGACTGCACCCTGGCGCCCAGGTGCGGCGACGGCGTGGTTCAGTCGGACTACGGGGAAGAATGCGAACCCACCATGTCGAACGATCCCAATTGCACCAACGCCTGCCGCAAACCCGGTGGCTGCGGCGATGGCAAGATCGAGCCGCCCGAGCAATGCGACGACGGGGTATTCCTCAACAACGGCGGCTACGGTGCCTGCGCCCCGAGCTGCATCTATGCTCCCCACTGCGGCGACGGCGTCAAGAATGGACCTGAGGAATGCGACAACGGAATTCTGGACGGCTCGTACGGCGACTGCACCCCGCAATGCAAGCTGGCTCCCCACTGCGGCGACGGAATCGCCAACGGTCCGGAGGAATGCGACGACGGCGACTGGAACGGCCTGGATGGCATGTGCACGACCTGGTGCAAGATGATGATCTACGTTCCCTTGTGATGGACTGGCTCGGCTGCGCGCGTGGGTGATCCCGGGGTTTGCGATATCGAGAATACCTGTGCCATAGTCCTGGAATGCGTTGGCAACTGGTTGTGGCAACAGTGAGACTGGGCTTGCTGGCTCTCATGGCGACTGCGGTGGGCTGTGGGCATCCGCTGAAGATGGGCCATGGGGCTGACGCCAGCGTGGGTGGCGCGGACGGCGCCGCTGCTTCGGCAGGAGGCTCGAGCGGCACCTCTGTCGCCGGCACCAGCGGAAGCGGTGAAGGCGACGCCGCTGTTGTAGCGGACGCCAACTACGGCGAGCCCGATGTCCCCGTCGGTGGCACCGCGGGCGGCGGAGGCGGAACAACTAGCAGCTCAGGTGGCACCAGCGCTGGAGGCAGCGGCGGTGTCTCAACTGGCACAGGTGGCAGCAGCGCCTGCCCGGTCGCACCGGACATGATCTCCGACTTCGAGTCGGGCCAAGGCGACATGATCCCGCAAGGAAGCCCCCGGCGAAGTGGTTGGTGGTACGTGTACTACCCGGGCTCGCCCGGGGCGATGGCCGCTGGCAAAATGCAGACCCCCGCGTTCAATTCCAGCGGCCCAATCGCTGTTGAGCCAGCGCCGGATGCAAGCCCATGCAACAAGTACGCGCTGCACTCCACGGGATCGGGTTTCGCGCCCGGGTCGAGACCGGGCTCCCGCGGCCCCGAAAACGCGGTCGGGTTCGGCGCCGGCTTCTTGCCCCAGCTCCCCGGGAGCCAGGTTTTCAACCCGTACGACGTCAGCATGTACACGGGCATCAGATTCAAGATGAAAGCAGGCAGCGGCATTCAGCAAGCCGTCTATTTCGAAATGCTGACCCGGGAAACAACATCGTCGTCCCAAGGCGGGCTTCTTGGCTCGGAGCAAGGCGCTGACGTTGCCACCGGTCTCCACAACAACCGAGGCCAAGTGCTGAATCCGCCGTGGACCCCCAATGCGATCTCGAGCAGCTATCAGACCTTTACCGTGCCTTTCGGCACTCTGGTGCCGCGTTGGGTTCCGGCCCAGTGGGCTGGCCCCTATGAGGCTGCCTGTCTCGCTAGTGGAACGCCCAAGTGCCAGGCGCCAGCGTTCAACCCGCGTGACGTTCTCGCCTTCCAGGTTTCGATCTACCAGGACGAGGGTTTCCCCAAGCCCGCAGGAGCAATCCCTGGAACCTATGATCTCTGGATCGATGATGTCGAATTCATAAAGGACGACTCGGGATTGCAGACGCGCCCTGGGTTCCCTTTGGCCAACCCTGGTGGCGTGGGCAGTTGCATCAGGCCCCAAGGGCCGAGTGCAGACGCCAAATTCCTGGTGTCTGCCTACAATCAATGGAAGAGCACCTTCGTCAGCGGCAACAAGGTCATTCGGCCGGATCACCTGAACGACACGATTTCCGAGGGTATCGCGTACGGCATGCTCATCGCAGTCAACATGAATGACCAGGATCTGTTCGATGGCCTGTATGGCTTCTGGAAGGAGCACCCGGCGTCAACCACGTCGCTCATGACTTGGTGTGTTCCCGGCAGCCGACCCGACGGCGGCGGAGCGGGAACAGCGTGCCTCGCTTCCGGCGGCTCGGCCACGGGCGCGGATGAGGACGCGGCCTACGCGCTCTTGATGGCGGACAAGGCTTGGGGTGGAACCTACAAAGCCGACGCCCTGACCATGATCAATGACATCTGGGCCAATGACATCGACAGCGCTGGCACCAAGCTCCCCAAGGGAGGCAGCGGCTTCGGCAGCCCAGCGAACGCGGTCACCAGCCCCTCGTACTTCGCTCCGGCCACGTACCGGGCTTTCGCGGCGGTAGATGGCGCCCATGACTGGGCCGGCGTCATCACGGCAGTTTATGGCGTCATCGGCGGCACCATCGCCGGCAGCAATGGACTTATCCCTGCGTGGTGCAGCGCCACCTGCACGGCCCCAGGCAGCAATGGCTGGCCGACTGACCCTGACTACCAATACGACTCACACCGCCTCCCGATGCGCATTGGCTTGGATTACTGCTTCAACGCCGCGGCTGAAGCCAAGGCCTACACGAAAAAGACGACCGCTTACTTTGCCCTCATGGCCCAGAACGGAATTGGCTTCCTAGTGGACATGTTCACGCCAAGTGGCGGCGCTGTATCTGGCAGCGGCACCAACTCGGCCTCGATGCTTGGCACGGCCGCAGTGAGCGCGATGGCCAGCGGCAACCAGACCTTCCTCAATGATGCCTACCAGGCCGTCTTCGACATCCTTACCCGTGGAACCATGGCTCCCTCGATCGACGTTGGCGGCGGGTACGGCGAGTCTGGGTCCCGGAGCCCGCAGCCCACGTATGGGTACTACAACGCAACCGTCGGCATGCTGACCCTGCTCATCATGACCGGCAATTTCATGCACTAACCGGGATCTGGTTGAGCACGACTTTGATCACGCCGGGATTTTCGCTGTCCACCAACTTGAAGGCCGCCGCCGCGTCTTGCATGGGCATTTCGTGCGTGATGAGCCGCTCGGGGTGAAGCAGGCCTTTGGCCAGCAAGCGCAGCGCGCGCGGAAACTCGCCGGCGGTCACGCGCGTGGCGATGATTGTGCCTTCCTTCATCACCAGGGTCTTGAAGTGCACGGGCGTGAGCTGGTCGCCCAGGCCGGCCGTGACCACGCGCCCGCCGTGACGGATCATCTTCACGGCCTGGGCCAGCGGCGGCTCGCGGCCGGGGATCTCGTGGGCGTGTCCCACACATTCGATCACGCAATCAACGCCCACGCCCTGGGTCAGCTCGCGCACGCGTTCCACCGGGTCGTCATGGCGGATGTCGAGCACCTGATCCGCGCCCAGGGCGCGCGCAGTATCCAGGCGAAACGGGGCCTGGTCGCAGACAATGGTGAAGGCGGCGCCGGCACTGTGGCAGAGCACGTCGAGCACCGACAGTCCCAGCTTGCCCGCGCCCAGGATCGCCACTGTCTCGCCCGGCTGCACGTGCCCGCGCTCAAGGACGTGGTGACCCAGGCCGTACATCTCGACCATGGGCACGACTTTCATGGCCACGTTGTCAGGGAGACGGTAAAGGTTGGCTTGCGGAACCGCCACGAATT
>PMBY01000019.1 GCA_003153875.1 Myxococcales bacterium | reverse complement strand
GGTACAAGGGTGCCCATGGCCCTGTTCCAGAAGCCCGCACACACGCCCGCGGAGATCGCGCGAGGACGCCCGCTCGACATCTCGCCCACCGAAGTGGCGTTGCTTGACGAGGACGAGTGGTACCGCCGGGTTTTCCGTGGGGACGAAGTCCCGCAGCTCACTCTGCGTGCGGTCATCATGGGTTCGCTCCTCGGGTTCTTGCTGGCGTTCACTAATCTCTACGTGGGCCTCAAGACCGGATGGGGCCTGGGTGTGGCGATCACGGCCTGCATCGTCTCGTTTGCCCTGTGGAACGCCTGCCTGAAGCTCGGCCTGACCCGTACGCCGCTGTCCATCCTTGAGAGCAATTGCCTGCAGTCCACGGCTTCGGCCGCAGGGTATTCCACGGGCAACACCATGGTTTCGGCTGCCCCGGCGCTGCTCTTGCTGACTGTGACCCCGCAAGATCCGGCGGGCCACCAAATGCCCTGGCCTGTGCTGGCCGTCTGGATCTTCTTCCTGGCCATGTTGGGGGTTGCCCTGGCTGTGCCCATGAAGCGCAACATGATCAACCAGGAGCGCTTGCGCTTCCCCTCGGGCATCGCTGCCGCCGTCACCTTGCAGTCGCTCTTCAGCCAGGGCCGCGAGGCAGCCGCCAAGACCAAGGCTCTGTTCTATGGGGCGCTGGTCGCTACCGTGCCACCCATCATCATGGACTTGCCTCTGCGACTGGGCGACACGCCGGGCAGGCGCAAGGGACTGGTTCCAGACACCTCGCCCATTTTCAATTGGCTGCCCACGCGCGGCACCAACCCGAAGACCGGCGCCGGATTCAGTGCTGCCGACTGGAACATCCTGCTCGAAAACAAGCTGGTCATGATTGCTGTCGGCGCGCTGACCGGTCCCCGCATCTGCCTGTCCATGGTCGCCGGCGGTTTGTTGCTCTGCTATGGGATCGGACCGGCTGGGCTGACTGCGGGCGCGGTACACAGTCCTGGCCATGCCTGGCGCGAAATCGGGGTGTGGGTGGGCGCGCCCATGATGATCGCCGAGGGCCTGCTCGGTCTTGCTTTTCAGGGACGCACTATCAGCCGCGCCCTGCGTGGCCTGGTCGCGCGCAGCGGTCCCCAAGTCCATGCCGCCGTGGAAGTGCCAACAAGCTGGTTCGCCGCTGGCTCGCTGGTGGCCACTGTGGGAGTGCTGACCCTCGGCCACCTGTACTTTGGCATTCCCTGGCACCTGGGCCTGCTGGCCGTGTTGCTGACCTTCTTCCTTTCTCTGGTGGCCTGCCGGGCCACTGGCGAGTCCGACATCACGCCCATCGGCGCGCTCGGAAAGGTCATGCAACTGGTGTACGGCGTGCTCATTCCGCAGAACGCGACCGCCAACCTCATGACCGCCAGTATCACCTCCAACGCCGCAGTCGCGAGCGCTGACCTGTTGACCGATCTCAAGTCAGGCTATCTACTCGGCGCACATCCACGCCGACAATTCTTGGCCCAGTTTTTCGGCATCTTCGCCGGCACCGCGGCCACGGTGCTCGGCTATCGCCTGCTGGTGCCCGATGCCACGGTGCTGACTGGAACGGCCGGCGGCCCTGCAATATTCCCAGCGCCCGCGGCCCAGGCCTGGCTGGCCGCGGCCCGAGTCTTTCAAGGAGGCCTTCACAACCTTCACCCGATGGCTCGCACCTGCCTTTGGTGGGGCCTTGGCGCCGGTGCCTTGCTGGTCGTGGTCGAGCATGCCCTGCCCAAGTATCGCAAATGGCTGCCCTCGCCCACCGGCCTGGGCCTGGGCTTCATCCTGCCTTTCTTCAACCCATTTTCCATGCTCCTGGGCGCTCTCTTCGCCTGGTTCTGGGCGCGGCGCAGGCCCGCGCATGCGGATTCCTACGTGGTTCCGGTGGCCTCCGGGGTGATCGCTGGCGAATCTGTCGTGAGCGTCGCCATTGCCCTGTTGAACAATCTCTTCCTGCAGCACTGACATGGTGAGGGCGTGCTTGGTTGGCGCGCGGATCGTGGTAGATTTGCTGCTCTGGGAACGGAACGTTCCTGCCGCCGTGAGGCTAGCCTGATGCGCATATTGTTTGGATTTGCTCGGCCATGAATTTCGTGCAGCGGCTCGCCTACGCACCCTTTCTCGTCCAGGTGGTGGTGACCAGACGATGCAATCTATCGTGCACGTACTGCGATGAGTTCGACGAGCGGTCGCTGCCGGTCCCAACCGACGTACTCAAGCGCCGGATTGACCAGATACGGAAGTTGGGAGCCTGGTCGATCGAATGGTCGGGAGGTGAACCCCTGCTTCACCCGGACCTGTGCGAGATCACCCGGTACGCGAAGGCGCAGGGATTCACTCGCGTCATGTTGCTGAGCAACGGCTTCCTTCTCGACCCGGACAAGATCCAGGCGCTCAACCAGGCGGGTCTGGATGACTTGCAGGTGAGCGTGGATGGCGTGGTGCCAAGCCAGAGCACCGTCAAGGTGCTCAGACCCTTGCGCGCCAAACTCGAGGCACTCGCGCGCGCAGCAAGATTCCGCGTAACCCTCAACGCCGTAATTGGCAGTGCGCCCGCCCAAGAAGCCGTCGAGGTGATTGCCTTTGCCCGGGCACAAGGTTTCCGGCCGCGGGTTTGCTTGATTCACGACCACGACGGGCAGATCAAGCTCGGCGCCGACGACATGCGCGTCTACGAGCAAATTCGCCGCCAGCTGGGACGGGCCTTCCACGAAAGCGCCGAGTATCGCGGCCGTCTCATGCGCGACGGCCACGCTCCCTTCAAGTGCCGCGCCGGCAGCCGCTACCTCTACGTCGACGAGGACGGCAGCGTCCACTGGTGCTCACAGCAGCGTGGGGCCTTCGCGGTCCCGCTCGATCAGTATACGCCGCAACACCTGAAGGAGCAGTTCCACGTGCCCAAGTCGTGCGCGAACCAGTGCACGGTTGGATGCGTGCGCACCTGCAGCCGCTATGACCAATGGCGCCCACAAAGGGCGACAGGGCAATAGACCTCGCGCTACTTCGCTCCGGCGCCGCTTTCGATCGCCGCTTGTAGGCCGGCGGTGTCGTCCACCGCATAGGCGTAGGCGCGTCGCCCCAATGCAGCTTATGATGGCAGCGTGACCTGGGGAAACACGCTGCGCTCGCGCCTGCTGATCTTCGGCGGGCTCTACTTTGCCCAGGGTGTGCCTTGGGGCTTCTTCACCGTGGCCATCGTCCTGCGCCTCACCTCGCTGGGTCGGTCGCCTGCTGGGCTGGGCGATCTGATGTTTGTGGCCTCGCTGCCCTGGGCGAGCAAGCCCGTAATCGGCCTGCTGGTCNNCATGGCGTTCGCGAACCCGATTTCCGACCGGCCGTTGTTCTCGGCTCTGCTCTTCCTGCACAATCTTTTGGCCGCGGCTCAGGATGTGGGCACCGACGCGCTGGCCATCGATTTGCTGGCCCCGAACGAGCGCAGTCGCGCCAATGGCATCATGTCCGCGAGCAAGTTCGCGGGCGTGGTGCTGGGCGGCCAGGGCCTGCTCTGGGTCGCGAGTGCGGCAGGTTGGCCGGCTGCCTTTGGCTTGGCCATTGCGCTGCTGCTGGTGCCAGCCACGCTGGTGATGGGCGTGCGCGAGTCGCCTTTGCCCGTGCAACGCCCGCGCCTGCTCGGCCTGACCCTGCGGGCCTTCTCTACCCGTGTCGTGCTGCTCGCCGCGGCCTTTGCCCTGGTCGTCGACCTGGCCGACAGCCTGACCTTCCCGCTCAGCTACCCACTGTTTCGCAATCAGCTCGGCTTCTCCGAACAGCAGGTGGCATCGCTGGCCACCCTCGGGGGAATCGCGGGCGCGCTGGGTTCGCTCTTGGGCGGTGTACTGGGCGATCGCCTCGGTTGCCGTCGCACCCTCCTGGGTGCGTGCCTGGGAGTGGGCGGCCTCAACCTCGCGTTTTCCGCGTGCCA
>PMBY01000514.1 GCA_003153875.1 Myxococcales bacterium | reverse complement strand
GGCAGGCATGTGGGCGGGTTCACGCCCTTCGCCTATGAAATCACCGGCCTTGCCAAGGAGAAGGACAACTCGCTAGTCGTGCGGGTCAACAACCGCCGCCGGCCCGAGGGCGTGCCAGCCATGAACACCGACTGGTGGAACTACGGCGGCCTCACGCGCGAAGTGCTGCTGGTGCAGACGCCAGCGACCTTCATCGCGCAATACCATGTCGGCCTGAAAGCCGGCACGCGCGATCGCATCGAGGCAACCGTGCAACTGGATGGCCCGCGCAAGCAACAGAAGGTCACTGTGACCCTAGCCGGGCTGGGTCTGAAGGCAGAGGCGCACACTGACGCCAGCGGCGTGGCGCACGTCGAGTTCCCAGCCGCGCAGATTTCGCTCTGGTCGCCGGAGCGGCCGGCACTGCACGACGTGGTCCTGTCGAGCGAGACCGACTGGATCGCCGACCGCATCGGCTTTCGCACCATCAAGACAGCCGGCACGGACATTCTATTGAACGACAAGCCCGTCTTCCTGCGCGGCATCTGCATTCACGAGGAGAACCCGATACGCGGCGGGCGGGCCTATTCGGTCGAGGACGCCCGCATGTTGCTCGGCTGGGCCAAGGAACTCAACGCCAACTTCGTCCGGCTGGCCCACTACCCGCACAACGAGCACATGGCCCGCGTGGCCGATGAGCTCGGCCTGATGGTCTGGGAGGAGATCCCGGTCTATTGGGCCATCCAGTGGGAGAACGCGGACACTTTGCGCCTGGCGCAGGCCCAATTGACTGAATTGATCGCGCGCGACCAGAATCGCGCCAGTGTGGTGGTCTGGTCCGTGGCCAATGAGACGCCCATCACCGCCGAGCGCACGCGATTCTTGAAGACGCTGGTGGATACCGCGCGGTCGCTCGACGGATCGCGACTGATCTCGGCGGCCATGGAAGTCCACGGTGACAAGCACAACCCCGACTTGCGCATTGTGGACGATCCCTTTGGCGAGTTCACCGACCTGGTGAGCTTCAATCAGTACATCGGCTGGTACGACGGCCTGCCCGACAAGACGGCGCGCATCTCGTGGTCCATCAAGTACCCGAAGCCGGTGGTCATCAGCGAATTCGGCGCCGATGCACTACAAGGCTGGCACGCCGATGCGCTCACGCGCTTCAGCGAGGAATACCAGGAAGACCTGTATCGCAAGACCATCGCCATGCTTCGCAAGATCCCGGCCTGGCGGGGCGTGACGCCGTGGATCCTCGCCGACTTCCGCTCCCCGCGCCGGGTTCTGCCCAACGTGCAAGACGGCTGGAATCGCAAAGGCCTGATCGGCCAGAATGGAACCAAGAAGAAAGCGTTCGCTGTCTTGAAGGCGTTCTACAACGAACTGGAGCAACGAGCTGCGCGCGGCAAGTGAGGACCGCGGGACACGCGCGGCGGGGTGGGGCAACGACGCCGACGCTTGCCTTCGCTTATTGGCCGTCCGTGCGGACAGGGAAGTGGCTGAGCAAAGGGGCCCACATCCCCAAGCTAATCAAGCTTCAGCTCGGTCCTGAGCGTCCTTTCGAGTGTGGATTCTAGCTCTTTCATTCCGGGCGACGTGTGCTCATATTGAACGGACCGAATATGGGCGACATCAAACGGGATATCTTCGCGTCGCTGGGTGGTCAAGATCACTGGCTTGCCAACTGCGTGTGCAATGCCTATCTCGTAGAACACATTCGGATTGCGCCCCGTGCAGTCGGCAAGCACCAGTCGTGCGGAGTTTATCTGTTGCCATATGTCAGCGACCACTGCGCCCGCTCCAAACAGGTCATCGGCACGAGCCACCTTCAACTTCAACTTGCTGCCCACTCGGCGGATGCACTTGTAGGTGAGTTCCAGCTTTGGAAGAAAAGGCATTGCCACAAAGACATCGATGGGGCTTGTGTTGCGGGCGACAGGGCCAAACCAGGAATTTACCACCAGGGATTGCCGACGAACGTAGTGGGCGAGGTCCGTGAGGCCGATTCCCAGAGCGGTTTGGACCTTTTCCCACCTGTCGTCTAGTTTAAGTCTCATTCTCCTTCCCTCGACAACCAGGAGCCCTGCTCGCTTGAGGTTCTTGACTACCGGCAGCAGATCGGGCTGGTATGTCGTGGCTGCATACATCCTTGGATTGATGCGGAACGAGGCGCAGAGTGAGTCCCAGTCGGATGCCTTCCCATCACGCACCTTGAGCAGGACTGAGGCTCCGTAGTTAGTCTTGCCGTCAAGTTGTCTATAGTGCTCTGCGGATCGGCGAGGACGTTCCATGACTGCCTCTGCGGTCTGCCCACCGTATCAGCCCTGAGTGACAGTTGCAATCGTGGTTGCTCACTTCAGTATCACTGAAACAGTCGTGCCCACCTTCTTCCAACCGTGATCCTTTGCTTGGACGAGAACGGGGCCCAATAACATCCCCAGTTCTGGAACCTCAAGGTGGTCATAGCAGGGATTCACGACGGCCTCATCGGGCAGGCCGTTGGGAGCTTCGACTATCCCGTCAATCTTTAAGCCAGCCTCCAGCTTCACCGGGGCCCCGATCTTCAGCCGGACCTCACCGAAGAAGAGGGTGCTGCTGTCTATCTCTCCGCTAGGACGGTTGTGGAGAAAGGCTGTCACAAACTCGCCATCCTCGGTCAAGGATTTCTTCCTCATCACTTCCTTCTGGTTGCATGGTTTGTCTTCGTTTCTCATGGAATTCTCCTGTTTGAACGGACTCTGTGGGTCAGCAGGTTCGGGCTCCGGTCGTGTCCACTATCCGCCGGGCCATGGCCCTCTCCCTATAAGATTGCGCTTGGCCACGAAGTACACACCTGGCTCGCGCCCCCCGGGCGCCGAGAAGGAAGATTCAACCGTACGCCTTTTGCCCAGCTTTCTGGCCCGCGGCATCCGCGCAAATGATGTACCATGCCCACAGATGTTCTTGTGATCTACGGTATCTGCCAAGTCGTGTCCAAGGGAGGGCATCCGCTGGCCAACATGAGCAGATTTCAGAGCGGCACGGCAGGACTGATACCTGCGGGGCAGGCACTCGTTCGGAGACGTGCCCAAGGCGGGTCAATGAAGTTTTCCACCATGTTGCCGCGCAGGGCCATCATGTTCTCATGCAAGATTCTGAGAACTTTCTGTTTCATGGTTCCTATCTGGTCGGCCTGTCTCATGGAGCCCCCACCGCCAATTGCCTACTCACGGCCGCCTCCTGCCAACGCGTGCGGCTGCTGGCGGCTCCAGTCTGGCTATTGTTCTTGCGGAACTCTTGCGAAGTGCGGATGTCCGGGTGATTGCGAGCCCTCGGGCTGCGTCGAACAGCGTCAGAGAGAAGGTCAGGCCAAGCGCCAACAAGAAGTGACTGATGCCCGGGCACGAGAAGCGCGCCGCGCGCACCAGGCGGAGGAGGATGCCAGGAAGAAACGCGAAGAGGACGAAGCGGCTGACAAGATAGGCTCACCGGCTCCGGCCATGACAGCCCCGACCATGACGTCATCTGCACGCCTCCGCACTGGGGCAGAGAGACCAACCAAGGAACTCGCCGCAACGCCTGCACCAAGCCAAGAAGATACAGCGAGACTGGCCGCAGAATCGGTCGCATTGGATGAGACAACAATGGCGATAGGAGCATGGAAACTATGTACGGACCAATACGGCGCTCTAGTCGATTCGTTTAACGCCGCAGACGCGGCCTTGCACAATTACCACCAAGGCGGAGGAAGAGCCAATCCAGCAGAACGTGTCGCGCTGTGCTTCAGTACGCTAGGAGCAGTCCAATCCATCATAGCCAAAGCCAACGAGTGTATTCGATTACACAAGATACTAATCGAGGTCTCGCTGCCTCCGCACAGCGCGAGACTAAGCAAGGCTTTGAAAGACGCCAGCCGAGCAGATACGAAGGAAGTCAGGGAGAAGGAGGCTATTGCGCGCAACCTTGAACCAATCTGCAACATGCTTAGAGAACGACTCGGAGCCGAGAGCCAGTAGCGAAAAAGCCACTAGATCTCCGAACCCGATGCGCGGCGGGCGGGTGTATTCGGTCGGAGACGCCCGCATGCTGCTCGGCTGGGCCAAGGAAATGAACGCCAACTTCGTCCGGCTGGCCCACTACCCCACAACGAGCACATGGCCCGCATGGCCGACGAGCTGGGCGTACTAGGACGACAGGGTTTGACAGCCGACCGATCAAAGCCTGCGCTCTTCTTCGGGGGCAGTTGCACATACATATCAGCCGTGATATGTATGTGGAGCGAGACTGGTTGTTCGAGAGTACCTTACCGCCGGTGGTGCGAGCCGCTACCGACGGTGGCTGGAGACCCTCGATCTTCTCACGCAGGCGCGCATTCAGGCCAGGGTCCTGCGCTTCGAGATCGGCAATTTGGGCGACCACAGGTCGGTCGGCGGCGGTGTGTGGAAAGCCCGACTCGCTTTCGGACCCGGCTACCGGATCTATTTCGGCCGATTCGGGAAGGAACTGGTTCTTCTACTCCTCGGAGGCGACAAGGGCTCACAAGTCAAGGACATCCGGACCGCAAGACAATCCTGGACCGAGTTTTTGGAGGTGATGAAACATGGCAAAGCGCAGTAGGGATTGGAACGAAGGCCTGGCTCGGGATCTGGAGAATCCGGCGTTCGCCCGCGAGTTTCTCGTGGCCGCTATTCACGAGGGGATTCCCCTGCAGCAGGCACTGGGAAAGGTCATTCGAGCCGCGGGGGTGAAGGAGTTCGCGGCGCGGGCTGGTGTGGCCAGTCCGAATGTCCTTCGCGCCATCAATCCGCGCCACAACCCGACGCAGGAGACCCTCAACCGATTGCTGCGGCCACTGGGCCTCAGACTGAGCCTCGCGTTGATCGAGGAGACCAGAGGCAAGAAGGCGGCCTGACCGTCCAGCGAAAAACATCTACCCCATCGACGAAGAGTTGCTGGCAAGCCCTGGTCGACTCCAGATGGCCGAGACTTGGCCGTTGGGGCACGCGGGGTCCAGGAGATCCCGGTCTACTGGACCATCCAGTGGGTCTTGGGTCTCTGGCCCGCTGTCGTGGTAGCATATCGCGCATGAGCCCGCGCGAGGCCGTTGCGATTCTGGGCCGTCGGTTCGCCGAGCAGGCGTCCGAGGAGGCGAGGTGCGCGCGCGATATCAGGGCCACCATGCCGAATGGCATGTGGTTCGTGAAGGTGGCCGTGCTGTCCCTGTTCGTCGTCATTGCGCCTGCAGTTGGATGCGGCGGAGGCAGCGGTTCTGCAGGCACGGGGGGCTCCGCTGCCGGCGGTGGTGCAGGTGGTGGCAGCGGCGGGGGCGGTTCAGGTGGTGCTTCGCAGCTTCCGGGGCCGGACTTCTCACCCTACGCCGGGATCTATCAAGTGATCTCGGACACCATAAACGAAAATGGCTGTGCGGCGGACGGTGGAACGGCCTGGAACGCGATCTCGATGTTGGTGCTGTTCCCAACCTCCCGCTTCGGCAACGGTTACGAGCTAGCGGTAATAGATTGCGCCAGCGCGTCTGGTTGCCGTGCCACCTCTACCAGCCAAGGCATCATCCCCGTCGCTTTCTCCGCGGACTTCTCGCGCGTAGAAGCGGACCAGAGCCTGACCGGAACCTCGTTCGGCACCGACAGCGCGAACGTCGCACACGTGGCCAACAACGTCCTGGTCAAGACGGGCGACCAGATCCGCATAGAACAGCGGGAATACCTGGTCCCCTGCACGATGACGGGCGGCAAATGTGACCGGCAAGCCGCCATCAACGCTGCAGCCAGCGCGCCGTGCGCGAATCTCAGAGTGGTCAGTGCCACGTTCCAGGAGTCGCTGTAAAGGGGCCCGCAGGTTGTCGACTTCCGCTCCCCGCGCCGAGTTTTGCCGGGCGTACAGGACGGCTGGAATCGCAAGGGCCTAGTCGGCGAGAATGGAACTACTGCCGGCCTCAACCGTGAGTTTGTGGGCGAGGAGTCTGACTTCGGCAAGCCAACTTGCGTTCCCGAAGTCCCATTGGGGGCAAAGCCGGCGGGCTCCCCACGCGACTAGGGGCAACCCCCGTCGGTAACATGCCAGCCGACGCGCGCACGCTCGGCGAAGCACTCGCTTGGGTAGAGTTGACCGTCGCAACCGCAGACCGAATGGGAGAGCATCGGGCAGGCATCGGGGATGGCCGTGCAGACCCCCGCGGCGGCGCCGCAAGTGGTGGGCCTGCAGAAGACCAGGGCCGCGTAGCTCTCGCCTCCGCAATCCGACAGGGACGTGCACGGCCCCGAGGGCAGCGGGGGACAAGACCCCTCGAAATCGACGTTGACTCCGTACGATGCGGCCTCGCAGTCATTCAAGTGGGTCTGGTGATCGCAGCCGCAGGCCGACTGGCCACCGTCCCTCGATTCGTGGAAGCAGACCATCAAATCCGGCTCGCCGGTACAAAGACCAGTCGCCGCCCCGCAAGATTCCTTCTTGCAGTAGAGCCCGGTCCCGCAGTCCGAATTGGTCGCGCAGGAGGCTCCGCCTTCGGGAAGCGGGCACGGGCCCTGGGAAGCGATGTTCACCGATTCGGCGTGAGCCAGGCACGGATACACGTAGTTGTTGCCGTCGCAGCCGCACACCAAGTCGGTGTCGCTCCGGCAGGAAGTCGGAATCACCGCGCAGACCCCGATGACCGATGGATCGCACGAGTCCTTCTGGCAGAACGTCCCGCCCAGGTTCGCGCAATCCGAGCTGAGCCGACAGGGGACGCCGCCATCGGCGCTGGACGGCAGGCTTTCCTGGGCGGCGTCGCGAGCCTGCGGGAACGTGCTGTCGAGTCCTCCGTCCGAGTCCGTCGACCAATCGACTCTCACCGGAGTCATCGAGCACACGGCACCTGTGCACGAATCGTTGGTTGGCGCATGGCCAAGCTCGCCGTGGGTGTTGAGCCCCCAGCACCAGATGGTTCCGTCCGCCGCAAGCGCACAGGCGTGCTCGATGCCGGCCGAGATCGCCACGATGTTGCCCAGGCCCGGAACCGCGACGGGCAATGCGGAGTCCGTCGTCGTGCCATTGCCCAGGGTGCCGTTTTCGTTGTCGCCCCAGCAACTCACGCTGCCGTCGGAGAGCAGCGCGCAGGCATAATAGCCAGCCGTCGTGATCGCGACCACGTTCGTCAAACCGGAGACCGCCACGGGCGTCGCGCTGCCGTACGGCGCGCCGCTCGTCACCGTGCCGTTGCCGAGCTGGCCATGGTTATTGGCGCCCCAGCACGCGGCCGTGCCGTCCGCCAGGACGGCGCACTCGCCCTCGGTGCCGGCGGAGAGGGCGACGACGTGGTTCAGCCCCTGCACCGCAGTGGGCGTCGACATCGGGTGCACGGCGTCGGCGTATGTGCCATTGCCAATCTGACCGGAAACGTTGGCCCCCCAGCAGTCGACCGTGGCATCGGCAAGAAGCGCGCAGATGTCACTGTTTCCCGCCTGGATCGAGACCACGCCCTTGAGCGGAAGCGGCCTGGTCCCCGGGCCCGGCGCCTCGCCCCAGCAGTACGCGGTCCCGTCGACGAGCGCGGCGCAGGTGTCATTGCCACCTGTGCTGATGGTCGCGATGTTGCGCAGGTCCAGCACCGTCTTGATCGAAGAGGAATCGACCCTGGTGCCATCGCCCAACGCTCCGTAGACGTTGCCCCCCCAGCATTGCGCCGTGCCGTCGGCCCGCACGGCGCAGGCGTGATACCCATCCGACGCCGAGAGCGCGACGGCGTCGTTCAATCCCTGAACCACGACGGGCGTGGTCGAGTCGGTTGTCGTCGCGTTCCCGAGTTGGCCGTAGTGGTTGTAGCCCCAGCATCTCACCGTCCCGTTCGACAGCAGCGCGCAGGTGGAGAACAGGCC
>PMBY01000049.1 GCA_003153875.1 Myxococcales bacterium | reverse complement strand
TCGAGCCGCACCAGCACGTTCATGAGTCTCGCTACGTTCTCCTCGGTTCGGCGATGGACGATATCGAGATCTTGGGTTGCAATGGGGGCGGCCTGCAATACCGCCGCAGTCCCGCCCACGATGATGAATTCCACTCCCTCGGCCAAGAGCTCGGCCAGCAACGCCTCCGGATCAGCGACGGTTGGGTGTTTCACGCTCGGAACCTGCTGGCCAAGCGAGCCAGCGCGACGCCAGCACGAAGCCTTTCACGCAGCGGTCGCGCGAGCGCGAGCTGAATGAGCGATCGATCGATCTGTGCCGCCGCCTGGAGAATGTCGGGATCGCCAGAAAAGAGGCGCTCGACGTCCAAACCGAGCCGAAGGTCGGTGACCGCGGTGGCGCTCGCGAGCTTCATCGGTTTTGATTGTAGCACTGATCCGCGCAACGCTTTTCCGGCGCCAGATCCTCATGATGTTGCTGACCGGGCCGGTCATCGGGGCCGCGTCGGGGATCGTGCTCGGGCTATTCGCGTTCATCGCGAGCAAGCTGGTGCGGCACTGCTTCTCTTTTCTGTTCAAACAGATAGCAGTTGCAGGCAGACGCCCACAGCAGCCCCCATCCATTCCAGCGACACCCTCTTCACGTAGCGGACAAATCGCGCGCCGGGGAGTGGTGCCTGTGACATATTCAGCGCCGAGCGCCTGCGCGACCGTGCACGCGAGTTGGCGGAGATGTTTCCCCTGTGGGCTTTTTCGCCTGCCCTGCCATTCAACGCCCCGGCCTGACCGGGTCGCCACCACCGCGCTGACGAGCCCACCGACCAGGCGGTNNTCCGTCAGCCCCATCTTCGATCAACGACGATCCCGGGACCCCGCCCGCCGGCGTTCCAGCAAGACTTCAGGAAAACTCGGGCACCACACCCGGGGGGAAGCTAGGGTTGAATACAAAGCTGCGCAGACCGGACCCGTTGTGTGGAGCATCAAAACGCCGGAGCAGACCCCAGAACAGAATGACTACGCAGCCAAACTCTATGCTCGTCTTGGCGAAGCCGTAGTTCTCCGGCGAATGGAGGTGGAAGTAGGGGGGTGGCAGCCGCTGGCAAACGAGTGCCACGCGAACGCGACGCAAGTCCACCTCCGTGACGCTTCATACACGCCGGTCCGAGGGTGGCTGTACTTCGATTTCGGCAGCTACCTGGATCATGTGCAGTTCCTGGCCCATTCCGTTGTGCGAGCGCCAAACGGTTAACTGTGGGACATCACTCCAGCGCAACCGGCGCAGGCCTACCCGTTCATTCTTGCTGTGGAATCGGAGGAGAACTACGCGGCACTGATTGGAGGCGGAGTTGTTCGACTGTGGCATCCAAAGTGGCCTGCCTAACTCACGGGGATGAAGTAAACAGCCCTTCAGCCACTGCACGAGCACAACATCCAGCTGACGCTGGCAAGGGCCTCCTGAATTGTGGATGCCCAACCGCTTGGTCACGGGACCGCTCCTCGCACCGGCTCTCCAGATGCCTTCAACCGTCGTGTTGCCGTTTTCGTAGCACAAGGTTACGATAGCCGCACCATGGCGCGGCTATCGCTCCTTTTGGGCATCGTGCTGCTTCTCGTCTGCGGTTCCGCCGCAGCTCAGAACATGGACAACATGGGGCCGTATGGCGGTCTGAGCCGCGAACAGAAGTACTGCTCGAAAAAGTTCGAGTCTGCGTTGGATAGAGGCGAGAAGAGCGGACCGACCACGCGCTTCACCTACGACAAGCTGGGAAGAATTTCGTCAATGACAGTCGAACGTGACAATTCCTCCCTCTCGGAGAGGGCCATCTACTCCTACGATCAACCAGGGAGCTATACGACTGAGACCTACTTCGGAAAGAAGACGGTGCCGGATGAGCGCACCAAGTACGTCCTTGACGGGAAGGGCCGGGTCGTGGAGGTTCATAAGGATAGCACTGGCGGTGGTGGCGGCAAGCATGTGGACAAATACACGTACAACCAGCACGGGCGTGCGTTCCGCATGACCTCGACGATTCTGGTCCCAGGGCCCGGATTCAACAACGCTGGAAAGGTCGACGTTTACGAACACAAGCTGGTGTATGACCAGCAGGGGAACGTGATTGAGCTTCGGAACCTCGGCGGAATTTTTGGTCGTGTGAAGCGCTTCACCTATGGGTCCGACGGTCGGCCACTCATGATGACCGTCAGCCCCGATGGGCACAGGGTGGATGAGATATACGAGTATCTCTTCGACCTAGAAGGCCGAATGGTTGCGTCCATCGGCCGACGGCCAGGGTCACGCCATGTTCCGGGGCCGGTCTTTAGCCTGGAAACCTTCACCTACGACGCGTACGGGAATCTCACGACTGTGATCACTATCCTGTACTTCCGGCAATTGTCGCGCATGACTTACACATACGAGTGCTGGCCGGCCGGCAAGGTTGCGCTAATGCAGTGAAAGCAGCGCGGTAGAGGGCAGGCATGATCTGTCTTGGAGGTGTTCGGGCTACGCTGGTCGCCAGCCAGAACGTGACCATCCCCTTTGCGTGCAGGCACCGACGGTCATGGATGCACCAGAGGTCGGAAATGTCGCCGGTCAAGGACAGCAGCTTATGAGCGACCCCAAATCAGACAAGAGCAACATGGAGATGGAGTCGAGTGTATCCATCGCGGTTGTAAAACCAGATCACGGTGCCATCATCGAGCGAATAAAGGATGGAGTCAATCTCGCCGCCTCCAGCATCTCTTTGGCTAATCCTGTCGCCGGAGTGGCAATCCAGACCGTGGCTATCCTTGGCGGTTGGCTGTTTCAGGAGCGCAAGTACGACAGAATCAAGGATGCACTGGCAAGTGTGGCAGATCGCATTCAGAAGGTTGAGCACGAATACGTCAAGAGGGAAGAGTTCGCTGACCTGCTAGAGGAGACGTTTCGGCGAATGGCCGACCAGCCCAATGAGGAGCGACGTCACATCATGCGAGGGGTGCTCGAATCGGTGATGGAGCGGCCCCGCGACTTCACCGAGTCACGCCTCTTCGTGCGCCTTGCCGACGAACTCCCAGGTACGCACTTGAAGGTGGTGGCGGCCGTTCGAAAGCCGAAGCAGCCAGTCGAAGGATTGGCTGCGGCCAACAGCGTTCTCTCCACACGCTCAGGCGTGCCGCCAGAAAAGATCGACGCTGTGATGACGGACTTGACGTTCTTTCGGGTCTTCGATGGAATGCAATTCAACCGCGCTGTTTACGCCGGTCAGACCTACGAACACCTGCTGACCGAGATTGGGCGAGAATTTCTGCGTTTCATGGCTGGGACTCCGAGTCGCGCCAATGGTCCGTGAATGGAGATGAACTCGCAATTGCACGGGATTTCGGCCGCGCTGAGCGCGGCTGGCATCGCAGCGCAAGCGCAGCGAACTCGAGTGCCTCGGCGAGAATGTCACCGCGCTCATCGGGATCGCTGACCCGCGGTTTTCAAAGACTCGCTCCAATCACCGGCGCTGCAGCAACGCCAGGAGGACGAACGACGCCTTTTCTTCCGTCATCTCGAACGCTTGCTATGAATGGGGCGTAACCTGCGCTGGAACGCCGACGCGGGTGTGATGGGATAGACTGAGTGCCTGAATATCCCTCCATGGGCATCCGACCGGCGCCCCCTCTTCAGTGTGTCGCGTAAAGCCTCGTCCG
>PMBY01000380.1:11864-23025 GCA_003153875.1 Myxococcales bacterium | reverse complement strand
ATGTCGCGCATGCAGATCTGGCTGTACGTGATGTTGTTGACCAGGCCTCCCCGGCTCTCGTCGGATTTCACGCGAATGCCGTTGAAATCCGCGGCCGTGGCATTGTATCCAACCGGCCGGGAGTCAGCGTCGATGGTGAGGTCGTAGATACTCACGTTTTCAACCCCACGGGTTGCCACGCCATCGTGTGAAGTGTCGTGCCCGTAGGTCTCGCTTCCGATCGACATGCCGTGGCCGGTGCCGAAATGGTTGTGTGCAATGACCAATTCGGACACCAAGTGGCCGCCTTTGATCGCGATTTGGTCGTCTCCCGTACTGATTGTGCTGCAGGCAATGACCCCGCACTGGGCCACGTTGCCCTCTCCCGGATCGACGCCATCGGTGTTGCGAGCGAAGCTCGGCGTCAACACCTCGCCCCGACTGTTGGTCCAACGCGAGGGCGTCAGAATCGTGATCCCCCAGACGATGAATCCCTTGCCAGGAGTCAAGCAATTCCCGTCAGCCGGATACGAGGTAATCTTGACGTGGAACTTTGGCGAATTGTGCAGGGTGATTCGGTAGAGCAGCAAGCCGGTGGTTCCCGTGGTCGAGTTGATCAGGGTGGGGTTTCCGATACTGCCGTCGATGGCACGAAGCGCGTAGGATGCCTGCCACCACGAGTAGTTCTTCCCGATGAGCGGCTCGCCGCCCTGACCATCAATGATTCCGTCGCCGACAATGGCCGGACTCTTACCCGCCAGGGTAATGAAGTCGGTGCACGCGCCCGAGTCGCTGATGCCGATCGAGCCGCAGTTTCCGGTCTTCTGGTAGAGGGCGGGATTGCGGGAAGCGTAAAGGGTCGTCCCCCGGTCGATCCACAACGTAACGCTGTCGACTTGTAGGTGTGCCGTGACGAAGGCGTTGTTCTCACCTTCGCTCACCAGCTTGACCGCTTTACCTTTGCACGCGAGCAGGGCGTTCTGAATTCGGGTTGTGTCCAGGTCGGTTCCATCGTCTCGTTCCATGGGCGCCGACTTGACCGCTGTCAGGGTTTGACAGGCGTCGGCAGGAAGCTGCGGTTCTGCTGGCAGGTTTGGATCGCCGGCGCCGCAGGCCGGGCCGCCGACCGAATCAGCCGGGGCCGCGGTGCCGCAAACCGTTTCGATTGCGGGAAGGTCATCATTGGCACCGCAGGCAGCCAGACCGAGAAGAAAGACTGCCCACAGGGCGCTCGCCAGCGATAGCCGGGCCGCTCGCCTACCAGCCGCGAGGACGTCGTGCTGCTTTGCCATCGGTGTGAGCCGTACTCAGCTCCTAGTTGCCGGTCGCCAGTCGAAACGCTCCGTCAGCATCCCTGGCCAGCCGGGCACGGCCAGGCCGTGGTGCTGGCGCAGGTCCACTTGCCTGGCGTCCCCGCACTTGTGGTTGGGCAGACGCAATACCCGATCTTGGCGGACCCTGACGAGTCGTTATAGCCATTATTGACGTTGCAGAGCACGCAGTCGGCCACCGAGCAGGGTGTACTGGCCTGTGGCACGGTGGTGGGACAAGATGGGTCGATGACTGCCGGTATCTTGTAACAGGAGTAGTCGATACCCGTGGGGAAGGAGCAACCTGTTTGCTCCTGGTAGGTCCCGCCTGAGCAGGTTTCCGACTTGAAGCCGACGCTCTTGGGCCCGCAGTTCTTGTAACAAAGCTGGGGATCGGCGTCTGTACAGACGCCACCCTTGGTGGGAATGGCACTCGCTGCCGTGAGGAGGGTCGAGCATAGCGGATCGTAGGCACCGGTAGAGGTGCCCGTGCTGCCACCGCTGCTGGTGGCCGTCGTACCAGCGGCAGCGCCGCCGGCTGGCGTGCCGCCAGTGGCACCCGCCACGCCGCTCGTACCCCCGGCCGGCGTGGTGTCCGGCGCGCTCGCTGCGCCCGTCGTTCCGCCGGCCAGCGTGCTAGCCGGCGCGCCCGCCGCACCAGTCGTGCCGGCGGTCGGCGTACCAGCCATGGCGCCCGCCGCGCCTGTCGTGCCCGCCGTCGGCGTGCCGGCCGTGCCGGTCGTCCCGGCGCCGCCGATTGTGCTCGGGTTGTTGCTGCCGCAGCCGTGGGCAAGGAGCAGTTGTGACAAGAGCGCCACAGTTCCAATGTACGTTGCAGACCGTATTGTCATCGAAGCCCTCGCATTTTTCCTTGGGGTTAGTCTTGCGTTTCGCCCTGTTGGTGCCCGATGCGGTCACAGTTTTTCGCGAACTTCGGCACCTAGTCGGCGTTCGCGTCCGCTGAGGCGTCCTGGGGCGCGGGCGCATCAGCAGCGACACCTCCATCAGAGTCGTTGGCCGCTCCGGGCCCGGTGTTCTCGTACTCGTAGAGACGGTTTCCGCTGGCGCTGAAGGCACGCCCGCTGGTCGCAGCGATGGTCCAGGGAGCGGCAATCCTGACAAAGCCGCCGATTTCCGTGTCGCGAATCACCGCCTGGCCGTTGGGCGCCGCGCCGGCGGTGCTGTCGTCCCACGCCCGACCCAGGTAGGCGGTTCCGGTCGGCATTCCCGAGTCCCCCACCATCTTGCTGTTTATGATGAGGAAGCCGAAGGGATTCGCCGTCTCGGTGCTAGGCGCGATCATCGTGCTGTTGGTCTTGCGGCTGCTCGTGTAGGTGATGGCGCAACCGTCAAACACTGCCGTGCCCCGGCCAAAGATGAAGTCGGTGTCGCCTTCGATGGTGCTGTTCTTGAAGTACGAGCGGGCCACCAGGGTCAGCTTGGACGACTTGACCTGCAGGGTGTCTTGGTTGCCGATAAGGCGAACATTCTGGAACACGTCCTGGTCGCCTTGAACCGTGAGCGCCACGGCCTGGACGTTCGAAGTCAGACTGCCCTCGTCGAAATCATTGGCAATGGTCAGGTTTTGGGCCTGGAACCCCGCCGCAGAAACGAAGAATGTGCTGCTTCCGCTGGTTCCGTAGGTGGTCCCCGTGGGCAGCGAGCAGGCATTGGTCTTGGTGCTGTCCACGGTCTTGCCGTTGTAGTTGTCAAACGCGATGGTGACGTTGGTCGCGTCGGTATCCGCACCATAGAGAGTGATGGGCACGGACCCCTTTGCGCAGACGAGTTCGCGGTAGCTGCCGGGCTTCACCAGGATGTAGACGCGCGCGCTGCTGCCCGAGCCGCTGGCTGCGGTGATCGCGTCTTGCACCGTGGTGTGGGTGCCACTTCCATCTGCCGCGACCGTGTAGGTTGGCGTGTAGCTGCTGGAAGCGGGAAGGCCAGCCGAAGGATCCCAGTTGTCACGTACCAACGCTCCGATGGTGCCCGCTTCGGCCAGGTAGTTCTTGGTGGTGAAGCACGCGGCTGAGGCATCGGTAAGCTGAGGCCGGGTTTCCGAGCCGGTGTACTCCGCTGTGCAGGTCACCGCAGGAGGAGTGCCGCCGCCGGTCACAATGGCACCGCCAGTGGCAGTGGTTCCACCGGCCAATGTGCCGCCGCTGCCGGCCGCGATTCCACCGGTTGGCGTAGTACCGCCGCTGCCGGCAAGGGCCGTGCTTCCAGCGTTTGGCGCGGTACCGCCGCTCGCGGCTGTCCCGCTGCCGCTGGAGCTTTCTCCGGCCACGCTGCTGCCCCCGGCCGCGACCGAACCACCGCTGCTCGCCGCACCTCCTCCCCCAGGCTTACCACCAGTGTTTGTCGGTGATCCATTGTTCGAGGACGAACTGCAGGCGGAGACGACCAGACACAATGTAACGACAGCCGGGACAAAAGACCGTTTCATGACCATAAATCTGCTCCCTCAGTTGCGACCCCAGCGGGGCATGCTCAGAACTGGTACACGGTTTGGGCCATGCCGCGGATGTTGTGCGGCTTGGTCCCATCAAGGTAGTTGACCTGGGTGTACTGCCCGGACACGCCAATCCGTGCCGCGGGCGTCACATCCCAGAAGAGGTTCGCGTCGGCGTACCGTGACGTGTGCGCAATTGTGCCGAGCAACTCGATCTCTGAGTTTCCCGGGAGGAACAGCTTGGCAAGATTGCCCGAGTGGGACTGGGTGTAGTTCCCAGAAAAGAACAGCCGACCCGTCGGAGGCAAGTAGTACTGAAGGCCGACCCGGAATGCCTGCCACGCAATGGTATGCAGAACGCCATTCCTATCAAAGGTTACCAGGCCGTTGTCGATGTCCGGGGTGTAGACGAACGGTGGGCTGGCCTGGCCGGGATTGGGCAAGGGCTGGAACTGTGCCCCACCGCCCGAGGTGATGAGGTCGGCGATTCCAGTTCCCTTGACGAAGGAGCCAATGAGGGTCAGGCGGTTGCCTCGGTCATCTGCACTGGCAGCTGGAATCACCGGCACAAGCGCGTCCACCGACAGGCCCCAGCCGGTCGCGCTGTTGGAGTGCTGCACGGGGGGCGGGGTGAACCAATCGACCTTGAACTGCCGCACAGTGCCCGACACGCCGAGGGAGAGAGGCAACGCGACGGTGCCCACGTTGCCGGGCGTGGTGATTCCTTTCCATCGGTTGACACTGAGGCGCAGGCCCGCGTTGGCGTCGGGAACCTCTGCGTCGCGCTGGGCCGGGCGCACGGCCGAAGCGGCCACATCGAGGCTGACCACGCCCGTCGCGTAAAACGTGTGAGAAACGCGAAGCTGCATGTTGCGCGAAAAGAGCTGATTGGGCAGCCCGAGAAACTCCAGCGAACAGGGCGAGAAGTAGTTCTGCCAGCCGAACACGTCGTAGGTCTGCCCCATGAGCACGTTCACGTAGGGATTCTCCAACTTCACGAAGGCGTGCCTCAGTCGCAACACGGGACTGCTGAAGTAGGTGACCTCCGACGTGGCCGGTGGGGTCTCCTGGTGGCCGAAGAAGTCGGCTTCCAGCACAGCCGACGGCTTCACCGGTCCAACCTGCGGCGACTCCAAGGCAAAGCCCAGTCGCGTGTTGCGAATCGAGAACTGCGTACGACCATTGCGTCCTTCATAGGTTTCTTTGCGGGCCACCAGCGCGCTGCCGATCGAGTCGTTGTAGCTCCGCGTGGTGTCGTAGATGAGGTCAGCCTCCACGAAGCCGTAGAGAGTCACGGCCCATCTGCTGGCGGCCTCACCCACGGCCACCGTCAGCGAAGGCCGGGTGAACCAGGAGGGACTCGGCGCTGGCGGTGACGGCTCAAGCACGGGGCTGGCTGGCGGCGGTGCGGCCACCACCGGCGCCGGCAGCGATGCGCCAGCGACTCTCGCCTCAGGGGAAGGTGAAGGCGCTGCCTCGGAGGGAGCCGCAGAGAGCGTGCCGGCCTGCGCAGCCGACGTGTCGCCAGCCGGATCGCTGTCCTCAGGCTGCTCGGCGCGCGCAAGACCGGCGGTTGCGCCGAGAGCGAACACAACTGCGACGAGAGACCGCAGTTTCCTTGCTTCCGGCGTCGATCGATCCTTCATGTGTCGAGATCTCCCAGGTGAAAATCCAAGAAGCGCGAGAACCAGAACTTGCCTGCGCATGTGCCTTGCCGTGTTTAGTGCCCGCCGCCTTGGGTTTCTTCGGCCGAAACTCGCGGTGGGCCGACCGCTGTTGGCATCGTGTTCGCGCGGGCGCGGCGCGCCGTCGGCGAAAGACGCGCCTGAGCGCCAATCTCGGGTAGCATTGAGCAGGTGACGGTCAAGGTCGCGAAGAATTGCGGCTGCATCGGGCACTTACCAGGCGACTCCGCGAAGCAAGGAAGAACCCACGCAATGTTCTCGCCCTGGGGGAAAGCATGAAATCCGTTCCGTCAACGTCTGTCCTGGTTGCCAGTGCGCTTCTTCTCGCGCCCTTGATGGTTTTGGGCGGAGCCTGTACTTCGGCAAATGTCTCGGGAGTCAGCGGCGGTTGCGGAGGCAACGATGGCGGAGGCAGCGCCGGCGGCTCAGGCGGAGGGACCGACACAGGGAGGGTGTGGGTGGTGCTTCCCGACGCCGGGCCAGTCGATGCCTGCGTTCCGCTCACCGCATCCGCCACCTGTGCGTCTTCAGGGGGGGCGTATTGCGGCTTGATTGGCGACGGCTGCAATGGCGAGATCGACTGTGGCAACAACTGCCCCACTGGATGGACGTGTGACCCAACCCAGCACACGTGCGTCGGCGGGCTGGACTGCAAGCCCACCTATCAGTGTACCTATACTGTCGGGGCCACCAGCGGCTCCTACTGTGGCAACATCACCGACGGCTGTGGTCATGCGCTCCCTTGCGGCGACAACTGCGCCAGCGTCAATCCGGGTTGGACGTGCGAAAACAGCGTGTGCGTCGGCAATGCCGATGTCTGCACGCCCACCACGTGCGATCCAGTGGCCGGGGCGCGCTATTGCGGCAAGGTGGGTGATGGGTGCGGGCGCGGAATCGACTGTGGTGACAATTGTGCCAGTCTCCACGCGGGTTGGGTATGCAACGCCGCCTCGAGTTCCTGTGTGGGAGGATCTGGCTGCACAAAGCTCGTCTGTGATGGCGCTGCCAACTTCAGGTACTGTGGCAAGGTCGGCGATGGCTGCGGGGGAACGGCCGACTGTGGAGATACCTGTTCCACCTTCCATGCAGGCTGGGTCTGCGACCAAAGCAAGGGCTTGTGCACGGGCGGACCCACCTGCGTGCGCAGCGCATGTACCACCTCGGGAGGCGGCCAATACTGCGGCGACATCGGCGACGGGTGTGGTGGAACGCTTCATTGTGGCGACTGCCCGGGTAGTGGAACCTGCACCGCCAACATCTGTCCTGTCCAAAGTTGCGGCGCCATGTGCGCCGCCCAGGTGAAGTGCGCCACTGGATCCACCGGCATCACGGGAACCGTCTATGATCCCGCTGGCAAGGTTCCACTGTACAACGTCATCGTGTACGTGCCCGATGCGCCCCTGGCCAACATCGCGACCGGCGCCTCCTGCGACACTTGCTCGGCGTCGGTATCGGGCAAGCCCATCACCACCGCGCTCACCGACTCAAGTGGAAGCTTCAAGTTGGACAATGTCCCGGTGGGCATCGATTTCCCGCTGGTCATGCAGGTGGGCAAGTGGCGACGCCAGGTCACCATCAAGGCATCGGAAGTCAGTCAATGCACCAGCAAGGCCATTGCGGACCCGTCGAGCGGCCAGGCGCGACGTCTGCGCCTGCCGCGCAACCAGGCCGAAGGCAGCATCCCCAAGATGGCCATCACCGCCGGTGATGCGGACCGGCTGCAGTGTCTGTTCACGCGAATGGGCATCGATACCGCGGAATTCACCAACCCCGACGGCAAGGGCGCAATCAACATCTACAACGACAACTACGACGAGAACGGCAAGGCCAGCTACGACAACGGCACCACCTGGCCATCAGCGTTCCCGTTCTGGTCGACTTTCACGACGATGATGAAGTACGACGTGATTCTGATGGCCTGCGGTGCCAGCCAAACCCGCTACAACGGCAACAAGAAACCGGCCGACGGTACCGACCCCTCGGCCAGCGGCAACGTGCTGACCGACGCTATGAAGCTGAACATGGTGCAGTACCTGGCGCGAGGCGGCCGCACCTTTGCCGAGCACTACCACATCGGCTGGCTCAAGGCGTATCCGCCACTCAAGGACGTCGTCAAGTACCCTTGCGTGGCCGGGGGCACGGACAACCCATGTTCCATCGCTCCGGACGGCCACGCGCCCTTCGGCGACGTTGCAACCTGGGTGGAAGATAGCAGCGACGACAGTCTGGGCGACATCACGGCGACCATCGATCAGAGCTTCCCCAAGGGCCAGGCCTTTGCGAGCTGGTTGCAGGCGGTGGGCGGCACCACGACCAAGGGCACCATCCAGCTCGGCAGCGACGTCAAGCCGACGGCCATCACCACCATCCAGCCGCCATCGCAGCAGTGGATTTACCAGGCCACACCTTCTTCCTATGTCCACTACTTCACCTTCAACGCACCCACGACCGCCGCGCCCGCGGCTCAGTGCGGTCGCTTCGTGTTCACCGGTCTGCATGTGGCGAGCGCGGTGGTTTCGGGGGCTGACGCCGACACCAAAGACGCCACCTTCCCCACCGGCTGCAAGACCACGCGAGACTTGTCCGCGCCGGAAAAGGCCCTGGAGTTCATGATGTTCGACCTGGTGTCGTGTCTGATGCCCGACCCCAACGTTCCCACGCCGCCGCCAGTCGGGGGAAGCTCCGCACCGCCCACGCCGCCCGAAGCCGGCGGGGCTCCGCCGTCGCCGCCACCGCCTCCTCCGCCGCCGGCGCCGCCCCCGCCCGCGCGTCAGTTTTGACCAGGATTCCGCGAAACAAGGGCGTGAGGTGGGTTCACTCGACAGCCACCCACCGCTGAGAACGCAGAGGGGAGAGGGGGACCACAGAGTCGGGGAAGACGCCCAAGGATCTCACCACTGCCCTCTGTACTACTAGCGTCGCGTTTCTTCGCAAGCCGCGGAGATTCTCGACAACTCCACGATCGCTCCAGGAGGTCGTGGCCGTGGCGATGCTGGCTGGTCGTGCCTACGGCGCGCTCGTCGGCCGTGCGCGCATCCGCACCGTGCTACCAACGTCGGGTCTATTCGCAAACCGCAAAGATTCGCTGGGAACGCCCGATCGTTCCGCTTTCTCCAACTCTGCGGCCTCCCCTCTCACCTCTGCGTTCTCAGCAGCGGGTGGCCTTCGAGGTGAATCACCTCACTGCCTTTGGTAGCGGCCGTAGAACTGCCCCGTGATCTCCAGGCCCTTCTTGGCGCTCTCACGCACAGCCGGCGCTCGATCGCTCTCGGCTGCGCGGAAGCGCCGCTCGGCTGCGGCCCAATCGTGCGATTCGACCAAGAACCAGCCGAGCATGGCGGAAACCTCGCCGGCGCGAGGAGAACCTGGGAAGTGCCGCAGGAAATCTTCCATCACCGCACGGGACTGGGCCACCGAGCCCTGGCGCGCCAGGGCCACGGCCTCCCAGTATCGGGCATCCTCCGCCAGGGCCGAGGTCGGCGCCGCACGCAAGGCGCGCCTCATGCCCGCGATGGCGCCAGGATAGTCGCCGGAGCGAAACGCCTGCCAACCCTCCGAGAAAGCCAACTCCGCCGGGCTGGGCAGGTGGTTGGAATTCAGTGACGACGTTGGGCGCGACGCCAAGGCCAGCGCTCCCCGCGCTCTGCGAGTTGTGGTCTGATGTCGAGGAGACTCTTCCATGATGGGGATCCGGGAAGCCCAGGATTCGGCCGACGCCGTCGCGCTGGGCCCAGGCGATGCGAGCGAATCAGCCCCGGTCTGGGTGACGGGTTCGATCTTTGCCGGGGGCTGGAGTGATGTCGTCGCGCGTGGCCCGTCCTGATCGCGAAGAGCGGCAGCTGGCGTGCGCACGCGCTGCCTTTGCAGCCAGGGCAGCGCGATGGTGCCCACTGCCGCGAACACGCCAGCCGCGCACAGGACCACGACTGCGTACACCGCGGCCTTCACCCACCAAGGCGAGAAACGCTGACGCTGAGACTCGGCGGCCGCGAGCACGAGTGCATTGCGCGTCTGTTGTCGCCGGGCAACCTCGGGCGCCTTGACGGGAAGCTGCCGCATCGATTCGATGAGACTCTTGGTGGCAGACCACTGCGATTGACAGTAAAGGCATTGCTCCAGATGCAGACGTAGCTCCGGAACATCCTCTGGAGACGCCAGGCGGCCGATCTCAACGAAACGAGGGCAAGTGGCGCGCTCGCTCATGGTCGCACCTCCGCCACGGCTGCACGAAGAGCCCGCCGCGCCTCGAACAGGCGCCGGCCCAAGGTCCCTTGCCGAACATCGAGGGCCGCAGCCGCATCCGCGCCTGACATTTCCTCCAGATCGCACAGAACAAAGGCCGCCCGCAGATCGAAGGGCAGTTGCGCAAGTGCCGCGGCCACGCGTTCAACCATCTGCTGGCGCTCGGCGGCCTGGTCGGGGGTCTGGCCGGGCGCTGGCTTGATATCGCCCAAGGCCTTGAGGAAGGACCGCCTCCGCACCTGGTCGCGGATGTGGTGGCGCCCGATATTCGAAGCAATGCCAAACAGCCAAGTTCTCACCGACGAGCCGCCGCGAAAGCGCGCGGCAGAGCGGAGAGCCTCAATAAACGTGGTGTGAACCATGTCGTCCACATCCCAGCAGCCCGCACCCATGAGGCGCGACAGAAACCGGTGGACCGCATCGCCATGACGATCGAACAGCTCGCCCATCGCACCGGGGTCGTGCAAGGCACACGCTGCCACCAGCACTTCGTCGGTGGTATCTGCCAGCCACACGGAATTGCGCTGGAAGGGGAGCAGCTTGCCTTCGTGCCTGCGGATCATTTCCTCACCGAGCGCGTGAAACTCGCGCCCGCCGCAAAGCAGCGTTAAGCCCTGGCATGTGCATGTCCTCGTAGCTTACAGATGGTTAGTGCCCGGTACCCCGAAACTTCTTCGCACGAAAAGCGCCCAGGCGCCGAAAGCCGCCGAGCCCGCGCCGGACCGCGTTGCATGAATCAGGCGTCAAGGTCATGGTGCGAGGGGCCCGTAGCGGAGACCGAGTCCGGCGTGCAAGAAGCCCAGGGGTTCGCCCGGCAGGTTGAAGTCACTAGAAGTGAGGTGCTTCCGGTGCGCGAACGGCAAGATGTCGGCGCGAAGCCCCACGTCCGCCGCCAGGCCCCAGCCCAAGGGCCAGGAGAATTGAATCCGCGGTTCTGCGACAAGGCCAACCGTCGTGGCGTTCCCGCTATGTTGGTCCAGCACGGCATTGGTAGACAACCAAGCTGCTCCCAGCCCAATCCCCGGACCAAGGGTTCCGGCTCCCACGCGCAGGGGCAGATCAGCGGTCATGAGCGCATTGCCGCCCATACGGGTCAACTTGCGCTGCGGTTCTGTGCAGGCTGCGTTCGAGCTGTCAACCACCGCGTAGAGAGCACCGACATTCCCGGTGGCGGCCGTGTCGCCGCTGAACTGCACGTCGACGCCAACACAGAACCGGCCGACGCGCACGCAAGCTCCCAGGGCTGCGCCGATCCACAAAGTGCCATCCGTGGCCAACGAGGTGTCGGCAACCACAGTCACAGTGGGACGGGAACGGCCACCGGAATGAGCTGGAGCGGAGACGGCGCTTGCAACAGCCGGCCCCGAGGCAGGGCCGGCAGTGGGTGGCAAGGGCTCCTTGGCCGGCGCGCCTCCCGTCGTCGAGACTTCGTGCGGGTCCAGCAAGGATCGCGCGAGATCGTCCCGCACCCACGATTCGACCACGGCTGCGGC
>PMBY01000380.1:8136-11766 GCA_003153875.1 Myxococcales bacterium | reverse complement strand
AAGGGCGCCACGATCCCGACACTGCCGCGCACTTGCGGATTCCGCCGCGCCAACATCGAGTGGTCGCCTTTCTCCAGGGCTGCTAGAAACATCACTCGATGTCCACATGGTTCGTCCCGATTCGCGTCCTGGGCCTAGCGGCCCTCCTCCTTGTGTGTGCGTGCTCGCGTAGGCCGACGGTGGTCCAGTTACCCTCCCACACGCCGCTCCTGGGCCCGGCTTCAGCGCGGCTGACCATGGTGGAGTTCGGGGATTTTCAGTGCCCGTACTGCGGCGCTGTTCAGCCCACGGTGAAACAGGTGCTGGCCACCTACCCCAATGACGTCGCGCTGGCCTTCGTGAATTTCCCGCTCACCATGCACCCCTATGCTCTGCCCGCTGCCGAGGCCTTCATGGCGGCAGACCGCCAGGGCAAGGCGTGGGAGATGCACGACCAAATGTTTGCCAATCAGCAGGCCTTGACCGACGCCGACCTCGACGGGTATGCGCAGGTCATCGGTCTGGACCTGGTGCAGTTCGACAGCGATCGGTCCAGTCCCGAAATCGCCGACGAGGTGGCGCAGGACAAAGCCCTGGGCATTTCTTTGGGCGTGGATTCCACGCCGACCTTCTTCATCGCTGGATCGTGGATCGTCGGCAACCAGCCCTTCTCGGAGTTCCAGAAAGCCATCGAGTCATCGCACTGACTTTCTACTTCACCATGCTGTACAGTTCGCTGGCCGCGAGGAGCAAGGCGCCCACACCGTAGTCGTGGGTCTCGGTGGCTGCGGCAGCCGCGGGCTTGCTGCCAGTGGCCTGGATGTAGCCAACCCGGCCCTGACTATCGACACAGCTGACAAGGCCCCGCCAAGCCGCGGCCACCACAGGCACATAGGTGGCGCGATCGAGCAAGCCGTGGTTGATGCCATAGGCGATGGCGTAGGTCATCAGGCCCGTGCCGCTGACCTCGGGATTTGCGTATGTCTGTGGATGGGTGAGGTCGGCGTGCCAGGTGCCGTCTGACTGCTGCCAGGGCTTGAGCGCAGCGGCCATTGTCTGCAGCAAGGTGACATAGGTGCCGTAGCTGGCGTCAGTAGTGGGAAGGTATTGCAGGACTCGCAAAATGCCGGCCAGAACCCAGCCGTTTCCACGCGACCAATAGACAGTGCCATTGACGAACGACGAATCCCGCCAGAAGAGTCCCGTCTTCGTGTCAAACAACCCAGTCTGGGTAGGCGCCCACTCGCTGTCCAGGAAACTGAAATACGAGGAATCCCCAGTAATTTGGCCGAGGCGAGCAATCCCTCCGGGCGCCATGAACAAAGCATCGCACCACCACCAGTCGTCCACATTCATCACGATTCCCGGTTTCGGGCTTGCCTTCACCAGGTCGATGCTGGCCTTGGTGCTCGCGTACATGTTCGCATTGGAGGCAACCGGATTGGTCAGGTAAATGTCTTCATAGACCTGTCCAGCGCACTGGTTGTCTGCGCTGCGCGTGGGCGATCCAAGCAAGGTCCATTTGTTCTTGGTGGCCCAGCTGGTGGCATCCGTGAGATAGGTCGTATCACCGGTGGCCAAGTAGGCGGCCATCACGCCGATGTAGAAGGTGCCCTCGGTCCACTTGTTGACCCAGCTTGGATCCTCTGGCCCTAGCTGGATCTCGTACGCCGTCACCTTGGTCATGGNNGTTCCGCCCGAGCTGGTCGCGCCACCCGAGCTGGTCACGCCACCCGAGCTGGTCGTGCCGCCTGAGCTGGTCGTGCCACCCGAGCTGGTCGCGCCGCCCGAGCTGGTGGTCGAGCCACCAGAGCCAGCGGTAGCGCCACCAGTTCCGCCCGCTCCGCCGCTGCCTCCACTGCCGCCAGTTCCCACGACCGCCATGTTGAACTGTTGGTAGGTGGCGCTCGACGAAGACGACTGAACCATGTAGGTCCCGTCAGCGCTTGCCCCTTGGTTGGGCTGCATGACCTTTCCACTGTGGCGTGCCGTCAGCTTCACAGAGCCGTTGGCGTTGGTCGTGACCGACCACTGTTGGTTCGTGCCACCGTTGCAGGTGTATTGGATTATGGCTGCTCCATTGGCCGTCGACTTTGACTGCACATCGAGGCACTTGCCACTCGCAACGTTCACAATGCTGCGGTAGCTGCCCGTGGCCACCGGGAACTTGAACCGTTGACTGGTCGAGCTGGCACAGGTGGCCAGCACTGCACGCGCAGAATTCGCCAGGCTCGCCCCTGCGATCGCCACACACTTCCCGCTGGCCACGCCGACGATGGTGTACGTTGCACCCGCATCGACCGTGAGTGCCTCGAATGAGGTTTCAGTATCATCGGTTGCTGTGCCGCTGGAACAACCCAGCAGGGCTAGTGAGATCCCAACGACCCAGCATGAAGATGACCTGTGACGGCTAGACTGAAGACTATTGCGCATGGGGGGGCAAGGCTGGACCAACACCGCCCGTCTTGTCAACTGCCAGTCACGCCAGAAGAGTCTGGCGATCACGGGCCTTTGGGGAAACTGCAATTCGCCAAAAGAAGGAACAGCCCTCGCAGCGAGCCCTGGAAGTAGGGCGTATCGTCCATGGTTGTGGACAACCAGGCGTTGAGATAGGTGTCCGCCTTGGCTTGGCTGACGGCCATGCCTGAAAGGGCGAACGGGCCCAGGAAGGCGCTGTTCTTGTCAAAGGAGACACTGCCTATTCCACCCTTGCCGTCGATGTAGCTCGACACATTTTGAAGAAACGTCTGGGCAGCGGCTGTCCCGAACCAAGCGTAGTCCACAGCCACCCGCCAGGGAGTTCGACAAGCATCGTAGTAGTAACTGCTGCCATAGGGATTCTGCCCCTGAGAATTGCCCCAGTCCGGCACCAGCGCCCCGGTCGAACCCGAAACCGTCAGCTTCTGAAAAGCGGCCAACATCGTATAGGCGTCCGTAGCCAACTGATTCCAGAACGTGTCTCCCACGTAGGTAGCCCAGACGTGCCAGTAGCCGATAGCGAAATACGAAGGATTGACGATTCCATCACCCTTGCCACCGTTGTTTGCGGCGTCACCGGGGCGCAGATACGAAGGCGGGCCCGGTGCGGTTTCGTACTTCTTGATGAGATTGATCAGATTGGTCGCATCGGTCTTGTAGCCACCCCACTTGGCATCCGCTTGCACCAGAGCCATTGCGACGTCTTCATCGGCGTCGGTGGCGGCGTAGGCATTATTGTTTCCCGCGGTACAGCCGTCGATCGACCAATTCATCAGCCCATTGGAATCGACCCGTCCCTTGTAGTAGGCCCAGAGGGCATCAAATGCCGTCTTGTCGGCATTGCCAACAGCCAGGAGCATGCCGTAGCCCATTCCTTCGGAGACGGTGTTGTTGCTGCCCTGACCGTTGGCGATGCGCGCCTGCCCACCGCCGCAATCGACATAGAACTTGGTCTTCCAGGTTTTGTACCAGGCGGCGGGATCGAAATTGGCGGTATTCTGACTGTTGGGAACCGGCTTGAAGCCGAAGCACGAGGACGAGCTGCCGCCGCCCCCTGTGGTTCCACCCGTGGAGGACGAACCACCCGCGGTTGAGGCACCTCCCGTCGACGAACTGCCTCCGCTGGCCGAGCTGCCGCCGACTGGTTTCGAGCCGCCGGTATTCGCCGTGCCT
>PMBY01000380.1:0-8080 GCA_003153875.1 Myxococcales bacterium | reverse complement strand
CCGTGGCGGAGCTGCCACCCGTGGCATGGCTTCCGCCTGTGGCAGGCACACCTCCCGTTGACTGCGTGCCTCCCAGAGAACTGCTGCCCCCACTGGCCGTGCCCCCGGTTGCCCTGGATCCACCCACGCTGGTGGTTCCACCCGCCGCGTGGGTACCACCGGATGGGCCGCCACCACTCGGCGGCATCGTGGTGTGCTGGCCCCCAGTCGCATTGCCTGAATCTGACGCCCCGCAAGCCAGCACGCCGACGGCGACACAGAGACTCAAGAGAAGGGTCGCAAGGCGCGTTCCAAGCTCATGGGACACCGATGGGACGCGCGCACCATGCTCGTGGCGGATGTCCGCTTCGAAGGTGAAAGCGATAGGGACGGTTGGCTCGCCCACGAGGGTGAACATGTCGGGGCTCGGCATTTGACGGCGAGTATAGCGGGGGCCCCCTACTGCGCAACGCCGACCTGGCCGTCTGGCAACAACTGTTCTCGGACGCCGCGAACCGTTCCCCAACACGACCGTGGTTGGTGGTGACGGCTCTGACATCGCATTCTAGGTCTGGCTGACTGGAGGCGATCATCTCATGCTGTCGTTGGGCGGCAAGCCACTACGTTGCGTGCTTTCTGGTTGGCTTGACTGCACGAGGGGCACCCGCTTCCCTCGGATGACGGCCGCGATTTCGAGCTCGCCGCCCCATGGCCTCGACATACCGCCGGATGATACAATGGGTGTGGTGCCACCATCATGACTTGCCGCGATCGGTTCCTGACCACGAAGTACGGGCCAGAGATCATCCATAGTGATTCGGGCCCACCGGGCGACGCCGACTCCGACCTGGGGTGAGCATCGATGCTTCCCCGACGAGAGCCACTTGATGACAGCGACAGCACCAGTTCCCACACACCGGTCGGCATGAACTAGGAGATGCTGCATGGAATTTCGTCAGGCACACAGCCTCAGCAGGGTCGACGCCCACAGCCGCATCAAGCGGCTCACCAGCTACTGGCACAACAAGTACGGCATCACGGTCTCATGGACCGGCGAAGAGGCCAGCCTCAACGGCAAGGTCAAGGGCTTCTCTCTCGACGCCCACCTCGCGGTCACCGACACCAGTGTGAACGCCACCGGGGCCGACCCCAGTTTCCTGGTCCGGGGCGCGGTCATCAAGTACCTAAAGACCTCCCTGGCCCGCTATCTCGACCCGGCCATTCCGATCGATGCACTGGAATCAACGTAGAGGACACAAAACGCCGAATGAAGGAGAGGAATACTTGAGATTCGTGCATAACTGACCCGGCCAATCACCTTCTCGTGAAGCCCATGTTCGTCCAGAACGGATACGCAGCCCCGCGCCTTTATCCAGGGGATGGCCCGGCGGACAAACACAGTCAAAGTCTCTGCACGTCGCCGAGTTTTCCCAATTCCCGATCGAACGTACCCACAGGGATGTGCCCGGCTTGGCGCGCGGCTGCGACGATGAAACAGTCCGAAAACCCGAGGGTCGGCCTCTTGCGGAACTGCACGATTGCCGCCGCCACAACCTCAGTCTTCTCAAGATACCGCGTGGCCCGCATCTTGTATCGCCAGTTCAACAGCAACCAAGATGTCGTCAGCCAGATGTGTCGTGTGCACGGCCTGCAGGCGGACTCGCTAGACCTGCTGCAACTGCGGTACTTCCTGTTCGAGAACAGCGTGCACATCCGGCCCGACTACCGCCCCCTGCTCTTCGGCAAGTAGCAACTTTCTCGGCCGGCGTCCGACAACCAGGGCATGAGCAAAAGACGCCGCCGATGTCGTTCCCAATTCATCCCTTTCCGCAAGCGCAGGCCATCTGCCGGGATCGTGGTCGAAGTGGCCCCGCAACGAATCGTCGCCATGACCTTGGCCGATGAGCTCGCCGGGGCGGTTTCCGCCGACGCGACACAACGCCAGGATCTGGTCGACGCCGCGCTCAGCGTCGGGCAATGGCTGGCTGATCAGGGCTATCCTGGCCGCTGGGACAAGGTCAGGCCGGCCGCGATTCTGCGCTGCCTCGACTTTCTGCCCAGCAACGAGCGCGAGCGCTTCCTGTTCTCGTTCGTCGGGCTGCTGGGGCACGGGGCGCTCACCGGGCAGATTCCACACCTGCCGGCCAAGCGGTCAATCGACGAGATCTCCAGCCTGACCGGGGAAGAAACCGTGCGCGCCTTTGCACGCACCACGGCCGCGCAGTTGCAGCCCCTGCTTTCGTGAACCAGGGCGACCGCAGGTCGCCCCTACACGCCAGGAACGTTGGTCAGCATCTCCAGCATCTGCGCCGCGCGCCGGTCGCCGGCGTCCAGTTCCACGCAGTGCTTGAATATCTGGGTGGCCTCCGGAATCTTGTTGGATTCATAGTAGGCCATGCCCAGGTGATAAAATGCCGCCTCGTCCTCCGGGCAGTTCTCCACCACCAGCTTGAAGTTGGCAATAGCCTTGTCGTACTGGCCTAGCGACGCGAAATTCACGCCCAGGTGGTAGTTGGCGACCTTGGCTGCCGGGTTGAGTTCGACCACACGCAAGAAGGAGTCGATGGCCTTTTGCTGACGCCCCAGATGGTAGTTGGCGATTCCAATCCAGTAGTGCGCTGCCGCGTAGTCGGGGCTTAGCTCCAGGCACCGCTCCATGGTCGCGATAGTCTTGTGGATCTGGCCTCCGCGATAGTAGGTGAGCGCCAGGTCGTAGAGTGCTTCGGGGAAATTCGGCTTGAGCGCGATGGCCTCCTCGAGGTACTTGGTCGCCGACACGATATCGCCCAGACGGTAGTAGAGAATGCCTAGACCGCACAGCACGTGTGCATCACGCAGGCCCAAGTCGTAGGCCTTCAACAGGGTCGCGATGGCGGGTCCCACCGGGCCGCCCTCCATGCGCCCTTCCATGGCCCGTCTCGCCAGCAGGTACTGGTCAGGGATGTTCTTGGCTGCCGGGACGCCGCAACGCGGGCAGAAGCGAAATTCGGGCGCAAGCTCGTACTTGCACTGGATACACGGTGTCATGGTGCCCCCCTGTTGGTTTGGATGCTTGCTTGCTAGTTGGATGTCCGTGGAGAGACACAGTATCAGGCAATTCCGCATTTCTTGCGTTTTCGCGCAAGAATCAGAGCCGTCCCTAGCACTACTGATTGAATTTCTCCCGTCGCCGTCGCTGCTGCGGGGCCCGTCCGCTTTCTCGCTTCTCGGTCAGATACGTCGAGTATCTTCCCTCGGCGCTCGTCGCGGCCGGGCCTCCTCGCGACGCGCCGGCTCGGTCCGAATTTCAATCAGTAGTGCTAGCCAGCGTCGGTGGTGGCCACCCGAGGCCGGGCCAAGAACACGGCTCCGATCAAGTCGCGGTTGAGGCGGCCGATGAAGTCGGGCGATACGTTCTTGGGACAGACGGCCGCACATTCGAGGAAGTTGGTGCAACCGCCAAAGCCCTCGGCGTCCATGGCCGCCACCATGGCGTGCACGCGCGACCAGCGTTCGGGCTGGCCCTGGGGCAGAAGGCCCAGGTGCGAGACCTTGGCGCCCACGAAGAGCATGGCCGAGGCGTTGGGGCACGCGGCGACGCATGCCCCGCACCCGATGCAGGCGGCCGCATCCATGGCAACGTCTGCCGCGCCCTTGGAAACCAGAATGGCATTGCCGTCAGGCGCGCTTCCAGTGGGCGAGGTGATGAAACCGCCGGCCGCGATCACGCGATCAAAGGCGCTGCGGTCGACCATCAGGTCGCGCATCACGGGAAAGGCACGCGCGCGGAAGGGCTCGATGACGATGACCTGGCCGTCGCGAAAATGGCGCATGTGCAGCTGGCAGGTCGTGGTCCCTGGCTGCGGGCCGTGGGGCACGCCGTTGATCACGACGCCGCACGACCCGCAGATCCCTTCGCGGCAGTCGTGGTCAAAGGTGATGGGCGACTGCCCCGCCACGGTCAGGCGTTCGTTGACCACGTCCAACATTTCCAGGAAGGACATGTCCGGGCTGATGTCCTTGGCCTCGATCCTCTGCATGTGGCCGTGCGCACGCGCGTTCTCTTGCCGCCAGACCATCAGCACGAGATTCATGGTCACTTGTAGCTCCGCTGCGCGAGGTGGACGTTTTCAAAGCTGAGCGGCTCGGTGAGGCGGAGCGGCTCTTGGCCTTCGCCTTTGTGCTCCCACACCGCCACATGGGCGAAGTGCGCGTCGTCGCGCTTGGCTTCACCGTCTGGGGTTTGATGCTCCTGGCGAAAATGCCCGCCGCAGGATTCCTCGCGCAGTAGGGCGTCCCGGCACAACAGTTCGGCGAATTCGAGAAAATCTCCCACACGGCCTGCGGTTTCCAGCGACTGATTCAACTCCTCGTGTCCGCCCGGCACCATCACCTCGCGCCAGAATTGCTCACGCAGCGCCGGGATGCGGCCGAGGGCTTCTTTCAGCCCGGCCGCCGTGCGCGCCATCCCGCAGTTTTCCCACAACAGTTTGCCCATCTCGCGATGGAAAGAAGTCGCGGTTCGTTTGCCTTTGCGGGCGAGCAGGCGATTGGTCCGCTCGTGCACCTGCGCCTTGGCTGCGGCGAATTCCGGCTTGTCGGTCGACACCGACCCCGATTTGCTGCCCACCAAGTAGCTACCGATGGTGTACGGGATGATGAAGTAGCCGTCGGCCAGGCCTTGCATCAGCGCCGAGGCGCCCAGTCGGTTCGCCCCGTGGTCAGAGAAATTCGCCTCGCCCAGCACGAACAGCCCCGGGATGGTGGACATCAGGTTGTAGTCGACCCACAGCCCGCCCATGGTGTAGTGCACGGCCGGGTAGATNNTAGATGCGCATGGGAACCTTGTAGGGATTCTCCGCGGTGATCCGCTCGTACATGTCGAAGAGATTGCCGTAGCGCTCGCGCACCACCGCCTCGCCCTGGCGTGAAATGGCGTCGGAGAAATCCAGAAACACGCCGCGGCCGCCTGGCCCCACGCCTCGGTTCTCGTCGCACACTGCCTTGGCCGCGCGGCTGGCCACGTCGCGCGGGACCAGATTGCCGAAGCTGGGATAGCGGCGTTCCAGGTAGTAATCGCGCTCGGCCTCTGGAATTTTGGCGGGCGGCCGCTGGTCGCCGGCGCGCAGCGGGACCCACACCCGGCCGTCGTTGCGCANNATCAGGGTGAGCTTCGACTGGTGATCACCGGTAACGGGAATGCAGGTGGGATGAATCTGGGTGAAGCAGGGGTTGGCGAATCCAGCCCCGCGTTTATGCGCGCGCCAGGTGGCGGTCACGTTGCAGCCCTTGGCATTGGTCGACAGGTAGAAAACGTTGCTGTAGCCGCCGGTGGCTAGAATGACGGCGTCCGCGGCGTGCGTCTCGATCGCGCCGGACACCAGATTGCGGGTCACGATTCCGCAGGCTCGACCGTCGACGACCACCAGGTCGAGCATCTCGGTGCGCTCGAACATCTTGACCTGACCTGTGGCGATCTGGCGCGACAGCGCCTGGTACGCGCCCAAGAGGAGCTGCTGCCCGGTCTGACCACGAGCATAGAAAGTGCGCGACACCTGCGCGCCGCCAAAGGAACGGTTGGCGAGCTGTCCACCGTACTCGCGCGCAAAAGGCACACCCTGGGCCGCACACTGATCGATGATGTGGTTCGAGATCTCGGCCAGGCGGAAGACGTTGTGCTCGCGCGCGCGGAAGTCTCCCCCCTTGATGGTGTCGTAGAACAGGCGTTGCACGCTGTCGCCATCGTTCTGGTAGTTCTTGGCCGCGTTGATGCCCCCTTGCGCGGCGATGCTGTGAGCGCGGCGCGGGCTNNCCGGCCAGGCCCGAACCCACCACGATGATCTGGTAGCGGCGCTTGTTGGCCGGGTTGACCAGCTTGAGATCGAAACGGTGGCGCTCCCACGCGGTGGCAAGCGGCCCAGAGGGAAGGTTGGCTTTGAGTTCCATTGATCCCTAGCCCCCGATGATGCGAAAGAACACGGCCGCTGGGGCCAGAGCCAGACCCACCGAGATAGCGACCGCAGCGACACGGGCGAAGCCAAAGAGCAGCGATTCCACCCGACGGTGGCGCAGCCCGAGAGATTCGAACATGCTGTGCGCGCCGTGCAGCAGGTGCAGCCCCAGCAAACTCACCGCAGCCACGTAGACCAGCGCCACCCAGCCGGTGCGAAAGCCGTTGACCATGTTGGCGTGGATGTCGCCCTCGATGAATCGGCCAGGCACGACGTTGTAGCCCCAGGTCAGATGGGCCAGGTGAAAGATCACAAAGGCGAGCAAGAACGGCCCCGAGTACTTCATGGTGCGAGCCGCATAGCTCGCTCGCAGGTAGCGACGGCTGCGGTAGCCCACCGGGCGGGCCGCGAGTTCCTGAAAGTAGAGCAGGGTCGCGAAGGTGACGTGGACGACGGCCGCGAGGATCAGGCCCACACGAAAGGACCAGACCAGGGCCGCCGAGTAGTGCAGCAGGCGACCGTATCCGTTGATGGTGTGTGGCCCTTTGAAGAAGAGCAGAGCCCCGGTGACGTGCTCGACGCAAAAAGCAAAGAGGAACACCCCCGACACCGCCATCAGCACCTTCTTTCCGATCGTCGATCGGAAAAATGGGATAAGACCAAACATCCGATAGTTCCTATCACATCTCTGCATGCAACGGTATGGTATAAACAAGACTCATGAGGTCCTTATTTGCTCGTTTCCGGCGAGATCCCGTGCTACTCCTTAGTCGCGACTTCCAGGAGAGCGCATGAATCCGACTAGCCCAGAGCGCCAGGGTAAGGGAACGGTTTTTGTCCGTCCCGAGATTTGTAAGGGCTGCTCGTTCTGCGTCGACTTCTGTCCCACCGATTGCCTGGAGTTCACCAAGGACTTCAATGCCAAGGGGTATCACTTCCCCATCCTGGCTCGGCCCGCGGACTGCAGCGGCTGCGACCTCTGCGGCCTGTACTGCCCCGACTTCGCCATCTATGGCGAGCGCTGGAAGGACATCGACGCACGCCAGGCCAAGGGTCCGCCCGCGGCTACAGCCACCGCGCCCAAGTCGATCGCCGCGCCACGAGTGCAAGACCCCGAGCCCGCTGACCCCAAGGGCGTGCTCACCGGCATCCATTTCATGGACGGCGACCACGCCGCCTGTGAAGGCGCCCTGGCGGCTGGGTGTCGTTTCGTCGCCGGATATCCCATCACGCCGTCGACCGAGGTGGTGGAGCGCTTTGCCGCGCGCATCCCGACCGTGGGCGGCATCTTCATCCAGATGGAAGACGAACTGGCCTCCAGCATCGCCGTGCAGGGCGCGGTGTGGGGCGGGCTGAAATCGTTGAGCGTGACCTCTGGCCCGGGATTTTCGCTGATGATGGAGCACATCGGCCTGGCCGCCATCACCGAATGCCCGGGTGTGTGGGTCGACGTTCAGCGCGGNNCCCAACTCGCCCCAGGAATGCTTCGACCTGATGATCAAGGCCTTCAACCTGTCCGAGATCTACCGCTGCCCGGTCATGTTCATGATGGACGAAGTGGTGGGCCACATGGTGGAGCGCGTGGCCATCCCGCCCGCCTCTGAGATCAAAGTGGTCCCGCGCAAGTGGACCCACAAGCCCAAGGACGAGTATCGAGCGTTTGGCACGACCGCCGACGATCCCGTGCCCGAGATGACCAAGGCCGGCGCGGGTTACCGCATCCACGTGACCGGCCTGACCCACGACGAGCGCGGCTACCCGGCCATGAACGCGGTCGCGCAGGACAAGCTGGTGCGGCGGTTGCTGGGCAAGATTCGCGACAACGCCGACAAGATCATGGACGTGCGCGAGGATGGCGTGCAGGGAGCCGACGTGGTGGTGGTTTCCTACGGCATCACGTCCCGCATCGCGATGTCCGCCGTCGAGGAAGCGCGCAAGCGCGGCGTGAAAGTGGGACACCTGCGCCTGGTGGTGGCCTGGCCATTCCCGGCCAAGCGCATGCGCGAGCTGGCCAAGACGGTCAAGACTTTCATCATGCCTGAGCTGAACATGGGACAGATGGTGCTGGAGATCGAGCGCGCGGTGGCTGGCGCGGCCCGCGTGGTCAGCCTCCCGCACGCCGGCGGTTCGGTGCACGAGCCCGAGACGATCCTGGCCGCGATCCTGGAGGC
>PMBY01000311.1:10147-10576 GCA_003153875.1 Myxococcales bacterium | reverse complement strand
AAGCTTGCCCGTCTGCCGATAGCCGTCGAGCAAGCGGGTGGTGGCTAGCCTGGCCTCGACGACCTCGAATTCGTCAAAGGGGTTGACTTCGAGAAGGCTGGCCACCACCCGCTTGCTCGACGGCTATCGGCAGACCGGCAAGCTTCCCGGCGCGCTCGGCGCGGTGGATGCAGCCGACAGCGCCATCGTGAAGCACGTGGCCGCGGCCAAGCCGGGTGACTATCTCGCCATCGACGCTTTCTTCCAGCCCACGCCCGAGCGCGATGGCTTGCTGGGCGCCCTTCGCACGCTTTGCCGTGATCGGCTTCGCCTGGCGACCACCGTGGGCTACGGGCCGCGCTGCTTGCACGTCACCGGACAACTCCACAAGGGCGGCGCCAACACCGGCATCTTCCTGCAACTTCATGCCCCGGTCACAGCCGACTTGCC
>PMBY01000311.1:0-10084 GCA_003153875.1 Myxococcales bacterium | reverse complement strand
CCGGCCATGGTCCCTGTCATCGACTCACACTGCCACCTGGATTTCGACGACTTCGCCAAAGATCTACCTGCGGTGCTTGAGCGGGCTCGCCAGGCTGGCCTGGTCGCAATGATCTGCGTCGGTTCGGGCGCAGACCTGGCCACCGCACAGCGAGCCGCAGACCTGGCGGCCCGGGAACCCGACGTGTTCGCGGCCATTGGTATCCATCCCCACGACGCGGCCAAGATCGAGGATGACTGGTGGCCGGTGCTCGACAAGCTGGCCCGAAGCCCCCGCGTGGTGGCCGTGGGCGAGACCGGGCTCGACTACTTCTATGACCATTCCCCGCGCGACAAGCAGGCCGAGGTCTTCCGGCGATTCCTGGCGCTCAGCCGGTCGGCGCGCCGGCCTTTCGTCTGCCACGTGCGCGATGCCCACGAAGATGCGCTCACCATTCTGCGCGCGGAGTCGCCTGGCGAGGTAGGCGGCGTGGTGCATTGCTTTTCGGGCAACCAGGACCATGCGCGCGGCTACCTTGATTTGGGCCTGGACCTTTCCTTTTCGGGAATCCTGACCTTCAAGACTGCGGACGAAATTCGCCGCGTGGCTGCCTACGCGCCCTTGCGCTCGATCCTGGTGGAAACCGACGCGCCCTTTCTTGCGCCGATGCCCTTTCGCGGAAAGCGCAACGAGCCATCCTTCGTGGTGAAGACTCTAGAGGCGCTGGCCTCGGTGCGCGGGATCCCCTTGTCCCAGGCGGCCGAGGCCACCACGGAAAACGCACGGAGGAGATTCTCGTTGCCCGACGTCGCGGCCGCGACGGGGATGGGTAGCTGACCAGGTCGATCACCTCACGGCCTTTGCCTGCGGCCGTGAGGCTGCCCTGTGTGGTGATCGCTCCGTCGCCTACCTCATGTACTCCACCAGCCCGGCGATGTTCTGCTTCTTGACCTCGGCGGCCACGAGATCCGCGAGCCCCTCTGCGCCTGGGATGCTGGTGTGGGTTACGTCCGTCCCGCCCGCGTGGTACTTCGCCAGCACTTGCGTCTGGGTCATACCAAGACCGTTGTACCAGGCGGTCGAGAGGGCCGTGAGATCGACGAAAGGCACACCCTTGTCCTTTGCGGCTCCGGACGCCGATATCGCGTGCAGGCTGGATTGATCGCCTATTGGGATGCTGCCGACGCGAGCGGGAGGCGAGACCAGAATTGCGTTGACCTTCGCGGCTTGAGCGTCGGTCACATATTTCTCGAGGTTTGTCTGGACAGTGGCGTCGGCCACCCCTTTGTCGTTATGACCAAATTGGATGAACACCCAGTCGCCCGCGGTCCACTGCGACTTGATGGCGCCCCACAACAGTGAGCTTCCGTAGAACGACGAGGAACTCTCGCCGCTGTCGGCATAGTTGGCGACCCCAAAGGGAGCCATGACATGCTCCGGAAACATCTGGCCCCAGCCGCCAAAGCCAGAACCTGGTTGGTCACATGTTGTGGAATCGCCGGCGATCCAGATCATGGTGGGTTTCGTGGCCGCTGTGACCAGGGCATAGCCGATGGCGCTGACGGCTGGGGGAGTTGCGGTCGGGCCAGAGAAGTACATGTCCAGCCCCGGCGTGCCCGCGCTCACGGCCTGCGCCGGCTCGCTCTCCTTGGTTCGGACGTTGACGACAAAAGCGTAGGTCTGGGATTGGCCGGCACCGATGCTCACCGGTTTCAATAGGCCCCGGTTTGCTTCACAACTCACATAGGTTTGGCTCGCAGCGGTACCGCCGAGGGTGACCGTCACGGCGTAGTTCCCGGCCGAGCCTCCGAAGTGACATTCGATGCAGACTGGCCCAGCACCGCCGCCGGGACAAAGGCCGCCGGACGCAGTCGACGACTTGCACTTGGCGTAGTTGTCCGCAGTCGGCGTGGGATATCCTGCCGGAACAGTCCCTGGCGTGGGGTTCCCTCCCGCGCCGGCTGCGCCTCCGCCGGTCGATCCGGCCGAGCCTGTTGTCCCTGCTGCGGCTGTCTTGCCCGCTGATCCAGAGGCGCCTGCCGGTCCTGCGGTGCCGCCCTTGTTGCCCGTGGTCCCCCCGGCCGTAGTGCTTCCACCGGTTGGTGGAGTGCTACCCATGGCGGATCCACCCGCGGCCGTGCTGCCGCCGGGCTTAACGCTGCCACCTGCAGCTGTGGAGCCGGCCGCGGCGGTCGTCGCGGAAATCGTCGTTCCGCCGGTTACGGCGGTCGTCTCAGGAACGGTTGTTCCGCCGGTTACGGCGGTCGTCTCGGGAACCGTTGTTCCGCCGGCTGCGGAGGTCGTCACCGGAACCGTTGTTCCGCCAGCAGGGGACGTGTCACCCCCTGTCGGCGTGCCGGCTGCCGGCCCCGCGCCAGTGGTCGTTCCGGCCCCACTCGGCAGTCCGCCTGTAGCCGGCGGCGTCCCTCCGGCACCGCCCTGCGGTCCCTGGGAGTTGTTTCCCGAACAGGCCATCAGACCGACAAGTGTGAACAGCGAAAAGCGTCGCATGGTGAGCATGATTCTCCTCAACTGCTTGGGGGTGGAACTTCTTGTGCAAAGCGCTGGGCCTTGGTTGACATAGGCACCTTGGATACGTAGTGCCCCTCCGGCTCATCGCAGGCTCAATAATCGCTTGATCCTGTCCTTGCGAGGTCAGCCGTCGCTCCTAGCTACGCCCGCCGCGGGATTGCGGTCGCACGGATGCGGTTGACCCCTTGAGCCCGGAGACCGATACTCGATTGGCCGTGGCAACGAACGATCCTTTTCCCGCTCTGGTGCGCCTCAGCTTGCGTTACCCTGACTTGGAGGCGTTCGTGGCGCGCTTTGCGCCCAACGTGACCCGAGGGGGTGTTTTTTTGGCCAGCCGCAAACCGCAGCCTGTGGGCGAGGTGATCCGTTTCGAGATCGCGCTGGCGCAGGGATCTCCTGTCTTGTGGGGTTCGGGCCGCGTGACTTGGGTACGCGAGTTCAACCCGGCCGAGCCGCACCGGGCCCACGGGATGGGCGTGCAATTCACTTTTGTCGACCCGGAGTGCCGCCCCCTGCTTGATCGCCTGCTGGAGAGAAAGAACGCCGTAAGGCTCACGCCCGTCAGCGGCGTGCCCATCGTCCTGCCCCGACAGACGAGCGCGGCGTCGCTGGCTGCGCGAGGCTCGGCGACATCACCCAGCCCCGACGGCAGCCCAGATGAATGGGCAGACGACGCATCGCTGCGACGGGCCGCAGATCGTGCCCGCATGCTGGCGGGTGGCACCGACGAGATTGAGTCTCTCTTGCAGCGCACGCCCGACGAGCCCACAACGCTGGAGCAAGCCCTGGCCGATTTGCCCCGCTTGATTTTTACCCGGCGCACGACTACGGCCATGAACGCCGCGGATGACACGGGTGCGAACAAGGACGGGACGACGTAGTCAGCGCGTTCCCCGCACGCGCGCCAAGATCCGTTTGGGCAAGTCCCAGATTTCGTCCGCGCCGGGCAGGCGCAGCAGCGTCAGGCCAAGACCGTAGCTGACGAACCCCGCACCGATAGTGGTGAAAAGCAACAGCCCGTGGGCCAAACGGCGCGTTCCCCAGGGCCACGCGATGCCGGCGCCGCTGAGCAGCCAAGCGCTCGCCCACCAGGCCCCCGCGGCCACAGCCGCGAGCACAAGGTTGCAGAGAATCAGCCGGACCACTTCATAGACCCGGCCCGGTCGCGACGGGCGGCCGACCACCCGGCCGAACCACAGCCACAGCACCGCCAGATTAACCACCGCGCCGACCGTCGTGCCCAGGGCCAGCCCGGTCGCCCCCAAACGACGATAGGTCAGCCCGTTGAACAGCAGATTGGCCGCCACTGAAGTCATTGAGGCGAACATGGGAATGCGAGGCCGGTCCACGGTGAAGAAGGCCGGCGACAGGACCTTCACCAGGCTATAGGGCAACACACCCAGCATGTATGCCTGGACAATGGGAACGGTGGCCGTCGTGTTGGCCGCCACAAACTTGCCACCCTGAAAGAGCAACTCGACCACCGGTCTGGCCAGAACGATGAGTCCCACCGCACTAGGCAGCGCCAGCAGCCACACGCCGCGCGCGCCCTCAGCCACGCGCGCCTCCAGGGCCTCGTGGTCGCCACGGGCTGCTTCCTGCGAGGCGCGCGCCGTGGTCACGGTGGCCAGCGCCACGCCGAAGAGCCCCACCGGCAGGTAGAACAAGCGAAACGCGTTCTGCAGGTAAGTGAGCGGTCCCGAGCCCAAGGCTGCAGCAAACTGAGTGTTGACGAAAATGTTGATCTGCACCGCCGCCAGGCCGACCGTCGCCGGCCCCATTAGGCGCACGATTCGGATCACGTCGGAATCGCGCCACAGCCCGGCCAGCGTCGGCCGCACGCGATAGCCCAAGCGCCAGAGGCTGGGCAGTTGCACCACCGCCTGCACCAGTCCCGAGGCCGCCGTCCCTGCGCTCCACACGATCAGGCCGGTGCGGTCCGACGGGTGCGCGATGAGAAGCGCCACGCCGCACACGATGCTGGTCACATTGAACATGGCCGGCGCATAGGCGGGGGCCAGGTAGTGGTGCTGCGCGTTCAGCATGCCCATCCACACGGCGCTGACGCTGACCAAGGCCAAGATGGGCATCATGATCTGCGCGAAGAGACCGCCCAGAGCGACCTGGGCCGTGTTGCCGCCGAAGCCGCGCGAGATTAGCCAAACCAGTTGGTCAGAGAAGACCATTCCGGCCAGGGTGAGACCGCCGGTGACGGCGAGCACGCCCCCCAGAACCAGATTGCCAAGCCTGAAGGCGCGCTCGCGCCCGCCCTTGTTGAGCGCATCGGAGAAGGTCGGGACGAATGCGCTCGACAGCGCACCCTCGGCGAACAGGTCGCGCAGCAGGTTGGGAATGCGGAACGCTGCCACATAGGCGTCGGTCAGCCCGCTGACCCCGAAGACCCGTGCGAAGATGGAGTCGCGCACCACGCCTAGCACCCGCGACGCGAGAATGGCGACGCTGACCTTGGCCGAGGAACGAAGTGCGCTGGACACTGGCCACGACGTTAGCCGTCGCGCGGTCGAGCGTCCACTTAGCTAGCTTTTTTTCACCACAGAGAACACAGAGGTCACAGAGCCGGGACCGGAAAGGGAAGGGTTGGATTCTGTCAGGTCCGAACCCCTGCCCTTCCGATCTCTGTGTTCTCTGTGCTCTCTGTGGTGGAAACGCTAGCCTACTTCCGCCGGCCGGTGCGCAAGGAAATCGGGGCTGTTTCCGCGGCGCGCGCGTCCACGACCAGGGCCAGACCGAGTTGCTCACGCAATTCGAGGTGCTGGGTCGTCACGCTCCAGCGCGCGAGACCCAGAATGGCCTCCTCGGGTCGTCCCCGGCGCGCGCGCGCCTCTTTCACCAACTCGCGCGCCACCGCCACCACATCCCCGCAAGCAAGCAAACCAGCCCGGTTTGCGTTCTCCTCCGCGGCAGCGGCCCACGCGCCCAGATCGATGGAGGCGGGATCAGCCACCAACTGTTCAACCGCCGCGTTCATGGATATCAACTGCACCTGAGGGAGAACCTTGTGCAAGAACGAGACATATTTGCGTACGGCAACTGGATCCGTGTCGGGCAAGTCGAACTCGGGCCGCAGCAACTTGATCGCCGCAGCCAGAATGACCCGCAGCTCGATCTGCGTCGGCACTACCTGCGGCCACAAGAGAAAATGGTCCGCGCGCAGTCCGACCAGTTTCTTGGCCAGCCGGAAAGCCAACTCGCGATCGGTTCGGCCGGTTACCAGTCCTCCGCCAAGCACAAAGGCCGGAAGCACCTGCTTGCCCTCCAGCAGGATCACCAGGTCGATCTCGTCGGGCGCGGTCGGTGGAACGTAGACGGCGGGCATGGACACGCCGATGAGTCGGCTGACGTATGCCAGAATCTGTGACACCGACGACTTGTCCCTGGTCAGATCGACCCGGTGGCTGATGTCGAGCCCCCAGGCTTGTGCATCCTTGGCCCGCGAAATTGTCACGCCCCCGCTCACCGCCGCCAGCACCTGGGAGATGCGTCGGTCCTGGCGCGGAGTGCACACCCAGCCCTGCCACAAACCCTCGCTCACCTGAGCTTTGGCCAGGGGCACGCCCGGCAAGGCGTGTTGGGCGTAGAATGCCTTCTCCTGGGCATTGGCCTTCATCAGCGCGCAAAGCGCGGCGCACGCGCAGAAAGCCCCGTCGTAACGCTGGTGCTCGCCGTACAGTCCGGCCAAGGCCCGGATCTGCTGGGCGGCTCCCTCGGCGTCGCTGGCCGCTGCCAGCAGCTGCTCCCGCAGCTTGACCGCTCCGGCAAACCCTGCCGCTCCCTGCGCTTCATACACCTCGACCAGCGCCTCGCGCTGCTTGTTGTCCTCCGGAGCCAGCGACACACACACCTCTAGGGCTGCCGCCGCTGCCGCCATGTCCGCCTGGCGAACCCGGGAGATCTCGGCCAAGCCCCGCCACAGGGCAATCAGGTAGGCTCGCTTGTCGGGGGGCGGAGACGCGCCCAGCCGCTTGATCATGTGCCGGTAGGCGCGCGCCAGCTCGCGCCAGTCTTGCCGGCTGCTGAGGATGCGCTCGATGCGCTCGAAACTCCGGCGGTCATCCGGATCCTCATCGAGGGCTTGGTCATAAAGCTCGACGGCCTCGACCGGGGATTCCAGTTCGTAGTTCAATATATTGGCGATGGCAACCAAGTAGCGGGCCTTGTCCTTGCCCGACTCGGTCTCCACCAGCTGCTCCAGCACATTCACCGCGCGCCGCCACTGCTGCAGCAGGGTGTAGATCTCCATCAGCTCGTGCAGCGTCTCGGGATCGTGGGGACGCAGCGCGAGCGCTTGCTCAAAGGTCTCCTGGGCAGCCCGCTGGTTGTTCAGTTCCTCACGTTGCAGGCGGCCGATGCGGCACAGAATCTCGAAGCGTTCGTCGGCTGACGCAGCCCCGGCGAGCAGCACGCGATTCTGCTCGATGAGGGCGGTCGCATCGGACGGTCCTCGCCCTTCCGTCATGGCGCTGGCCTCGGCCAGCGCCTCGCGCAGGTCGGGCAAATCCGGCGCCAGCTCGATGGCCTTCATGAACGCCCCTGCGGCTGCACTGGCGTCCCCCAGCTCCATGTGGGCTTGACCGAGGGCCATCAGGTGCTCGGCACGATCGACTGCTGTCAGCTTGGCCTCGGCCTGGGCGAGGACCAGTGGCACGGTCGTGCGCACGTCCTGCCACCATCCCTGGGCCTCGGCGAGCTGCGACCAACAGAGCAGCGTCGGCAAATACCCTGGCTCAGCCGCGTACGCGCGCCGGTAGTTGACCCGCGCCCGCTCCACGTCGCCGGTCATCTGCGCTGACCAGCCCGCCCGTTGCCAAAGCCGTGCCTTGGGTTCAAGGGCCTGGTCCGCCGCCTCGGCCAATGCCTCGAGCAGCGGCAAAGCGACCGCCCAGTCCTTGCGGGCCCACGCTATCTCAGCCAGCGCGGCAGTGGCTTGCGGGTGGCCGGGGGAGAGTTCGAGTACCCGTCGGTACTGTTCCGCGGCCGCGTCCACGTCGTCGAGCCGGATGCGACAGATCTCCGCGGCGTCAAACGCAAACTGGACCTGCGCCAAGGGATCAGATGTGCTGGCGGATGCGTTGGTCAGATAGGCGGCCGCGCGCGACCAATCGCCCCGCTGGCTGTAGAGCGCGACTAGCGAACCCAGCGCCGCGAGGTTGGCGGGATTGGCCGCCATGGCTGCTTCCAGCGACTGCTCCGCCGCAGCCGCATCGCTGAGATCACGCTGGTACCAACCCGCCATGGCCACCAGCATATCGGCACGCTTGGACTCCGGCGCCATCTCGCCGGCCACTAGGCTGTTGCACTCAGCCAGCAGATCCTGCCAGCGGTCGTGTGCAGTGGCCACCCGCGCCAGATCGGTGGCCATTTCGTCGTTCGCTGGGTCTTCCTGAAACGCCGCCAGCAACGTGATGAACGCGCGGTCTGGGTCGGCCAGGTTGGTTTCGAAGATCTGCGCGGCGCGCATCAGATAGTGGGATCGCCTGGCGGCGTCCGCGACACTCTCGGTGCGCTCGATGAGCAGGCCGGCCAGGTCCTCCCAGCGCTCCTCGCGCACATAGCTCTGCTCGAGCCGATGAAAATCATCGGCCCGACCTGCATCCTCTGGCACTTCATCATCGAGCGCGTCGCTGCGCATATCGCCTCCCTGCGAAACGCGACCAAGCCAGACCCGGGTTAGTAAAGGCGAGAGACTAATCTCGACGGTGGGCAAGGTCAAACACAGAAGACTGAGTTCTTCTGATCGGGCACCTGCCCCGCAGCCCGCCCAACTGTGTCACACTTAGCCTTGAGAAGGAGTGCAGCATGGAAGCTTTGCTCGTGGGAGTTCTTGTTCTGACCGGCATCTCTCTGCTGACCGGCGTGCGCGTGCTGCGCGAGTATGAGCGGGGCGTGGTGTTTCGCCTGGGACGCGCCCGCAAGAGCCTGGCCGGGCCGGGCCTCGTCATGCTGCTGCCGTTTGGCATCGATCGCGCACGCATCGTGGACACGCGCATCCAGGCCATCCAAATCCCGCCCCAAGAAGTCATCACCCGTGACAACATCTCGATCGTCGTCAGCGCTGTGGTCTACGCCAATGTGGCGTCGCCCCGCCACGCCATCCTAGAGGTAGAGGAGTTTCTGCCCGCCACTCTGCAGCTCGCGGCCACCACGTTGCGCGCCGTAGTCGGCAAGCTGGAGCTGGATGACATTCTCTCCAACCGGGAAGGCATCAATTCCGAGGTGCGAAATATCCTGGACACCCGCACCGAGCAGTGGGGAGTGGAGATCACCGCGGTGGAATTGAAAGACATCGAGCTACCCCAGGAGATGAAGCGGGCCATGGCCCGTCAGGCCGAGGCTGAGCGTGAACGCCGCGCCAAGGTCATTGCAGCGGGCGGCGAAGTGCAGGCCGCCGCGCAACTCGCCGAAGCCGCGCGCATGATCGCGTCCACGCCAGGCGCGCTGCAACTCCGGCTCTACCAGACGTTGGTGGAAGTTTCCGCCGAGGCGCGTTCGACCATCGTATTCCCCGTGCCCATCGACCTAGGGGGAACGGGCGGCGCTGCGGGGATGACCCAAGCCCAGATTCAAACCATGATGCAAAGTGCGGTCGCGCTGGCCTCGTCACAGGAAAACCGCCGCCTCGCCGAGGCCGACGCCGAGAAGCGGGGCAAGTTGCCAGAACGGTAAGACCTCGGGAGCGGCACCGCGGCCCGCTTTCCCCATCCGCGTGCGCACACGAACTCGCTCACGCTCACGCTCACGCGAACCGCGACCCGGCCTATGCCGCGGTCCCGAATTCCCCGACAAGCCGCAGCTACTTGATCCCCAGGTTCCGGCGAATCCTGCCAGCAGGTTCTTCGAAGTCTGGCACAAAGCCCCGCCCAGTGATCAGTTCGTAGAGCGCGATGTAGCGACGAGCCGCTTCGCAACGGACTTCGTCGGAGAGTGAGGGCGGCGGCCCGTCACCGCGGTAGCCCTGGTCGGCCAGCACGCGGCGCAGATATTCCTTGTCCAGCCCGCGCGGCTCGTCGCCTCGCTCGAAGCGGGCCTGGTAGTCGTCGGCGTACCAGTAGCGCGAACTGTCGGGTGTGTGAACCTCGTCGATGAAACACAGGCTTCCGTCAACCCGCCGGCCGATCTCGTACTTGGTGTCGACCAAAATGAGACCGCGCTGGGCCGCGAGGCTCTGGCCAAAGGCGAAGATGCGCGCGCACATCTCGCCTGCGCGGTCGAAGTCGTCGGCGGACAGCGTGCCAGCCGCCAGAATCTCCGCGCGCGACACCGACTGGTCATGGCCGCCTTTTGCCGCCTTGGTGGATGGCGTAAGAATGGCCTTGTCCAGCTTCTGGTTCTTGCGCATGCCATCGGGCAGCTTGTGGCCGCAAAAGAGGCGGCCGCCATTCTGGTAGTGGTACCAGATCGAAGTGGTGGTCACGCCTGTCAGGTAGGCGCGCATGACGAACTCAACTGGCAGCAGCTCGCACTCGACGGCCACCATGACCGTCGGATCAGGCACTGAGATCACGTGATTGGACGCGATCTGCCGGGTGGACTCGAACCAATAGGCCGCGATCTG
>PMBY01000120.1 GCA_003153875.1 Myxococcales bacterium | reverse complement strand
TCCATCGGGAAGTGGACCTCCGTCGGCAGGGTGGGCATAGACCAGGTTGAGGACGCGGTTCTTCACCTGGACCGGAACCACCGCGATGTCGGAGGGTTCTTCGCAGTGAAGGTACTTCCAGATCTGACGCTGCAGCTTGCTGCCTTCGGCCGGGGCCGGACCGCGGAATGGGGTGCGACGATCGTGGGCGAGCTGAAAGCACGAGGGCATCGAGAGGGGAAACGCGATGGTCTCGATGGCCGCCTCCTGGAGGCCGGGGGCGAACCCACGCCACACGCGCGCATGGCCGTCGCGCACCAGGAAGAACATGCCGCAACCAAAGTAGCCGCGCATGAAGTCCACCACGACGTCGGCCAGTTGTTCGCGGTGGCGGGCCAGGGCTAGGCGATGAATGGCATCTTCCAGGCGCATGGCCGGACCGGACGCGGGCAGACGCGTCTGTGCCGGCATTCGCGGCGACACCACATCCCGTGCAGGCGCCGGACTCGGGGTAGGAAGCAGGGCGCGCCTCATTCCAGTCGTGCGCTCAGACGGCGCGGGTGTCGGAGTCGGGACTCTTGGCACCCCCTGGACCAGCCCTGGCGTGGGGGTCTGCGCCGACATGCGCGTCTTGATGTTCACCTCCACGCCGTAGAGCCGCTTGATGTTGCGGGCGATTACGATCTCGCCTGCCACCAGCGGCTCGACTCGCGCGCCCAGGGCGAAGGACAGGTCATCGGCAGTCAGCATGTCGAGCGGTGCGGCCATGGCCGCCACTACTTGCTTCGCCCCGCTGCTCGAGGCCGCCAGCGGAACAGCCAGGTAGCGCACCGCCAGACTGGCTTTCAGAGTAGCGAGGACGGCGGGGTCGGCGCGCGAGAAGTGACGTTCCAAAGCTGCGGGCACGCCCATCTGTCGACTCAGGGCCAGGGAGAGCTGGTCGGTGCCAATGAAGCCTAGCTCAACTAGGTGGGTGCCCAGCTTGCCGCCGGCCAGTCCCTGCGCGCGCAGGCCGGCGTCGAGTTGTTCGGGCGTGATCTGCCCGAGCTGGATGAGGATTTCGCCCAGTTTCATTCCGCTCGGTCGTCTTGCTAGGCGGCCTGTGATTCATCATCGGCGGATGTGGGCTATTTCTGCAGGGATGCGGCGTCGCGGGTGCGTCGAAGAAAGCAGGGCAGGGGAGTTTTCGGGTTTCGGCTGATAGATTCTCTGGCGTGACCAAGCCTCGCTTGCCCGGGCAAGAGCCATTCGTTCCTGGCCGGCGGATCCCGTTGGCCGCCTTGGCCGAGCGGCTGTACGCAGCCTACGGGCCGCAGGGCTGGTGGCCCTTGCTTGAGCACCGGGGCAGCAACCCGACGCTCACTGGGCGGCTGACCGGCTACCATCCGGGCGACTACTCTTTCCCGCGCACCGAGGCGCAGCGCTTCGAGATCTGCTGTGGTGCCATCCTCACCCAGAACACCGCCTGGCCCAACGTGGAAAAGGCGCTGCAGGCGCTTGCCCATCAGGGCCTGCTGGCGCCGCGCGAGATTCTGGCGGTCGACGAGCCACGCCTGCAACAGGCGATTCGCCCCTCGGGGTACTTCCGCGCCAAGGCTCGCAAACTGCGCGCCTTCTGCGAGTTTCACCTGCGACTTTCCGGCCGCCCGCCGTCGCGTGAACAGCTTCTGCAGGTGTGGGGCGTGGGGCCCGAGACAGCAGACAGCATCCTGCTCTACGCCTACGCGCAGACCGAAATGGTGGTTGACGCCTACACGTTCAGGGTCTTGCGCCACCACGGCTACCAGCGCCGGGAACCAAGCTACGCCGTGGCCAAGGCCTACTGCGAGCGGAATCTGCCGCGCTCGCTCGACGGTTATCAGGAGTTTCACGCGCTCATGGTCGAGCACGCCAAGCGCTGGCGCGCGGCCGGCGAGGGAAAGCGCCTCGCTGAGTGATCGAACAGGCGGCCGGCGTGTTGACTGATGACGTTCGTCGCGCGTAGGGTGCGGGCACAGTGGCCCCAAGCCTCGGCGTGCTTTCCATTGCAAGTGTCGGCGGGCGGCCAAAGTGCCGCTTCGCTGCGCTCTTGGTCGCTGCCCTGATCAGCGGACGGGCGGTTCGCGCCCAAGCCGAGTCAGGGAATCTTCTCGCGGGCAAGCGTCCTTCGCGCAGCGAGGGCGTCACCCACGCTGATCGCCTCACCGATGTGATTTTCAGCTATGAGGGCGACGAATGGCTGACCGACGTCACCTCGCGATTCACGTCCGGCACGTCGTTCGTCGAATACGATCTGGGTGAAGCGCAGACCGTGCGTTGTGTCTTGGTTCAGGCAGATGGCAACGAAGTCGGCGTACTTTCAGGCTCCCTCGATGGCCAAACCTGGCAGCCTTTGTGGCAGGTCGGTGCCGGATTGGGCCCAGGGATGCGTTTGCGTAGCACCAGGCTCGACGCAGCCGTGCGCTACCTGCGGTTGTCTGCCACCGGGGGCGATGTGTTTCACGGCCTGGCAGAAATCGCGGCCTATTCTCAATGCCCCGAACCTTGGCCCGCTGAATTG
>PMBY01000018.1:4327-13118 GCA_003153875.1 Myxococcales bacterium | reverse complement strand
ATGCGCCAACCAACGTAGACGCCGCCTGAGACCTTCACCGCCACCACGCCGCGATCCAGGTTCTCCATCTGATAGTGCCCAGTTCCCGACGGGATTGTCGTGTTCCCGCCTGTCGGTATCGTGTTGCCACCTGCTGTCGTCACACCGCCTGAGGTGGTGACGCCACCAGTGACCGTCTTGCCGCCGGATGCAGCCGTGGTTCCGCCCGGCGTGGTCTTGCCACCGGTTGCGGTCGTCGTCCCGCCGGGCGCTGTCGTGGCCCCGCCTGGTGCGCTCGTCGTCCCGCCAGGCTCCGTCGTGGCCCCGCCTGGCGCACTCGTCGTCCCGCCGGGCGCTGTCGTGGCCCCGCCTGGTGCGCTCGTCGTCCCGCCAGGGCTCGTCTTGCCACCGGTTACAGTGGTCGTCCCGCCAGGAGGCGCCGTCGTCGTCCCGCCGGGGCTGGTCTTGCCACCGGTTACAGTCGTCGTCCCGCCGGGAGGCGCCGTCGTCGTCCCGCCGGTGACAGGAGGCACGCTCGTGGTACCGCCCGGCTGGGGCGTCCCGCCGGTCGCAGTCGTCGAACCGCCGTTCACGTTTCCGGCCGCGCCCGTGGCGCCGCCTGGGCTCGTCGCCCCTGCACTGGAGGTCCCCCCCCCAGTGGCCGAGTCGCAGCCCTGGAGCAAGGGGATCGTGCCCGCAAGTAGCAAAGCCACCGAGCCCCGCACGAGAGCCTGTATCGCATTCCGAGTTCTGGTTCGCATCGCATCCTCCATAATGTCGTCAGTCCCGCGCATCCTGGCGGACACGCGGCCTTTCGGTATAGCCCAGCAGTGCCCGCCAGCAGAACAACGGCTCAAAAAAGGGAGCCCATCGTTAACACTGGTCGTCAACCGCTGTGCCACCATGAAATCTGTGAGCCGCAGCGGACCCGTCGCGACACTGCCATGTGAAAGACGCTTTCTCCCACTGCAGGAACCCAGGTCAACGTGCGACCCCAACTCTGGCATACTAGTACGATGGGCTCCGTGTCCGATCGGGTCATTCACGACGGCAGGCCTGGCTCGGTTCCGTTGTCCGCCAGCGAGGGGACTACGGCCGTCTCAGAACGCGAGCAACGAGTGGGCGCTAGTGCCGACGACGCCATGTTGGCTCGCGCGGCCCTGGTAGGCCAAGTCTGGGCTCAACGCGAGATTTGGTTCCGCTTCGCGCCCATGGTCTATGGCCTCTTTCGCCGAGCACTCGGCTCCCGCCATGACCCCGATGATCTGACCCAAGAGGTTTTCCTCCGGGTCTTCCGCAGGCTGTATACCCTGGAAAAGGCCTCGGCCATTCGCAGCTTCGTGTACTCCGTGGCGGTGCGCGTGCTCAGCGAGGAGATTCGCCGCATTCGCGTGCGCCGCAAGATCGTGACTGAGCACCAGGATCCCTCGATGCCCTCCTCGTCGTCGCCCAGCGATTTCGAGACACGCGAAACCCTGTTGTGCGTCCAGCGCATGCTGGACCAGATGCGCGACAAGTACAGGGCTGTGTTCGTTCTCCGCCACGTGGATGGCATGGAATTGCACGAGATCGCTGTGGGCCTGGACATCTCACTGGCCACGGTGAAGCGGTATCTAAACAAAGCCTTGGCTTCCATTCACAAATCTGTTGCTAGGCAGGAAGATCCAGGACTCGCGCGCTTAGGCACTGGGACACCGTCAAGTTTTTTGGGGGGCGGGCGATGAGAAACGTGGTGAATCACAGTATTGTCGAAGATGTCGCCTCTCTGGCTAGGCAAGGCTTGGGGCAAGTGACTGAGGCCGAGCTGGACCAGGGCTGGCAACGGCTGGCCAACCGGCTCGAACAAGGACAGCACCTGGAGCCTCCGATTTCCCTGCGTCCCCAGTTTCCCTGGGGCAAGTGGGCCCTGGCAGGGGCCGCTGCAGTGGTGCTGGGCATCGCTGCCTATCGCCTGCCGCTGCAGCCGTCGGACAGCCCCCTGCACTATGTGGTCGAGGGAGCGACCGTGGCGGCGGCTGAAACCATCACCGCCACGTCGGCCGCGCGCGTGCTTTTCTCCGACGAGTCCAGCCTAGGAATCGAGACCTCGGCCAAGATCAAGGTGCTGGGCACCGACGCGCATGGCGCCCAGGTGGCCATCACCAATGGCTCCATCGACGTGATGATCACGCCCCGCAGGCACTCTTCCTGGCGCTTCGAGGCCGGGCCGTTTTCCGTTCTGGTCAAAGGCACGTCCTTCCGTCTGGGCTTCGATGCCGCCAAGGGGCGCCTGGACTTGCACATGAAGACCGGCGTGGTCGAGGTGCGCGGTCCGCACGCAGATCGCGTCTTGACCCTGCGTGCAGGCGAGTCGCTGGAGCTATTCGCGAACCCGCCGCGCGAGACGCCCATCGCCGCTCCGGTTCGGGTCACGCAGGAGACGCCGCGCCCGGAGGNNAGCCCAGGGCGGCTCGCCATGCACGAGGGGGCGTTGCCAGGCCAGTCGCTTTCCTGGTCAGAGCTGATCGCCAAGGGGGACTTTTCTTCCATCGTGCAAGATGCGGAAAGACGCGGTCTGGACGTCACCCTGGCACGCGGCTCGGCTCAAGAACTCATCACGCTAGCGGATGCGGCCCGCTACACCAGGAGGTACGAAACCGCACGCCAGGCTCTGCTGGCACTGCGGGCGCGCTTCGCAGGAAGCGATCGCGCCAAGGACGCCGCCTTCTTCCTGGGCCGCCTCTCCGAGGTCGGGCCCGCGTCATCGGACGCCGCCCTNNGTGCACAGGGACCGCCAACTGGCGCATCAGACGGCCCGCACCTACCTGCAACGCTTTCCCGAGGGGAATCAAGCCGAACTCGCCCGCTCCGTTGTACAATTACCGGCCGAGTGACTCCTCTTCTGGCCGGGACGACGGCAACGGATCCTACTTGGAGTTCTTGGGCTCTTTGTTCCCCTTGGACTTCGTGGTCGCCGGATGACGTCCTTTCGGGATCGGTTGTAGCACGACCTTCAATTCACCGTCCGAGGCCGCCGACACTTCGCGCGTGACAGGAAGATACCCTTGCAGTTCGAATCGGACCACCACAGGCTCGGCGGACTGGGCAAACTCGATGGTGTCGGGCGTAAATCCCATTACGTGGCCATCGCATACCCGCCTAACGGCCGCACCCGGCGGCGTGGTCTCCATCCACACCAGGACTAGGAATGATGGATCGGGGAACGGGTGTGCATCGGCGGGCCGCTGTGCAACCGGAGCCGGCTGGGACTTGGCTGGGGGCGTGGGAGGGGACGCGATGGGCCGCTTGCGACTGCACCCAACCGTGAGCCCTGCAATCACGGCCAGAGCCAAAGCCCCGCCGATCACAGTCCAAGATCTGCGTCTGACTCTCACTATGATTCCAATCATCGATGCGGAGTGTATCGCGCTATCGGCCGATGTGTAGGGGGCTTCCGGCTCATTCCTCCGCTCGAAGGCTGCGGGCAGAGCACAAGCAAAACCCCGACTCCTCATTCCCGAAGAGTCGGGGTTTTTCCATCGCCCAAGAGCGTGAACGCCGCCAGCGCCGTTCACGCGTGCGCCGTCAAATTCACTTCACGATGAAGATATTGGGCACTGGCGGAGCGGGCATGTTGGGGCTGATCTGGAACCCCGGGTGCGGCGGCTGGTTGTAGCTTGCCTGCTCGAAGTTTACCTGGGCGCGGTACGTTGGATCGTGCATGAGCGTGTAGATGCGGCGCTTGGTCACATCCGTGGTTGTGTACAGACGAATGGCTCCGCCGGCGGTTTCGCGCCAGAGCACTTCCTCGCGCCAGTCGCCCAGCATGTCTGCGGTCAGCATCGGGGTGTTCTTGGTACCGTTGCATCCCGAGCACTGGGAGCAGGTCAGCAGGGTCGAGCCGCCAGCCTTGCTAATGTGGTTGGCGTCTTCAAGCTCACGCCATTCGTCGGCATCCCAGTACATGACGAAGTTGCTGCCGGCCGAGGGGGCGCTGCCGGTACCGGTGAGGCACAAGCCCGAGGCCCCCCCACCATTGCAAGATGCGCTGGTTTCGTCGCCGGCGCCGACATAGTCGGCACGGCCACGATTGGCATCCCCACCTCCCGTAAGCTTGTAGTAGAACGTGCAGGTCGCGGCATCGTGGGCATCGCTGCCACCTAAGGACTCGTGGATCGAGAACACAGCCATGGGTTTGCCAGGAATCAGCGGCGCGATGTCCATGGCATCGCCATGGCCCATTGCCGAGTCACACTTGAAGGTTCCGTCGCTGTTGATGGTCCTTGCGCCGGGGATGATCTCCTGCGCACCGTCCCCGTCTACATCCGCAGTCATGCATGAGTGGTCTCCACCGCCATTGGGGATGGAGGTCACGCTGTCGTAGACCCAGTTCTTGGCCAGGACACCCTTGCGGAAGGTCAGCGCAGATACGGTGAGCTGCGTGTAGTAGCCACGCTCCTGGATGATACTCGGAAGACCGTTCGCAACGGCGGCACCGCCGCCAGCGGGGAAATCCTTCACGAACGCAAACCCGCCGTTGTAGCGGTGCGACCGGTTGCCGTTCGGGTCGCCCCAGTTCCTGCTGCCGTAGAGCACCGGATATTCCACGGTGTCGAGTTCCGATCCGTCCACGCCACTGAACACGGTCAGCCACTCCGGCCCGCCCAAGGCCATGCCGCGGGCACTTCTGTAGTCTTTGGTGTTGTCGGCGCCAGCTGCCGGGCCCTTTGCCAGGTAGTTGCCCTTGCCATCCTTGGTTCCTGGCGCAGTCTTGATCGCCACCTCGCACTTGCCATCACCGTCGAAGTCGTACACTGACAATTGCGTGTCGTGCGCTCCAGCGCGGATGTTCATGCCCACATCGATGCGCCACAGTTTGGTTCCGTCCAGCTTGATCCCGTCGATGAAGACGTTGTCTGACTTGTTGGAGAACGACGAGTCTTGCGAGTTGGACGGATCCCACTTGAGAACGATGTCTAGTTGGCCGTCGCCGTCCAGATCGCACGGGCTGGAATCGTTGGGGCTGTACTTTCCACCAAGCGGACCATCGGGAGGCGGGCTAACCGGGATGCTCAAGTACTGCTGTGCCCAGGGCGTGACCGCAGCAGACTGCGGGCCCTCAACCCCTTTGATCACGGCGCTCACCGTATACTTTGAGCTGGACTTGCCAGCGCTATCCAGGAAGTTGGTGCTATCGGTCACGTTCTGGACCTTGGCGCCGTCTCGGTAGAGGTTGTACGAAATATCGCCGTCCGTTCCGGTGTATTCGTAGCCCAACATGCGCCAACCAACGTAGACGCCGCCCGTGACCACTACGGCCACCACGCCACGATCCAGGTTCTCCATCTGGTAGTGGCCGGTTGTCGGTGGTGGAGTGGTCGTGTTCCCGCCCGCTTGCATCGTGCTGCCACCTGGGCCCGCCACACCGCCGGTGGCGGTCGTGGTTCCGCCGGGGCTGGTCGTCCTGCCGCCAGGGGCGCCCGTCCTGCCGCCAGGGGCGCCCGTCCTGCCGCCAGGGGCGGTCGTCGCCCCGCCGGGCGCGGTCGTCGTCCCGCCGGGCGCAGTCGTGGTTCCGCCGGTGTCACCGCCAGGTTCGGTCGTGGAACCGCCGGGTTCGGTCATCGTCCCGCCGGGCGCAGTCGTCGTCCCGCCGGGTGCAGTCGTCGTCCCGCCGGACGCCATCGTCGTCCCGCCATTCACGTTCCCGGCCGCGCCCGTGGCGCCGCCTGGACTAGTCGCCCCTGCGCTGGAGTTCGAACCTCCAGTGGCAGAATCGCAGCCCTGGAGCAAGGGAATTGTCCCTGCAAGGAGCAGAGCCACCGAGCCCCGCACGAGAGCCTGTGTCGCTTTCCGAGTCTTGGTTCGCATCGCATCCTCCATGATGTCGCCGTTCTTGCGCACCCTGGCGGATGCGCGATCTTCCAAACTATGAAGGCAGTGCCATGTCAAAAACTAATGGCTCAGATAAATCCACGCGTCGCACCTGGCCGTCCATCCGCCGCCGCACCTTCCCACATGTCCGAACGGGGCACGGCCGGGAGCAGATAGCAAGGACTCCGACTACTCATCAGCGAGAAATTGGGGGCAAGCTCACCTGCTGGAGGGCTCACATATTCAGCTGGACCAGTTCTTCGGGGGCAGGTCAGATAGACGACGGCTCAAGAAAAGTTCTAGTCCCTAACACCTGTCGTCAATTGTTGTGCCTCCCCGAGATCGGTGAGCCGAAAGGCAGCCATCGCGACACCGATCACCGGCCGAGTGACTCCTCTTCTTGCCGTGGAACAGCGGCGAACGACGCTAGTCAGAATCCCTGTGCCCTTTGCGCCCCTTGGACTTCTTGGTCGCCGGAGGAGGTGCTTTCGGGATCGGTTGCAGCACGAACTTCAATTCGGCGTCTACCGCCGCCGACACTTCTTGCGTAAGAGGGATGTAGCCTTCCAGCTCGAAGCGAATCTGCACGGGCTTCTTTGTGTAGCTGAACTCGATGATTTCGGGCGAATATCCCAACACGTGGCCATCTGATACTCGCACAATGCGTGCTGCGGGCGGCGTAGTCTCCATCCACACCAGCACCAGACCTGATTGACCGGGGGGAGGCTGTTCATCGTCAAGCGGCTGGGACTTGGTCGGTGGTGGCGGAATGGGGTTCTTGCGACGGCACGCAACCGTGGGCCATGCAATCACGGCCAAAGCCAGGGCACCGCTGATCACGGTCCAAGATCTGCGTCTGACTCTCACTGTAGTTCCAAGCATTGATGCAAATTGTATCGCGCTATCAACCAATGTGCAGCGTTCCTGGATCCCCTTCCGCCGCTCGGGACATGCCGCGGCCCAAACAGCAAAACCCCGACTTCCCTTGGCTGGAAAATCGGGGTTTGGGGGATCGTTCAAAAAGCGTGAACGGCGCAAGCACCGTTCACGCGTGAGCCGGTTTCACAATCGACTGAGTCTACTTCTTCGTCCCCGCAATGAAGATGTTGGGCACGGGCGGAGCGGGCATGTTGGGGCTGATTTGGAACCCCGTATGAGGCGGCTGGTTGTAGGTTGACTGCTCGAAGTTCACCTGCGCACGGTAGGTCGGATCGTGCATCAGCGTGTAGATGCGGCGCTTGGTCACATCAGTGGTTGTGTAGATCCGCAAGGCCTTGGTCGCGGGGCTGGTTCCGCCCCCTTCTCGCCAGATGACTTCTTCGCGCCAGTCACCCAGCAGGTCGGCGGACAGCACCGGGGTATTCTTGGTACCGTTGCACCCCGCGCATGCAGAGCAGGTCAGCAGGGTTCCACCGCCGGCCTTGCTGATCGAGTTGGCGTTCTCAAGCTCACGCCATTCGTCCGCGTCCCAGTACATGACGAAGTTGCTGCCAGCACCGAGGCCACCATTGGCACCGGTGGCGCACAACACCTGGCCCGGACCCGAACACGATGCGCTGTTCTCGTTGCCCGCGCCGACATATTCGGCTCGGCCACGATTGGCGTCCCCGCCCGGCGTGGTCTTGAAGTACGACGTGCAGGTGGCAGCGTCATGCGCATCGAAACCACCCAAGCTCTCGTGAATCGAGAACGTGACGAGCGGCTTGCCAGGAACCAGCGCCGCGACGTCCATGGCGTCGCCATGACCCATCTGCGAGTCGCACATGAACTTTCCGTCGCTGCTGATGGTGATCGCGCCGGGGATGATCTCCTGCGCACCATCCCCGTCCACATCCGCTGCCATGCATGAGTGGTCGCCGCAGCCAATGGGCTTGGTGGTGCCGCCGGTGCAGGGGGGATGGTCGAAGACCCAGTTCTTCGCCATCACCCCATTGCGATAGGTCATCGCAGAAACTGTCGTGCGTGAGTAGTACCCACGGCCCGAGATGATGCTCGGAAGACCGTTCGCAACGCCGGCACCGCCGCCAGCGGGGACATCCTTCACGAAGGCAAAACCACCGGTGAAGCGCTGCGACCGGTTCCCATTCGAGTCGCCAAAGTCCCCGCTCCCGTAGAGCACCGGATACTCAATGGTGTCCAGTTCCGAGCCGTCCGCGCCGCTGAACACCGTCATCCACTCAGGCCCTCCCAAGGTCATGCCGCGAGAACCCCGCAGATCCTGGCTGTTGTCGACGCCCTTGGCTGGCCCTTTGGCCAAGAATTGGCCCTTACCATCCTTGGTGCCTGGCCCGGTCTTGATGGCCAGCTCGCACTTGCCGTCGCCGTCAAAGTCGTACGCCGACATTTGCGTGTCGTGCGCCCCGGCGCGGATGTTCTGGCCCACATCGATGCGCCACAGCCGCGTTCCGTCCAGCTTGATCCCGTCGATGATGCAATTGTCTGACTTGCCGGTCGACGCAGAGTCCTTCGAGTTCGACGGATCCCACTTGAGTATCAGGTCCAGTTGACCATCGCCGTCCAGATCGCACGGAGTGCCATCACTTGCGGTGTACGTGCCCCCCTGGGGACCATTGGGAGGTGCGGTAACAGGTATGCTCTGGTATTGGTCCGCCCAGACCGTGACCGAAGCAGACTTCGGCCCCTCGACGCCTTTGAGCACGCAGCTCACCGTGTACTTCGAGGTGGAGGTACCGGCCGGGTCTAGGTAGTTGGTGCTATCGGCTACATTCTTGAGCAGGGCGCCGTCCTTGTAGAGGTTGTACGAAGTGTCGCTGTCCTTTCCGGTGTACTCGTAGCCCATCATGCGCCAACCAACGTAGACGCCGCCCGTAACCTTCACCGCCACCACGCCGCGATCCAGATTCTCCATCTGGTAGTGGCCGGTGGTTGGCGGGGGAGTTGTCGTGTTTCCACCCGCTTGCGAGGTTCCGCCGGACGCGGTCGTCGCACCGCCCGATGCCAT
>PMBY01000018.1:0-4215 GCA_003153875.1 Myxococcales bacterium | reverse complement strand
CGCCACTTGCGGTCGTCGCACCGCCAGGCGAGGTCGTGGCCCCGCCAGGCGCCGTTGTCTTTCCGCCGCTTGCCGTCGTCGTCCCGCCGGGCGCCGTCGTCGTCCCGCCGGTGCTAAGAGGCACGGTCGTGGAACCGCCGAACTGGGGCGTCCCGCCGGTCGCAACCGTCGTCCCGCCGCTTACATGCCCGGCCGCGCCTGTGGCGCCGGCCGCACTTGTCGTCCCAGCGTTCGAGCTTCCCCCTCCAGTGGCCGAGTCGCAGCCCTGGAGCAAGGGGATTGTGCCCGCAAGGAGCAAAGCCACCGAGCCCCGCACGAGAGCTTGTATCGCTGTCCGAGTTCTAGTTCGCATCGCATCCTCCATCATGTCGTCAGTCTTGCGCATCCTAGCGGACACGTAGTCTTCTAGTCCATCCCAGCAGTGCCCGGCGGCAGCGCAACGGCTCACAATGCACCTCGTTAACACCGGTCGTCAATCGCTGCTGGATCTCCTGTACTCTTTGCTCCCCTTGGACTTCTTGGTCGCAGAATGACGTCCTTTCAGGATTGGTTCCAACTCGACCTTCAATTCGCCGTCTGAAAGCGCCGGCACTTCGCGTGTGACAGGGAAGTAGCCTTCCAGCTCGAAACGGAGCTGCGCAGGCTCGGCAGACTGGTGAAGCTCGACGATTTCTGGCGTCCATCCCAGCACGTGGCCATCGGACAGTCGCACAATGCGAGCCCCTGGCGGAGTGGTCTCGGTCCACACCAGCACCAGAAATGTTGGATCGGGGAACGGGTGTGCGTCGGCGGGCCGCTGTGCAACCGGAGCCGGCTGAGACTTCGTTGGGGGCGCGGGAGGGGACGCGATGGGATGCTTGCGACTGCACCCAACCGTGAGCCCTGCAGCCAATACCAAAGGCACAATACCGCTGGTCGCAGTCCAAGACTTGCATCGGACTCTCACTGTGGTTCCAAGCATCGATGTAAACTCCGCAGGTGCATATAGCAAAACCCCGACCTCCCATCACCGGGAAGTCGGGGTTTGTTGCCACATGTCGTGTTAGTCGACTACTTGACGCGAATGTTGGGCACGGGCGGATTCGCCATGCCGGTACCGATGTGGAAACCCACGTGCGGCGGCTGGTTGTAGGTCGACTGCTCGAAGTTCACCTGCGCCCGGTACGTCGGATCGTGCATGAGCGTGTAGATGCGGCGCTTGGTGACGTTCACCGTTGTGTACACACGCAGGGCCCCGTTGCTCGATTCTCGCAGCACCGCTTCCTCGCGCCAATCGCCCAGCAGATCCGCGGTCAGCGTCGGGGTGGACTTGGTGCCGTTGCACGACGCGGTCCCAGACGTGTCCGTCCCGGGGAGCGTCGTGCCGTTCATCGTGGAGCGCGGCACATCGGCGTTCCAGTAGATGAGGAAGTTGCTCCCAGCATTGCCGCTGGAGGCGCTGCCGTCGCCGCAATTGAGGTTACCCACACCGCTCGAACAGGTTGCGGCAGTGAGGTCGCTCGCGGAGACATACTCAGCGACACCACGGCCGGTATCGGTTCCCGCGGCTAGTTTGCTGAAGTACGACTTGCAGGTGGCACCGTCGTGGCAGTCCATGCCGCCCAAACTCTCGTGAACCGAGAAAACCGAGATCCCCTTGCCCTTGACCAGCTCGCTCACGTGCATGGCATCGCCATGACCCATTGCCGAGCCACACTTGAAGGTTCCGGAGCTGTCGACGGTGGTTGCACCCGGGATTATCTCCTGTCCCCCGTCGCCGTCCGTGTCCGCGGCCATGCATGAGTGGTCGCCACCGCCATTGGGAACCTGTGTTACGCTGTCGTAAACCCAGTTCTTCGCCAACACCCCATTCCGGTAGGTCATCGCGGAAACCGTCACATAGGTGTAGTACCCGCGGCCGGAGATCATGCTCGGAAGACCGTTCGCAACGGGGGTACCGCCGCCAGCGGGGGTATCCTTCACGAAGGCAAAACCACCCGTATAGCGGTGCGATCGATTACCGTTCGGGTCGCCCCAGTTGGCAAAATGCGCGTAGAGCACCGGATACTCGATGGTATCCAACTCCGAACCGTCCTTGCCACTGAACACGGTCCACCACTCCGGCCCTCCCAAGGCCATGCCGCGAGCACCTCGGTAGTCCTTGGTGTTGTCGGCACCCGCCGCTGGCCCCTTCTTCAGGAAGTTGCCAAGGCCATCCTTGGTTCCAGGCGCGGTCTTGATCGCCAGCTCGGCCTTGCCGTCGCTGTCAAAGTCGTACACTGACATTTGAGTGTCGTGCGCACCCGCGCGGATGTTCGAGCCGACATTGATGCGGAACAGCCGCGTGCCGTCCATCTTGTATCCATCGATGATGCAGGGGTCTGTCTGGCCGCTCGATGCAGAGTCTTTCGAGTTCGACGGATCCCACTTGAGCACGATGTCCAGTTGACCATCGCCGTCCAGATCGCCCGGGGCGGCATCGTTCGCGCTGTACGAGCCTCCAAGGGCGCCGTTCGGCGGCGCAGTAATGGGGATGCTCAAGTACTGCTGTGCCCAGACCGCAGGCGCGGTAGACTTCGGCCCCTCGGTTCCTTTGAACACGCAGCTCACCGTGTACTTCGAACTGGCGGTACCGGCCGCATCCAGATAGTTGGTGCTATCGGTCACGTTCTTGAGCAGGGCGCCGTCTTTGTAGAGGTTGTATGAAGTGTCGCTGTCCGTCCCAGTGTACTCGTAGCCCATCATGCGCCAACCCACATAGACGCCGCCAGAGATCTTCACCGCCACCACGCCGCGATCCAGGTTCTCCATCAGATAGTGGCCGGTTGTCGGCAAGGGAGTTGTCGTGTTCCCACCCGTTGGCGCGGTGGTACCCCCAGGCGCCGTCGTCACTCCGCCTGCGGTGGTGACGCCGCCGGTGGCGGTCGTGGTTCCGCCGGGGCTGGTCGTCCTGCCGCCAGGGGGACCCGTCCTGCCGCCGGGGGCAGTCGTGTTCCCGCCAGGTGCGGTCTTGCCGCCGGAGACAGTCGTGGTACCGCCCAGGTCGCTCGTGGTACCGCCCAGGTCGCTCGTGGTACCGCCAGGAGGCGCCGTCGTCGTCCCGCCGGTTTCAGGGGGAGCGGTTGTGGTCCCGCCGACCTGGGGAGTCCCGCCTGTCGCAGTCGTAGAGCCACCGTTCACGTTCCCGGCCGCGCTCGTGGCGCCGCCTGGACTCGTCGCCCCTGCGCTGAAGCCTCCCCCCCCAGTGGCGGAGCTGCAGCCCTGGAGCAATGGGATTGTGCCCGCAAGGAGCAGAGCCACCGAGCCCCGCGCAAGAGTTTGTATCGCATTCCGAGTTCTGGTTCGCATCGCAGCCTCCATGATGTGGTCGGTCTTGTGCATCCTAGTGAACGCGCACGCGTTCTGTCTAGTCCAGCAGTGCCCGTCCATAAATCAATGGCTCAAATAAAATCGCGTGCCACGCCTAGTCAGCCAACAGCCGCACATTCCCAAGATTCTGTGAGCCGCGCGGGAGCCATCGCGACACTGCGATATTGAAGAATCCTTCTGCAACTGCAGAAATCCAGGCCAAATTGCAGCCCCGCCTCCGACATACTGGCTCTGCGGGATCCGCGTCCCATCGGGTCATTGACAATGGTGGGTCCGGATCCGTACCGCTGTCCGCCAGCGAACGAACTTATTTCCTCGGGGGCGGGCCATGAAGAATGTGGTGAATCACAGCATTGTGGAGGATGTCGCTGCGCTGGCTAGGCAAGGCCTGGGGCAAGTGACTGATGCCGAGCTGAACCAGGGGTGGCAGCGGCTGGCCAACCGGCTCGAACAAGGACAGCACCTGGAGCCTCCTATTTCCCTGCGTCCCCAGTTTCCCTGGGGAAAGTGGGCTCTGGCAGGGGCGGCTGCCGTGGTGCTGGGTATCGCGGCCTATCGCCTGCCGCTTGCACCGTCGGACAGACCCCTGCACTATGTGGTCGAGGGAGCGACCGTGACAGCGGCTGAAACCATCACGGCCACGTCGGCTGCGCGCGTGCTTTTCTCCGACGAGTCCAGCCTGGGAATCGAACCCTCGGCCAAGATCAAGGTGCTGGGCACCGACGCGCACGGTGCCCAGGTGGCCATCACCGATGGCGCCGTCGACGTCATGGTCAATCCCCGCAGGCACTCTTCCTGGCGCTTCGAGGCCGGGCCCTTTTCCGTTCTGGTCAAGGGCACCGCCTTCCGTCTCGGCTTCGACGCCGC
>PMBY01000128.1 GCA_003153875.1 Myxococcales bacterium | reverse complement strand
TACCGAATCACCCTGCACAATTCGCCGAAGTTCCACGTCAAGATCACCTCGTACCCGGCTGACGGGAATTGCTTGACTCCCGGCAAGGGATTCATCGTCTGGGGGATCACGATTCTCACGCCTTCGCGATGGACCAACAGTCGGGGAGACGTCTTGACCCCGAGCTTCGCCCGCAACACTGATGGTGTCGACCCGGGGGAGGGGAATGTGGCCCAGTGCGGGGTCATTGCGTGCAGCACCATCAGCACCGGAGACGACCAAATCGCGATCAAAGGCGGTCACTTGGTGTCCGAATTGGTCATTGCNNCCCGCGGGGTTGAAAACGTAAGTATCTACGACCTCACCATCGACGCCGATTCTCGGCCGGTTGGGGCCAATGCGACGGCCGCGGATTTCAACGGCATTCGCGTAAAATCCGACGAGAGCCGGGGAGGCCTGGTCAACAACGTCACGTATAGCCAGATCTGCATGCGCGACATGACCAACGCGATCTTGGTGAGCACCGCCTACAATCCCCAATTCGCCGGATTGTCATTCCCTGATTTCAGGGCGCTGACCTTCCAAGATATCCATCACGTGACCTGCATGGGTCTGCAGAGACCGGTGGTCACGCTCGAAGGCTTCAACGCCGCCCTACCTCTCGGTCCCGTCACACTGAACAACGTCATCATCGACAACATGGGCTCGCTCGACGTGGCGGCGGAGTTTGCCAACATCACCCTCGGCCCTGGAGACGTCAACTTCACGCCCGCTGGCCAAGGGGTCGTGCTCACGGACATCCGAGGCGAGAGCACGCCCCTGCCGTGCGTCTTTCCGCCCTTGCCCACGCCGGAAATGCCCGCGGGATGGCTCCGGTGAACCGATGCTAGCTGCACGCAATCAGCCGCTGGGTTTCACGCTAACCTCCCTGCTATGTGGCGTTGCTCTGGGCGCGTGCACCGGCAATCTGGAAGCTTCCGATGGCGGATGTATGGCCGATCCCGCGGCAGTCAACTGCGCGGTCGGCGACGCTTCGGCCGAGACGCTGGGACTGGTCGCCCATTTCTGCACGGGCACCAGCCGGCCGGACCAAGACCCGACCACGATTGACGGGGTTCCGCAGGGCCTGGTGTGTGCCGACCAAGGACCGGTTGGCAGCGACGGCACGCAAGCCTATTGCTGCTCCGCCCAGGTGACACCTTGTGCGTACGATCCAGTCGCGACCTGCGACCCGGGTACTGTAGGCTATCAGTGTCGCGGCTCGGATCGCCCTGAGGCGCTCAATGCCGCGATTCATTGCAATCAAGGCGTCAGGCAGGGTGACTTGATCAATTACTGCTGCTCTGGCGCGGCACGAACCCCGGCCTGTATTCAATCCGCCAGCCTGGGATGTTCGGCCGCGTTGATGGGATGGATCTGTCCGCAGGGGGCGCGGCCGACCGCGCAGGATCTCTTGGCCAACCAGAGTCGCGCCGACGTCTACTATCAACTCTGCCCTGTGCCCAAACAGGCCGACAACCCGGACCAGAATATCTTCTGTTGCTATACGCCCGGGCTGGTTCCGCCCGGCGGTAGCTGCGTCCAGGACATTGCGGTTCCCGGATGTCAGCCAGGCCGGTTCGGCATGGCCTGCTACGGACCCGACACGCCCGACCAGGACTACCCGCCGCTCTATTGTCCCGACCCGGGCGTCCCGGGAGTCAGCGAGCAGGGCTACTCGGCCACTCTCTACTGCTGCATCTTCCGGTCCTGCGTCCCCGACCTGGCAGTTCCCGGATGTAAGGAGGGTCGCTTCGGCTTCTCCTGCTCCCCTAAGTCTGATACGCCGGAAGGGTACTACTCGGGCATGCACTGCCCTGACCCGGGGATCCCGGCCGTCAGCCCGACGGGCAAGCCGGTGACGCAATACTGCTGCGACCTTCAGCCGCAGTGAGGGATCGGACTCAGTTTCCCGACAGCAGGGAAGCCGTTCGCCTCAGAATGAACCCCCACAGGCAATCCCGACCGGGCTCACGACACAGTTGAGCGCACTTTGCGGCTGGCTGGCCGCGGGCCCGGAATCCCACGAGAGGATGCCGATGAGAGCCATGGTCAGGGCAGCGGCCCCAGCCCCTATCGTCATGCCGAGGGCAACGTTCCGCCAAGTCTTCATGCTGGACTCGTTGGTGCATCCCAGGCCAGGCGCGGGATTGTGGCAGTTGTCGAGCTGAGTTTGCCGGGTGTACAAATAGTAACCAGCGCCGCCCGCTAGCAGTGCCGTGGCCCCGCCGGCAATTAGCCACACAGCCGGACCAACGTTCGACGCTGCCGGGGTCAACGGCTCCGTGGCAGTCGCAGCCGCTTCAGGCGTGGCCGCGGGCACGGGCGCGACCGCCACGGGTTCGAGCGTCACCGAGAGTTCCTTTTGCTGACCACCACGAACATCGATGGGCAGCGTGCGCGCGACCATGCCGCGCGCACTGACTTCAACCGCGTGCGAGCCGATGCCAAACATCAAGGTTCCATCGGGCTCGTATTCCGGCGCGTGACCGTCGACGAGTACATGCGCATTCTGTGGCGAAATCGTCAGGGTATACACATCCACAAACATGCGCGCGCGAGCGAGCAGGTCCTGCGCGTGCTGGCGTTTCCCAAGGGCGAGCGGCCTGCGTTGATCTTGCATGGCCGCCGACAAGTTGTGCACAGCGGACACATAGTCGCGGAGCTCGAAAGACGTCATGCCGATGCCACGGAAGGTTCGCGCGTTGGGGGTGATTTCGTGGGCGCGCCGGAAAAGACTGCGGGCTTCCTCGAAATGGTGGGCATCGTATTCGGCCAGCCCCTCGTCGATTGCCTTCTTGTAGGCCGGATCGTCCGCAGTCTCCGCCGCAGGCGGCGGCTCGGTACCTCGGCCGGCCGCGTGGGCGCTGGGGAGGAACATGGCAAGACTGAAGGCCGCAAGCGCGATGGCGATTCCTCGCACGGCTGGAAATGGCGAGAGTGGATTGTGCATAGGAAGACTCATAGTGCGATGGATCCTGCTAGAAGTCATCTGCGGAGAGGCTGCCCGCACGCGGAACTGCGGANNGCGACGGGTTGAGCGTGGGTGCATGCCCGTGCGCAGCGTGCCGCTCTAGTGGGGCGGTGTTCTTGGCTGCCACATGGGAGCGACGGGGAGTGGCCGAAACAGGCGCGTCGCGCACAGGACGCGTGACTTCGCGATTTTCGGTCGCTGCAGGCGCGCTTGGCTTGGCTGGGGATGGCGAGGCTACCAACGGTTCAGGAACCTCGACAGCAGGGGTGGTCGCCGCTGGCGCAGGAACCTCGACAGCAGGGGTGGCTGCTGCTGGCGCAGGAACCTCGACAGCAGGACTGGCTACTGCTGGCGCAGGGACTGCGACAGCGGGGTTGGCCGCTTCTGGCGCAGGAAGCGTGGGCGGAGGGGGGGGCTTGCTCGCTGCCGGCGCGGGATTGGCGATTGGTGCTCGGGCCGCTTTTTGGTCATCACCCGTGCTTCGCACGACCATCCACACCGCGAACCCCAGCACGATCGCGCACCCCGCGCCCACCACCACACGCCGATCTTGAAAGATGGCGAGTGATCGGAGGCCCGAAAGCGGGACTGTGATCTGCGAAGTCTTTTGAAACGAGGAGCTTGCCTCTGGTTCCATCGGCAGCGGAAGCGCTACCGCTTGCAGACCATCATCGACTCCATCATCAGCTCGGCCATCATTGAATCCGCCAGCAGCCTGGCCATCACTGGATCCATCGTCAGCCTGCCCATCCGTGGCAACCACCGGGATGTCCTTTTCAGTAGGCCGCGCGATGAAGAGCTGCGTCTCCTGAAACTGCCCGGATGGTTCCTGCTCGAGAACGGCTTGCACCACAGAACTGGGAATCTCCGGCACTGGAGCGGGTGGAGCAGAGTCGGGCTCGCCCGCTCCAAACGGCGGGTTGTCGTTTTCCGCGGGCGGAGAGATGAAAAGCTGCGTCTCGGGGAACGGCCCGGTTGGCTCCCGCTCGACAGCGGCTTGCACCGCAGAACTTCCCGACGAATGCTCGCTCAAGACAGACTCGGGCACCCCCGCAATGGGTGTAAGCACGCGCGGGGCAGGAGTGGCCGGCGCCAACTCGTCTTCAATACTGCCCAGCAGCAGGTTCAGGTTCGAATAGCGATCCCCTGGCCTCTTGGCCATGGCCTTCTCGACGATGCCAACCAAGCCAGCCGGCAAGTCAGGACGTAGCGCCGCCAATGGTGGTGCCGGTTCGTTCAAGATGCGCTGGAAGAGTTCAGGTCCTGGTTCACCCGGGAACGGTATCTGTCCGGTCAACGCCTCGTACAGCAGGACGCCGAACCCGTACACATCGGAACGCTCATCGATGCGTGCCGAACCCTTGAGGTGCTCGGGAGACATATAGGCGGGGGTACCCATGGCCAAGGCCGGGGCCGGCCCTGCCGAGTGGTCCATCATTCGCTCCATCATGACCGAAATGCCGAAATCCAACACCTTGGTGGTCACCACGCGCCCATCGGGCCCGATGCAAATGAAGATGTTCTGCGGCTTCAGATCGCGGTGGATCACACCCTGTGAGTGGGCGGCGGCCACCCCCCGCATGGCGGGCAGCAGCACCATCGTGGCTTCGCTGACGGTGAGAAATCCCCTGAAGGCGATGAAGTTCCCCAGTGGCTCTCCGTCGAGCAGCTCCATCACGATGCAAGGCATTCCCTCATGTTCGATGACGTCAAAGACCGTCACGACGTTGGGATGGTTCACCCGNNGTCCCGGCCCACACCGCCGCCATTCCGCCCTGGCCAATCAGGCGCTCAACCCGGTACTTCCCATCCACGAGCTGGCCTGCCCGCAGGATGGCATTGACCGTGTTGTCAGGCTGGGCTTTGGCTTTCCTCACTCCGCACCCCTATAGTAACCGGAGGAAACAGAACGTGCTGCTCATCCACCCCCGGGTAGGCTTATGTGTGTCCTGGTTATTATATGCCTTACCACGGCAAGGCGATACCGACAAGGGCAACGCAATCGTGAAATGAGCAGGGCCCCGCGTTCCCCCTCGTGGATCACGGGCCAAGCGCGCAGACGCAGAATCGGCGCCTTCAGCAGGCACCGCCAATCTGTCGAAGCTAGAAGCAGAAACTGGCCTCGCGGCCACGCGCGGCTATTTTACATAGATACCTCGAATGAGACGCGAACGAACCACCTTGGTGGGCACACCCACCGTCGTCGCGCCAGGAGCTATCCTCCTGGTGGGCGAGTTTGCCTTGCCCGAGGAAGAGGTGGCCGTGCTGGCCGCGCTCTCGAGTTACGCGACGGCGCAGTACTTCCCCGATGTGTCGCCTGTCTCGCCGCTGGTGGCCGCCGTGGTCGAGCGCGCCAAGACCCACCTAGGCGAAGCCGCTGCGGCCTTGCCTGCGGGCTCGGTTCTGCTCAGCCCAGCCAAAGCTTCCACGGACGGGCAGGGCCTGACCTTTGACACCGCACCCGCCATTGCCGTGGCCACCGCCGCCGCTGTCTTCGAGACGGCGGGACAGTCCATCAGCGAGCGAAGAGATGAGATTCTGGTGGTGGCCGAAGCTGGTCTTCGCGCCGTTCACGAAGGGATCGCCGCGGACGGCGAACTGGCCGCCGCCCTAAACGGCGGCCTGATCAAGGTCGTCACCCTGGCCGCCGCCGCCCCTCGCGTGGAAGCCTTGGCACCGCTGGCGGGGCTGCACCTGGTCGTCTTTCAGACGGGACATGCCCTGTTTCCCGAGGGCTGGCTGTCGAGCGTGCGCCAATTCGCCGAACGCAACCGCGTGGCCTACGCGCAGATCGCCAATGAACTGCTCGATCAGGCCAGCCGTTTCTCGGCCGGACTGTCTGCGGGCAACGCCACCGCCGCCATCGCCGCGGCCGGGCGCTACGGGCATTGCATCACGCAACTTGCGGCTGCCGCTTCGGCTCCCCTGCAATCAGGGTCCTTCATGCGGGCCATTGATCTGGCCAAGGAGATTGGTGGCGTCGCCAAGACTACCAGCGCGTGGCGCACCGGCATGGGTGTCGCAATGTTCGCCACGCCCGAGGCTGCGAACCTTTTTGCCCACGCCTGCCGGCCCGCTCTGGTCTCGCTCGCTGTCGAGCTGGACCGTTCCGGCGTGCGCTGCCTGGCCCCCGCGGCAGTCCACACGCCAGCGCCCGAGACGGGACCTTCTTCCATATCGGCCGAGGCGATCGTGCGTGATCCTGTCGAGGAACGCACCACGGAGAAGACGCTGTCCGCGGCAGAGCCCGATCTCCCGCCAAGACCGCAGCCGGCGGGGACCCAGGCCCAAGTCCCAACATCCGAGGCAGAGGCCGAGGAAGTCGATCCTCAAGATGCAGGCCAGCTGCCCCGCAAGCGCAGCCGGCTCGGCCCGGCCATCGGGGGCGTGCTGATCATCGTGGCGGTTCTAGCGGTTTGGCTGACCAAGTCCCTTGGCCACCACGGCGCACGGCCGGCCAAGACCCAAGACTATGCNNCCCTGCCCGTGGTCGTTCCGTCAAGTCGCGTGGGGAGCCCGCCGGCCCTTCGGGACGGACAGCCCACCCTGCCCACCCCGCGCGCTTCGCGCGCGCCCTCGCCGGCGGCGCCCCATCGCGGGAGGGCATGGGAACCCTTTCAGGGTTCCCATATCAATGAATTGCCGCCGCAACCGCCCCCCGCGAAGGCGCATGCGTCTGCCCGTCGTTCGCACGCGCCCAAGTCCGGCAAGCCGGCCGCCGCCGCCCCGCCGATTCAGGCCATATCCAGCCCGAAACCAGCAGCCCCGCGTGAGCGGCCCAAGCCCTCCGCCCCGCGCGCAGGGAAACTGTCGAACGACGATTTTTGAGGGAGTGAGCGCGCGAAGACTGCGGGGGAGGCGAAGGGTTAGGGGGGCGGCTGGCAAACACCTGTGCCTGAACTTGTATCGCAAGAGCAGTTGGGTGCGCAGTCCGTTGCAGTCGTACAAGTCGTTGAGCACTGACTACTCACGCAGAGGTACGGGGCGCAGGATCTCGAGTTCTGCTGACATGAACCACTCCCATCACAAGTGCCCGTGCTATCCTGGGCGTTGTCATGGTTCAGGTACTGCGGCGCACGAAAACCCTCCGCGATCGAGCGCGCTAGATAGGATTTCCCCACCTGACGAGGACCGGAAAGCAAGATCATCTTCTTGTCGAGATCTCGCTCGATGGCTTTGGCATGGGTACGCTTTGTGGGACGAATTGACCGCATTTACTTGCGGTTTGGTCGCGACTTTTCCGCAACGGTTGCGGATCGGTCGGGCCGCTGCCATTGGAGGCTCACTGCCCCAGGCCACGTCAGCCGCGAGGTCGACAGCACCGCCGGCCCACAATGAATCTCCCAATCCACGCGCTGGGAAACTATCCCCCGACGATTTCTAGCAACCCGAGCACCGCCAGCGCGGCAAAGTCAGAGTGGGCAGCCAGTAGGCGGAACGCACGCAGGTCCGCCGCAGTCCACGGCTGGACCTGGGACACAGCTTCCCCCCTGACAGGTGTCGGGATTGGTGCACGCATTTCCGTCGTTGCAGGTTGTGCCGTCGAGCTGGTTGGCAAAACTGCACGTCCCGTCTCCGTTGCACGTCCCCGTCCCCTGATGGCACTGGTCAGGGGCAGGGCAGAAATAACTGGTGCCGCCACAGACTCCGCCTGTGCACACGTCGTTCTGCGTGCACGCATTCCCGTCATCGCAGCCCATCCCGTCCGTCTGGGTCGGATTCGAGCACGCACCCGTCGTGTGGTTGATGCAAGTGCCGGCCAAGTGGCACGCCGCCGGCGCGGGGCAGGTCACGCCGATGCAGTGATCCACACCCGCGCACGTGCCATTGGTGCAGACGTCGCCGACCGTGTTGGCATTCCCATCGTCGCAGGCAGTTCCATCCGTCTGGGTCGGATTCGAGCACGCACCCGTCGTGTGGTTGATGCAAGTGCCGGCCAAGTGGCACGCCGCCGGCGCGGGGCAGGTCACGCCGATGCAGTGATCCACACCCGCGCACGTGCCATTGGTGCAGACGTCGCCGACCGTGTTGGCATTCCCATCGTCGCAGGCAGTTCCGTCCGTCTGGGTCGGATTCGAGCACGCACCCGTCGTGTGGTTGATGCAAGTGCCGGCCAAGTGGCACGCCGCCGGCGCGGGGCAGGTCACGCCGATGCAGTGATCCACACCCGCGCACGTGCCATTGGTGCAGACGTCGCCGACCGTGTTGGCATTCCCATCGTCGCAGGCAGTTCCGGTGGGCTTCAAAGTCCAGGCGGTCTGGCTGGTGGCGACGGTGCATTGCTGGCACTGGTTCGTCGGGTTGGTGGTGCCGCCGGCATAGCACGCGCCGCCGATGGCACAGTTGCCGTTCGTGGGGGTGTTGGTGCAGGTTCCGGGCGTGCTGGTGCAGCTATCAGTTGTGCAAGCCAACCCGTCATTACATTCTGTCGTGGTCTTGTTACAGCACACACCGCTCGGGCCGCTCTGGTTGCACACATAGCCGCTTCCGCAATCGACGTCAACTGCGCAGGATTGCCCGGGGGCCTTCTTGCAAGTCCCGGTACTTGAACAAGCGTATCCCGCTCCCGTGTCACAATTGGTCTTCTGGTTCGCGACGGTACAAGAACTGGCGCAGGTGTCTGCGCCTGCGTCTCCGGCCGACGTGCAGAGGTACCCCGTCGCACAGGGCACTGGCTTCGGCCACTGTCCGCTCGAGCCGCACGTTTCGATGCCGGTGCCTCCCGAACATTGCTTGTCGCCGGGTGTGCAAAGGCCTGTGCATGCACCTCCTTGGCAGGCGGAGCTCTTGCACGGGACCGCGGCGCTCCAGTTACCTGTTGCCCCGCAAGTCTGCACTCCGTTGCCGAGGCATTGCACCTCCCCGGGGGGCCCACATACGCCCTGACATGACCCCGACACGCATGTCTGATTGGTGCACGTGACCACGGCCGGCTGAACACATGACCCAGTCCCGTCGCAGGTCGAGGCCGGCGTGACTGAAGATGTGGTCGCACAGGAAGCGGCTTTGCAATTGGTGCCCTTGTCGAAGAGCGCGCATTTCCCGCTCAAACAGGTCCCTGTAGTGCTGCAGGTGTCGGATGACTTCGCGGTGCAGATGTTCTGCGGATCCTGGGATTTGTCGGCCACGGCAGTACAGTGGCCGGGTGCCGCCTTCAGGTTGCATTCCATGCAGGCCCCCAGGCACGCACTGTCACAACACGCACCCTGGGCGCAGAAAGTCGACAGGCACTCGGTCCCCACGCTGCATTCTGCCCCGCCGAGTTTGGGACCACAGGAGGCATTGGTGCAGAACTTTCCCGAGATGCATTGGATGCTGCTGCTGGTGCAACTCTTGTAGCAAGTTGGACCGTTGCACACGTAGGGATCGCAGCCAATCGGATCCGAGGGCACACACTTGCCCGAGCCGTCGCACTGGGACGCCGGAGTGTGAAGCCCGGCCACGCAGGTCTCCTGGCTACATGGGGTTGCGGCCGGATAGTCTTGGCAGGCCCCATTGCCGTCGCACAGTCCGTTTGTCGAGCAGGAGGTCGCGCCCAGATCCTGGCAGATCTTGTGCTGATCGGGCGCGTTGCTGGCCACGTTCAAGCATCGCCCGGGCGAGCTGGGCAAGTTGCAGCTCTGGCAGGCGCCGGCACAACTATTCTCACAGCACACGCCGTCCACGCATTGGCTCGACAGGCATTCGCTGGGATTCGCGCAAGGCTGCCCATTCGGCTTCTTGCCGCAAGAGCCAGTA